>CALEGA010000037.1 GCA_937876715.1 uncultured Candidatus Saccharibacteria bacterium
CGCCGAAAAGGGAATTATCGTCATCTCCGGTCTCGCTTATGGCATCGACTCTATCGCCGCAAAAGGCGCTCTCGCCGGCGGCGGCAAAACCATCGCCATCCTCGGCACCGAAATCGAAAAAATTCACCCATCTACACATATCTCGCTCGCCCAACAAATCGTAGAAAACGGCGGCACTGTCGCGAGCGAATATCACCTAGGAGACAAGCTAGATTATCGGTATTCATTCCTCCATCGCAACCGTCTCATTTCTGGCTTAGCCGACGCAGTAGTAGTCATAGAAGCTAGGGGACAATCGGGAAGTTTAAACACGGCTTCGCATGCAATTAATCAAGGTAAGGACGTCTTCGCAGTGCCAGGAGATATAAATAGACGAACAAGCCAGGGATGCAACAGATTGATTGCTACTGGCGCTAATCCATATTTAAGCACAGAAGATTTTTTAAAATACCTATTTCCAGAATCTAAGACAAAAAGCAAACAAAACCAGCTGTCATTTTTTGCCAGCAATAACGAAGAGAAAAATATTTTGCAACTTCTATCCAATGAATGTCGTGATGGTGAAATAATAATGGAAAAATTAAATATGGATGCAGCAACTTTTAGTCAAGCGATTACTATGTTGGAAATAAAAGGTACTGTTCGCTCCCTCGGAATGAATCACTGGACGTTGGCATAGTCTTCTAGGCGCGGGGAGAGACATCCTTTCTCGATGTCTTCTTTACCTAAGTCCGAGGAGACGTATATTCCTGACAGACTTCAATTTGCCAACTTTATAACTTTTGTGCTATTATAACCTCATGCCTAAAAACCTCCTCATCGTCGAGTCTCCCGCCAAAGCCAAGACTATTGAAAAATACCTCGGCTCTGATTTTCGCGTCCTCTCCAGCGTCGGACACATTAGAAAAGACACTAAAGTTGACATCAAAAACAACTTCACCGTCACTTATGAAATCGACCCTGACCACGCCAAAGTCGTCAAGGAACTCAAAAAAGCCGTCAAAGAAGCCGACGTCGTCTGGCTCGCAACCGATGAAGACCGCGAGGGGGAATCTATCTCTTGGCACCTCTTACAAGTCTTAAATCTCCCCGACTCGACCCACCGCATCACTTTCCACGAAATTACCAAACCCGCCCTCGAAGCCGCCATTAAATCCCCGCGCACCGTCGATATGGCAATGGTCAGCTCCCAACAAGCTCGCCAAACCCTCGATATGCTCGTCGGCTTCGACCTCTCTGGCGTCGTCCGCCGAAAAGTCCCCGGCGCCGTCTCCGCCGGTCGCGTCCAGAGTCCCGCGCTCAGGCTCATCGTCGAAAAAGAACGCGAAATCGAAAACACCAAAGAAAAATTCTCTTTCAAGGTCACCGGCAACTTCAAGGATCAAAAAAACCAAGCCTTCCTCGCCACTTTAGCGGATAAAAACACGCCAAAAACCGAAGATGAAGCAAAATCTCTCTTAGAAACCCTAAAAAACGCCACTTACAAAGTCGCGAGCATCGACAAAACCGAAGCTCTCAAGCCTAATCCCGTTCCGTTTGCCACCGCCGCCCTCCAAATCGAGGCAAACGCCCGCCTCGGCTTCAGCTCCTCAACCACGATGCGCGCCGCCCAAGGTCTCTACCAGGCAGGGCACATCACCTACCACCGCACCGACTCCCTCAATCTCTCCAGTCAGGCTCTCGCCGCTATGAGCAAATACATCGAAAAAACCTACGGCAAGCAATACCTTAAAGTCCGCCACTTCAAGACCAAATCTGCCGGCGCTCAAGAGGCACACGAGGCAATCCGCCCGACCCACATCGAACAAGAATCAGCAGGTGCCAACGACTACGAGCGCAAACTTTACCACCTCATCCGCACCAGAACTCTTGCTACGCAAATGTCCAACGCTAAAGTCGCCAAAACCGCCGTCAGCCTAAAACCCGACAAAGCACCGGCCAAAATCTTCAAGGCGCAAGGTGAAATCGTCATTTTCGACGGCTTCCTCAAGGTCTATGGCAAACAAAAAGATCTCGAACTCCCTGAACTCCAAACTGGCGACACCGTCAATGCGCAAACTATCACCGCGCGTCAAACTTTCGCCAAACCCCCCGCCCGCTACACCGAAGGCTCTCTCGTCAAAAAACTCGAGGAACTCGGCATCGGTCGCCCGTCAACTTACGCTACCATTATGACCGCCATCCAATCCCGCGGCTACGTCAAAAAAGGCGAATCCGAGGGCAAAAACCGCCAAGTTCTCGAAATCAAGCTCGAAAACGACCAAATCACCACCGAAAAAGTCACCGAAAAATCCGGCGCCACCAAAGGCAAACTCCTACCCACCCCTGTCGGCGAACTCGTCTCCGACTTCCTCACCGACCACTTCGATCAAATCGTTGACTACGGCTTCACCGCCGACGTCGAACAAAAACTCGACTTAATCGCTGAGGAAAAACTCGACCGCGTCAAGATGCTCAAAGATTTCTACACCCCTTTCTCCGAGCTCATTGACCACTCCTCGTTCATCGACCGCTACAACTCTGCCACCGAACTCGGCAAAGACCCCAAGACCGGCAAGCCCATCTTCGCTAAAATCGGCAAAAACGGCGGTTTCATCCAACTCGGAGAAAACGAAAAAGATTGCGGCGAAAAGCCTCGCTTCGCTCCTCTCCCGAAAGGGAAAACCGTCAAAACCGTCACTTTAGACGACGCGCTTAAACAACTAGCGCTCCCCGAACTACCCCGAAACCTCGGCAAAGCAAAGGATGGCACGGAAATTATCGCCGCCTCCGGTCCTTTCGGCCCATATCTCAAAGCCGGAAAATACAACATCACTATCAAAGGCAAAAACCCCTACACTATCACGTTCGACGAGGCAAACGTCCTCTACGAAGAAAAACTCAAGTCCGTCATCAAAGACTTCGACAACGGCATTATGATTTTAAACGGCGCCTACGGGCCTTACATCAAGGGCTGCGGTCGCCGCAACAATCTCAAAGTCCCTAAAGATATGGACGCCAAAAAAATCACCAAAAAACAGGCAGAAGATATGCTCCTCAAGAAATTTGGCACCAAGGCACTCCCGGGCAAAGACGCGCTAAAAAAGCATAAAAAGAATAAAAAGTAAAACTTTCTATAATTTTCTTGCACATTTTGTAAAATTTGTGCTACAATAATACGAAAAGATGAATCGTACCTTAAATTCAAGCCATAAAAGTTGACACTTATCGATTTTTATGATATTATTATATATAAGTTTTCTTAAATATTAAACGGGGTGGAAATAAGGAAAAAGCCAATGGAACAAAACGCTGACCTTATTGCGCAAGCAATTAAAGGTAGTCTCAGTATCATCGACCAAGACCGCGAACGAATAATCGTTGAAAAACGATTTGGACTCAGCGGTCAAAAAGAGACTCTCGAGCAAATCGGGGAAACCCTTTCCGTCACTCGTGAACGCGTTCGTCAATTAGAAAAAGTCATCCTTATCCGCCTCCGCATCGCCGCTAAACAAAATCAAATTCCTAATCTTCCCGCGGCAGAAAAAGTTTTGATTCGTAATCTCGCCGAACTCGGTCGCGCCGCTCGCGTTGCCGACCTCGCCGAGAAAGTTTTTGGTTCCAAAGCCTCCAATGCCGACCGCGCCTCCATCAGCTTCCTCGCCGAAATCTCCGCCAGTCTCACCGTCGTCCCTGAAAATGACCAATACTACAACGCCGTTGCTATCGCCGACGTCGGCGACGAAAAGGGAATTAAGGCCAAAGTTGACGAAATCGTCAAATTGATTAAAGCCAACAAAAAACCACTCTCCCTCGAAGCGCTCGACGAACAACTTAACTACGAGCACCCGTCCCAAATCGCCGCTATTGCCTCAATTTCCAAACAACTCGCCACCTTGAACGGTCTCTGGGGACTCGTCAAGTGGCCTGAAGTCAACCCAAAAAACATTCGTGACAAAATCTACGTCATTCTTGAATCGAAAAAACAACCAATGCACTTCAACGAAATCGCCGAGGCAATCGCCGAGTCCGATTTTAAGCGCAAAAACGTCACCACTCAAGCCATCCACAACGAGCTCATCAAAGACCCTCGCTTCGTCCTCATCGGTCGCGGCATCTACGCCCTCGACACTTGGGGTTACAAAAAGGGAACCGTCTCAGAAATCATCACCGCCGTTCTTAAAGAGGCGGGTAGGCCACTCACGCGCGAAGAAATCGTTGCCGAAGTTATGAAATCCCGCAAAGTTAAGGAAACCACCATCCTCCTCAACCTCCAGAACAAAAAACTCTTCAAAAAAGTCGATAAAAACTCTTTTGAATTAGCATAAACATTCGATTTTTCTGGCAAAATATGCTAGAATAATATAAGATATGTCGCTTATTAGCATTATTCTTTCTCCTTTCGTCTGGATTCCGCTCGTCGGTCTTTTCGCATACTTAACTTATAAAAACTACAAAAAACAAAACCGCCTCCAGGTCCTGAACGTTGACTCGGTTTTGTTGATGCTGGAAATCCCCCGCACGAACGACAAAAAAGAACTCGCCGCGGAACAACTTTTTGCCTCCCTCCACGGCATTTTGCGCGACAAAAACGAACTCAAAAACTCCGGCGGCGTCCAAGAACACCTCAGCTTCGAAATCGTCTCCGCCAAAGGTCAAATCCGCTTCTACGTCTGGGTACCAAAAATCCTCCAATCTTTCGTCGAGGGTCAAATCTACTCTCAATACCCCACCGTCCAAATCTACAAATGCGACGAAGACTACGTTGACAACCGTCACAAACACCCTATCGTCTATTCCGCCGAACTTGCTTTGACCGAAGATTCAGCACTTCCGATTAAAACTTTCGACACGTTCGAAGTTGACCCTCTCGCCGGCATCACCGGCACCCTCGCTAAACTCGACGCCGATCACAACGAAGAGCTCTGGATTCAAATTCTCACCCGCCCAATCGCCGACGATTGGCACAAAAGCACCACCGACAAATGGATCACCCGAATTAAATCCGGCGGCAAAACCGGCTTCCTCGGCACCGGCATCGACCTCGCGTGGATCGGTCAAATCTTCGCCGCGCTCTGGAAACCACCCGAGGGTGGCATCGGCGGCACGACAACCACGACCGTCGAAATCTCCGAACGCGACAAAACTCGCATCACCAAGGCAGAGGAAAAAGCCACCAAGCTCGGCTACGAAGTCAAAATCCGCCTCGCCTACCTCGGCGCCGACGAAATCAACGCCAAGCTCAATATGCAAGCGCTCGTCGGTACGTTTAAACAGTTCAACTCCACCAATCTCAACGGTTTCAAGATCGAAGGCTCCACTTTCGAACCCGAAGCACTCGACGCTTATAAACTCCGCCAGTTCACCGACAACGGCTTCATTCTTAACATCTCCGAGCTTGCCTCCGTCTATCACCTCCCCCACACTTCCGTAGAAACCCCCAACATCGTCTGGGCAAGCAGCAAAACCGCCGAACCGCCCGCTAAACTCCCTGTCTTGACCGGTAATCCCGCCGAAGACGAAAACATCTCCGCTTTCGGTCTTACCAATTTCCGCGGCATCAACCACCAATTCGGTCTCCTCCGCCGCGACCGCTCTCGCCACGTCTATATCATCGGTCAAACCGGCGCCGGTAAATCCGGTCTCCTCGAACTCTTCGCCCTCTCTGACGTCTTCTATAATCAAGGCTACTGTATCATCGACCCGCACGGCGACTTCGCGATTAACAACCTAAGATTCGTCCCCGAATCTCGTATCAAAGACGTCGTCTATTTCAACCCCGCCGACACCGCGCATCCCGTCGCCTTTAACCCGCTCGAACTTTCCGACCCCGCCAGAAAGCCGCAAGTCTCCTCCGAGGTCATCGGCGTTTTGAAACGTATGTTCGGCGAATCTTGGGGTCCCCGCCTCGAGCACATCCTCCGCTACACCCTCCTTGCCCTCCTCGACCGCCCAGAAACCACCCTCCTCGACATCTCCCGTATGCTCACCGACAAAGACTTCCGCAAAGAAACTCTCGACTATTGCAAAGACGTCACCGTGCTTCAATTCTGGAAACAAGAATTTGGCACTTGGGGTGACAAGCAAGTCACCGAGTCCATCGCTCCTGTTCTGAACAAGGTCGGCGCTTTCACGGCAAACCCCATCATCCGCAACATAGTCGGTCAGCCCAAGTCCAGCTTCGACATCAGGAAAATTATGGACGAAGGCAAAATTCTCGTCGTCAACCTCTCTAAAGGCTTAATCGGCGAAGACAACGCCGGCATTCTCGGCGCTTTCCTCGTCACCAAAGTCCAGCTCGCCGCTATGTCCCGCTCCGACATCCCCGACGTCAAAGACAGGCGGCCGTTCTATCTCTACGTTGACGAGTTCCAAAACTTCGCCACCGATTCTTTCGCCGTCATCCTTTCCGAAGCGCGCAAATACGGTCTTAACCTCACCGTCGCCAACCAATACATTGCTCAAATGACCGACTCCGTCCGCGACGCCGTCTTCGGTAACGTCGGCACCACCATCAGCTTCCGCGTCTCCGCCGACGACGCTCCACTCCTCGTTAAACAGTTCGAACCGACTTTCGACGCTTCCGACCTTATCCAAATGGCGAATCGCCACTTCATTATCAGTATGATTATCAACGGCGAAAAAGTCCCCGCTTTCTCTGCCACCACTCTGTCAATTCCTCAGCCGCCCGCCGACAATCTCGAAGCCATCATCGCCAGCTCTCGCGAACAATACTCTCGCCCCCGCTCCGTTGTCGAGGACGAAATCCGCGAAACCATCGAAGCTTCGGAAAAATACAAAAAAGAACTTTCCGACTCTGGCAGGGAAGCAGGACAACAGGGAATTAACGACTATTCGAACGCCCAATTCATCTTCTCGATGTTCGCGCCGTTCGCGCCGCCGGCGAACAGGGAATCGCTCATGATTACTCCGGCGTCACTTTCCAATTCCAAAGCTCAAGAATCTCCGAATCCAAATCTTTCAACCCCGAAGCCGCTCGCGAAAAGTCCAACCAAACCGTCCACAAAACCTCTTACGAGGACAATCGCTTTACTCCTAACTCCTCAGAACGAAACAATTCCCTCTCTAGTCAACAGAGAAAAAACAGAGGGAAAAAGAATAAGAACAGAAACCGAACAAACCGCCCTCAAACCCCTCAACAAGCTTTCCGCGACCAAAGAATCTCCCCCAACACCGCCGAAGACAAATCCGACCGCCCAACCCTCAAAGACCTCGGCAAACTCCTCGAAGAAAAAGAAGCTCAAGAAAAAGGGAATTAGTAAAAAAGGCGCACAAACCCAAACGCGCCAAATTAGCCACGACCCGCCCAACTCGCCCGAACATTCGAGCGCCTTTTTCCAGCCACGTCCAATGTCGCACAATAACTCTTTTAAGACATTACATATAGGCTTCAAAGACGATAAAGTAATCGTCCAAAAACAAAGGGGGATTAACTTCAACTAATAAAATCCCGCACAAACGCTTACTCAGCCGCTTTAATAATTGTCTTTAGGCGCAATGTTCTTATACTGATTAGGCTTCAGGCGCAAGAAAGGATTAGGT
>CALEGA010000038.1 GCA_937876715.1 uncultured Candidatus Saccharibacteria bacterium
CCGACAAGCGTAGCGTCGCGCTTGCCAAAAACCGCTCCGCCACTTTCTTCTTTAACTTCCACAACACTTCCTCCGTTAACCTCGCCACCAAGTACACTGTCGAAGTCAAAATTGACGGCAAGACCGATTCCAACAAGAGCAGCAGCGGCAGCGTCACTTCCACCCCAGCCAGCCAAGACCCCGGCGTCGTCAAATCCAAAATCAGCGTCGAACTGAACGACGGTCAGGTTATGCAAGTTTGCGCCCGCATCAAATTCTCACCTGCTTCTTATCGCATCGACACTGGTGACACTCCACCTACGCCATATGATACCACCAGCTACAACTCCAACGGTATCGACAGCAACAAATGGCTCTGCGTTACGCTCGCCCGCCCAGAAATCAAAGTCATTGACGATGGCGAATTCACCCTCTACGGCACTTCTTCCGGCACCCTTAACGACACAACCCAAGTCGGCGACCCAATCTCCGTCAATGGCACCACCGCCTATCCTCTCAAAACCGACAGTGCCGCCATCACCTACACTCACTATCTCTCGCGCGACGACGTCAAACACAAAAACGACTCCTCTAAGCCCGCCGAAGATGTCACCGCTACCTACCGTTTCGGCGCTGGCTCCCGCAATTTCTCAACCTCTGACCTAAGCATCAATATCTCCGGCATCGGTTCCAGCATCGTCAAAAACAATTCCAGCTCCGGTCCGTTCTACAGTAACACCACTAGCCCGCTCTTTAACGAGAACACCACCGCCACCGCCGAAGTCGTCGGGCAAACCTATAACTACTGTCAATATATCTTCTTCCTCTCTCAAAAGTACGCTATGCGTGGCGCTTACTACTTCGTCGGTAACGACATCTGGGACGAACACCCCGAGATGCTTCGTGCTGACCCGCCTGCCGCCCTGCCTCGCCCAAATGGCACCGTCGGCAAAACCGCCCAAGACAAGCTCTCCTGTGTCGATGTCGTCCGTCCGTGGAACTTCCGCGCCAGCAACCTCAAACCCGAGGGCGACTACACCAAGCCTATCGTCTCCAACTCTAAAGACAACAAAGTCAGCTACAAACTCCACATTGACAAAAATAATAGCGAATACCTCATCACCGACGTTTATAATGCCACCGTTCGCTTCGTTTCTTTCGTCATCGAGGGCGACACTGCCGCCGCGACTAACTACCTCGGCAATCTCAGCTCTGCCACCGACCCGTGCGGTCACTTTTCCGCCCAAACCGGCGCTCAGTGCGAAACCATCGAAGAACGCACCGGTCAAAACCTCGGTCCCGACGGTGCTACTGGTAGAAAAAAATATGGCAACGAAGCTTATGGCAACAGTGGCTATGGCATCTACCTTAACAAAAACAACGTCGTCGCGATGTTTGGCGGCAAATCGCTCGGCACTAACCAAAAGCTCTGCGTCGCCGTCGGCGTCCAATCCTCCGACAGTGGTGACGGCTTCAACTTCAGCGGCAAATGGGCAATCTCCGACGCCACCTGCTTCAACATTGGCAAATATCCGAACTTCCAAACTTGGGGTGGCTCCATCTTCACCAATGGTGGCACCAAAACTTCCACCACTAAAACCGTCGTTGATGGCACCGAAAAAATCTTCGGTTCTTGGGGTGACTTCGCCATCATCGCCAATGGCTCTGTCAACCGCACCTCTTCCGGCGCCACCATCATTTCCGGCTACCCCTCCAACACATATAGCAACTGTGCGATGTCTCCCATTACCATTGCTAACGTAAATTGCGGACTCAACAGCAGCGACACCATCACTCCTCTTGGTGGCGCCGCCATCACAGTCGATACGGAAAACTTCAAGGCGAAACTCCGCGACCGCTATCTCACCGACGCCAGTACCTACACCGTCGCCAGCACCATCACTGCCGACACACTTCATTCCGGTCACAGCCCACTCGTCATCTACAATCCTAACGGCAACATCTACATCTCTACCGACGTCCGCACCGGCAATGTCACGCGCAGCTACGGCAATGCTCGCGTTCCACAAGTTATCATCTACGCCAAGAACGGCAACATCTACGTTGACCAAAACGTCGAATATATTGACGCGTGGGTCATCGCCGACGGCGTCGTCAACACTTGCGTCGATAGCAGCCTTAGCACTCCCGCCCTCAGTGCCACAGTCTGTGACAAAACCCTCACCATCAACGGTCCTGTCGTCGCCAGCCAAGTCCTCTTCAATCGCACCGCTAAAGCCGACGTCCACCTCGGCACCTTACCCGAATATGCCGAGCTGGTTGCCCTTAACCCCGCTGTCTATCTCTTCGCTCACACCGAAGCTGCCGGTGCTCAGCCCATCACTACCTACATCCAAAAACTCCCACCAAGATACTAAGCGCCTCTTAGCACTAGAAAAAAATCCGCTTTTGTGGTATAATCCTTTAGTTTAAAGCGAGAAAACTATGGAAGAAAACTATATCAAAATTCGCGGCGCCCGCCAACATAACCTCAAAAACATTGATGTTGACATCCCGCGCGACAAATTGGTTGTCATCACCGGTCTCTCGGGTTCGGGTAAGTCGTCGTTGGCTTTCGATACCATCTATGCCGAGGGTCAGCGCCGATATATGGAGACCTTGTCGGCCTATGCTCGTCAGTTTGTGGGTAATATGGAGCGTCCCGATG
>CALEGA010000039.1 GCA_937876715.1 uncultured Candidatus Saccharibacteria bacterium
CTTCGACCTTCCCGGCCTCTCCGACGTTGATGTCACGCTAGAGTCCCAGACTTCCGGCTACTCCACCCTCACCACTGGCTCCGGTACCATCACGCTCGTGGGCGACCTCGAACACACTACCGTCGACGACCTCACTGATCTAGCAAATACCAAAGCCAGTTTAGAAGACTATCTAGACGGCCACGACGGCGAAGCCACCAGTATCGTCACCGACCTCCTCGTCGACTATGAACACGCCATCGCAGAAATCAACGAGACCGAAGAAAAAGTCCACACCATCGAAGACTCCTACGCTACCGTCGCCGACATCGACCACGTCACCTCCGCCGACGAGGAAAAGATCGAGGCTCTCATTGCCGCCATCATAGAAACTCAAGAAAACAACGGCAACCACCTCACCACCGCCGAGGCCGAAGAGCTAGAAGACATGCTTGACGATTTGCAGGCCAAGCTCGCCCGTATCGAAGAAGTCAAGGCCGACCTCGCCGACGTTGACACGCGCATCAACAGCTACGACCTCAGCACCGTTAGTAAAGACGACCTCTCCGACCTCGAAGAACTCAAAGACAAAATCGAAGAGCTTCTAGACAGCACCAACGTCACCGAAGCCGAGAAAGACCACCTAAACGAGCTCCTAGAAATCATCGCCGAGCTAGAAGCTCGCATCGAAGCGGCAGAAAAAGCCCTCGAAGAAGCCGAGCATAACGACCACACCGGTGGCATCAACTCCGGCAACGTCACCCCGGACGATCAAACCTCTCTCGAAGATGCTCTCTCTGGCTATACCGACGCCCTTGGTGTCTTCGATAGCAACCTCTCCCTCGCCGACCTCTTTGACGTTAATAATAGAATATCCATCATCAGCTCCGCGCTCGACATTCTCGACCAAGTCGCCGAGTTTGAAGCGATGATTTCTCGCCTGCCCAACCCAGAAGACGTTGACTACTCCTCGCGCTTACTCATCAAGGCTGCCGAAGGCGCCTACGGAGCTTTGAGCGAATACGGCCGCACTCTCGTCGGCCCGTCGCTCCCCGCCAAATACCGTGCCGTTCTCGACGCTTACCGTGCCTACCTAGAAGGCTCACCGCTCCTCTACGCCTTTGAGACCCTAGACGTCTTCTGGTGGGGCCTCACCACCTTCGCCATCGTCGGCATCTTCGTATTCATCACCCGCCGCACCCATCGTCGCTACATTGAAGCCACCGAAGACACCGACGACGACTTCTAGACGAGCCAAACAGAAGCATAAAATAAGCCTCACCCGAGGCTTATTTTATATACATATATATTATAGATATATTTTACAAATATGTATTATATTTTATAATAACCGAACAACCCGAACAGGGAATAAGTCAAGCTAAACCACAATCGTCCCAAAAATCAATATTGACTACGCTTGCGGTTATTGATAAAATAAAGATAAGAAATT
>CALEGA010000040.1 GCA_937876715.1 uncultured Candidatus Saccharibacteria bacterium
CAGATATGGAGTCCCATAGCCTTGGCTGCCTTAATAGCCATCTTCTTCTCTGTTGGCGTCAATTTAATTGGGGTACCGAGGCCGCCTTTATGAAGGTTGGAGCGAAAATCGTCATCTAGCGATTCCCTCTTCATTGAGGCGACTACGCGACCACCTACCACGAAAGCACGAATGTCGGTACCGGCGGATTCTTTGATAAATTCTTGAAGAAGGATGTTGGTGCCATCTTCATTGTAGAGGTAAAAAGCCTGAAGCGCGGACTTGGCGGCCTTTTTAGTGTCGGCCAAGATGACGCCGTTACCATGGGTGCCAGTGGCGAGCTTGATAATGACCGGAAGGCCGATTTGCTCGAGAAGGTCGTCGATGTCGGAAGTGTTGCGGGAAACGAGGGTTTTTGGCGTGTCAACGTCGTATTTAGCGAGAATTTGAGCGGCGCGCAGTTTGTCGCGGGCGCGGGTGATAGCGACGGAGGTGGCGGAAGTCCAGACGCCTTGCATTTCGAACTGACGGACGACGGCGCAACCGTAGCGGGTCATATTATTAGAGATGCGGGGTAAGATGGCGTCAAAGCCAGTGAGCTTTTCGCCTTTATAGAAAACGTCGGGATGCTTATCGTCGAGGGCGAGATAGCAGTTTTTGTATTTGATAACTTTAACTTCGTGGCCACGCTTTTCCGCCTCTTCGACGAGGCGTTTAGTGGAATAGTTAGCGTTGCCGTTGGATAAAATAGCGAGTCTCATAATCTCTCCTTAATCCCCCTGTTACATAGTTTTACCATATTTTTGATGAAATGCATAGGGGTTTTTCTCTAATTCTTGGTTGAGCTTCGGGGTTTTGGGGTTGGATTGTTTCTTGACCGCCATCTGCGAGACATCAACAAGGAACTTGTTTTTCAGGGTGCGGCGACCGATTAAGACGGGGAAGTTGTTGCGGGAGCGGTCGGCAAGAGTGAACATAGCGTGGATTTTATGACCGTTGACCTTGAGGTCGATTTCGGTGCGGTAGCGGATGCGTTCGTCACCGTGACCAGAGCGGACGACTTTAACCTTATATTCGTCTTTTTGGCGGGTGATGGTTTCGCCAGTGTAAAAAGCCGAACCTTCGTCGAAGAGTTGGAAGCTCAAAACGCCGTCTTTATCGACGTCGATGTGGGACGCCCAGACGGAAGACGAGTCGGCGCCGGTGTCGGTTTTGGCGGGGACGTTTTCAATCCCAGCGATTTCGACGTATTCAGTGGAGCCGATGATTTCTAATTTGTTCTCGTTCATATCTTTATATTATACCACTTATAGTTAAAATTGTCAATCTATTTGATGATGGCGAACTTGTTTTTGCCTTTTTTGAGGATTCCCTCTTGTGCGATTTCGAAATCTTCGGAGATTTTTTCGCCGTTGAAAGAGATGGCGCCAGATTTAAGCATATTTCTAGCTTCGGTTTTTGAGGAGACTAAGTTGCTTTCCGCTAATAAATCTAAAATAGAGCGGTCTTTTTTCTCTATAAAGCCCATTATATTGCCGACTCTTTCGATATTCTCTGGCGTGAAGTCTTGGTTTTTGGAGAAAAGAAAGTCGGTAGCCCAAGCCACTTCTTCGGTGGCTTCTCTGCCGTGAACGACTTCGGTGGCGCCTTTGGCGAGAGCTTTTTGAGCGAGGCGTGCCGACGGGTCTGCAGCGTGGCGCTTGATGATGTCTTCTATGCTTTCTTTATCATAGAAGGTGTAGATTTTAAGGAGATTTTCGACAGCGGAGTCGGGTTGGTTGAGCCAGAATTGGTAGAAGTCGAAAACGGTGGTGAAATTGCCAGAACCGGTGTCCTTGCTAGCGAGCCAGATGGCGTTGCCTTCGGATTTGCCGAATTTTTTGCCGGAGATGGGGTCAATCACGAGCGGAGTTGACCAAATGTCGGCTTCGGCGTTTTCTAAGCGTTTGATGAGATGGATGCCGGAGGCGCAGTTGCCGTATTGGTCGGCGCCGCAGAGTTGGAGGCTGACGCCATATTTGCGGTAGAGATGGAGAAAGTCGTAGCCTTGAATAAGAGTGTAAGAAAATTCGGCATAAGAGATGCCGGAGCCGCCCTCGCCGATGCGGTTTTGGACGAATTGACGGTCGAGGAGCTGGGTCATAGAGAAAGTTTTGCCGATTTCGCGGAGGAAAGTGAGGTAGTTCATATCTTTGAACCAATCGAAATTGTCGAGCAGGACGGTCTCGTTGGAGTGAATGATTTGTTCAACTTGTTTTTTGATGCAAGATTTGTTGTGGGCGACTTCTTCGAGGGATTTTAATTCCCTTTCGCCGTTTTCCTTGGGGTCGCCGATTTGACCGGTGGCGCCGCCAACGAGGAGATAGGGCTTATATCCGTGGCGCACGAAGCAAGCGCACATCATCAGAGCGGCGAGATTGCCGATAGTAAGAGAGTCGGCGGACGGGTCGGCACCCCAATAGAACTGTTTATTTTCCCTTGTGTCTAAATCTTCAGGGTTTTTGATAGTAGTTTTTGCCGCGAAACCGCGCCAGATGAGTTCTTCGGATAGTTTCATACCTTGATTATAGCACGTATTGGCTAATCGAGGGAGAGTTGGTCAATGCCGAACTCGCGAGCGTGGGCACGGTTGTCTTCGAGCGCCTTGCGATATTGGTCGGCGAGGTCAGGGCGGTTGAGTTTTTCTGCGATGTCGGCGGCGAGGTCGTAGCGCGAGTTGTGGTTGAGGGCGAGCATTTCTAGCGGCGTGGTGGTTGAGCCTTCTTCTTCGAAGCCGTGGACGCTGAGACGGTCTTTATAAGTGTAGTTCGTGAGAATGTTTTTGAGGGTGGCGGAGTAGCCGTGGAAGCTAGCAATGAGAGGCTTGTCAGTGGTGAAGTAGTCGTCGAATTGAGATTGTGCGAATTTTTTGGCGGTAGTGCCGATGGCGCCGTAGGTAAGGGCGTTGATGCCGACGAAGCGGAGTCTTGCCTCGGGCAAGTCGTGTTTGATGATCTCCCGCGCGCGGAGCATCTCGCGAGTGGCGATGTCGCCGGCGGCGGTCAGAACGATTTCGGGGTTGTCGTCGGAAGCGAAACGGTAGATACTGGCGCCGCCGTTATCGAAGAGGAATTTGGCGTGGTAAGAGTCAATCCAGCGTGGCGTGTCATTTTTATCAAACGTTGTCAAATTTACAACGTTTTCCGAAGCGAGCATAAAGTCAAAAGTGGCTTCGGCGGCAGAGTCGTCAACCGGAAAGAGGCAGTTGACCTTGCCGCTTGGGAGATCGAGGAGAGCGGAGATGGTGGCGGGAGATTGATGCGAGAAGCCGTTGTGGTCTTGGCGCCAACACATTGAGGTCGAGAGGAGATTGACGGCGCTCCAAGGTTTGCGCCAGCTGACGGCGTCCATTTGTTTGTAAAACTTAATTTGTTGGAAGATTTGGGAGAGGACGATGGAGAAGAAAGCTTCATAGCTCGTCATCATTGCCTGTTCGCCGTTGGATAAGTGCCCGAGCATTGTGGCAAAGAGAGCGTTTTCTGAGAGTAGCTCAACGATGCGACCGTTTTCTGCTTCGGGGAGGTCGAAGTCTTCAACGGGCAAGTGCCACGCGCGAGATTCAGCGTCGTAAACTTCGGTGAGGCGATTTGACGTGGTTTCGTCGGGAGAAAAAAGGTAGAAGTGGGGGTCTTTTTGGAATTGTTTTTTCAGGAGAGCGCCGAAAGTCTTGGCGATATTGATTTTTTCTGTCCCTGGATTAGCGACGCGTTCGATCATAAGGTGAAGCCTTTCTTTTCGTCAAAAAGTTCTTCAAAATGATAGGATTTGAGCCAATCTTCAAGGAGTTTGAGCTGGGTCAGGTCGGATTTAGCGAGCGGGAGCGGGATTTGGTGTGCGAGGAAGTTGCCAGCGACTTTTTGACCGTCAACTTCTTCGGGACCAGTTTGGCCTTTTTCTGATTTAAAGATGATGAACGGGTTGTCGAGGGTTTTTGCTTGGGCGAGGGCGAACTGGAATTTTTCGGGGTCATCGCCGACGACGAGCGGTGTGAAGCCGAAGCCGCGAATGAGTTCGTTTTGTTCGCGTTCGGATTTGCGGGCGAAGACGGTGGGCGCGGAGATTTTGTAGCCGTTGGCGTGGAGAATTGGCAGAACTTTGCCGTTTGATTCGCCACCAAGAAGCTTGTTTAGGTTCATCGAGGCGAGCGCAGTGCCGGTTTCGAACTCGCCATCGCCGAGCAAGACGGCGACGGTTTTTTCAGGATGACCGAGGCAAGCGCCATAAGCGGCGCCTAAGCAATAGCCAAGTTCACCACCCTCGGTGATGACGGTGGGGGTGAGCGGCGAAGAATGGCTCGGGAAGCCTGCCGGGAAAGAGAAGTTTTTGCAGAGATATTTGATACCGTTTAAATCACGCGTTGCCTTGGGGTCGATTTGTTCGAGGTCACCGTCGAGAAAGAGGTTGGCTTGGAGTGCAGGGAAGCCGTGCCCTGGACCGAGCACAAATTGGAGATTCGGGTTGTTTTGATAAAAATGTTTGAGATTGGCGTAAACGAAGTTGATGCCGTGGCAAGTTCCCCAGTGACCGAGGAGGCGAGGTTTAATGTCTTCGGGTTGAAGCGGAGTTTGGAGTAGAAAGTTGTCGAGCAAAAAAAGTTGCGCCACGACTAAATAATCTGTCGCGCGGACGCGATTTTTGATATGAGCGATGTCTTGCCCAGTGATGCCCACGCCTTGATACATATCTATATTTTAGCATAAAAAGTTTTTAGAGAAAAGCAGATTTGATATAATGGGGGTTATGAGTATTTTTATTTTAATGATTTGTCTTGCTATATTAGCGGAAACAACTTTTTTGGTTGGTTCAAAACTTTTGAGTAAAACTAGTCGCGGACACGGGCGACGGAAAGTTTATGTCGATACGAGCGCGTTGATCGACGAGAGAGTGCTTGCCGTGGCGAAGACGGGATTTATTTCTGACGACTTGATTATTCCAAAGTCGGTGACGCGCGAGTTGCAACTGCTGGCAGATGGGAAAGATGCGGACAAGCGGAAGCGAGCAAGAGATGGCTTGAGCACGGTGAGCGAACTCGAGAGAGTGGTGTATTTTAACACGTCGATTTTGAATGATGACGAACTGGGTCGAATGCCGGTTGATGAACGGTTGTTGACGCTGGCGAAAGAAAACAACGGCGTGATTTTGACGTGCGATTATAATCTTTGTAAAGTGGCAACGACGGAAAATATTGAGTCGCTTAATGTGAACGATTTGGCGCTGGCGCTTGGTAGTAAGTTCCGTGCGGGCGACAAAATGCATCTCAAAATTACCGAGCGCGGGAATAACCCCGGGCAAGGTATTGGGCACATTCCCGACGGGACGATGGTGTTGGTGGATGGAGCGGCGGAATTAGTCGGCGAAGAAATTGACGTTGAGTTTCTCCACTTCCATCAGACCCAATCGGGAAGAATGATTTTTGCAAAATTAGCTGGTGTGCCTAAGCGTGCTAAGAGTCAGAATCGGAAGAAGGCTTCTTCTGGGCGGGCACCGTTATCTGGGTTGAAGCGCTAGAGCCGTATGCAGTGTCAGTGACGGTAATGACGATGTTGAGATCTTCAGTGTTGCCTAACGGGATAGCATAACTTGGGGTGAACTGGCTTTTGCTGACCTTACCAGATTCGACACCTTTGCCATTGACGCTGACGTCGTATGTGCCGCCGACGATGTTGCTGCCGGTGACAGAGACGCTAATTTTGTTACCCGAGCGGGAGGCGGAAACGGTCGGCGCAGTGTAGCTACAATCGTCTTGAACGTCTTTGTTGTAGCCGCCCTCGATTTCGTAAGAATCTTGCTTGGTGACGGGGTCAGTGATTTTCTTGACGGCGATGGCAACGATGTAGTCAGGGTTCGTACAGGAAGCGGCGAGCTTTTTGTTGAACTTGTTGAAGTTCATAGTTTCTTCGGTGACGCCGGAGGTCTTAGAGTTGTACCAAGAAGGCCAGATTTCTCCCTTGATAACCTGGATGCCAGCCGGACGAACAGGTTGGTCGCCATAGTGCCACTTTCCGGCGGGTTCGAGGACTTCTTTGTGGACGCGTTCCATATATTCGTGGACGACGTAGCGGACAGGGTCGCCAGAGCCAGTGCCGCTCCAGGCGAAGCCGGCGCCGTCGTGGTTACCGTTCCAGACGAAAGTCGAGACAGCGGTGGAATAGCTTTCGATGAGGGAGTCCTTGACGACGGAGGAGTTGGTCGTGGTGGTCGTACCGGTCTTGGTCGCGGTCCAGACGCCGGGGATGTTGAAGCCGGCGGCGGAGGCCCAGCGAGCAGAGTCATCGGAGAGGATGTTGGAGAGCATATAAGCGACTTGCGGGTCAACAACTTGCTTTGCCGGAGTGTCTTTCCAGCTTTCCAAAATGTCGCCAGAGGAGTTTTTAACTTCCAAGATGTAGGAGATGTCTTTGTATGAACCACCGCGGGCGAGAGAGGCGTAGGCGTTGGCGTGTTCAACCATACGAACACCGCAGCCGGAGCCGATGGCGATGGAGAGACCGTAGTCGGTGCGACCCTCGCAGTAGGTCTTGTCGCCGAGTTCGCGAGCGATTTGGAGCGAGTTGTCGATGCCGTTGATGTAGAGCGCTTTAACGGCGGCAATGTTCAAAGAGTGACCGAGCGAGAAGCGAATGCTGACATTGCCGTAGAACGTGTTAGTAGCGTTCGTCATACAGTTGCGGACGGCATTGTTACAATAGAGCTTGTCGATGTTTTCGTCTTTAAGAATGGTGCCTGGACCGAAGTTCTGACCCTCGCGTTGCATAAAGAGTGGCGCGTAGTCGAGAATTGGCTTGATGGAAGAGCCTGGCTCAATGACGGAGTCGGTAGTAACGTTAAGCTCGCCGTAGGCAGCGTTAGTGAAGTCAACGGAGCCGACCATCGCGAGGACTTGGGAAGTTTCGACATCGATAGAAACGAGAGCAAGGTTGTCGGAGCCGTTCTTGTAGAGGTGACCGACGCCGGTATGAATCGCGTCTTCGGCGATTTTCTGCGCGTTATAGTCGAGGGTGGTTTTAATCGTGAAGCCACCAGAGCGCATTACCGAGTAGCCGTATTTCTGTTCAAGCTGGTTGCGGACTTCAAGGACGAAGTGTGGCGCTTTGATGTTAGAATATTGAGTCGATTCCGGTTTGACCGTGTCGAGAATTGGCACTTTCTTGGCTTCCTCGGCTTCTTCTTCCGTGATATAGCCCATTTCTACCATTCTGTCGATGGCGTATTGTTGACGTTCGAGGAGAGCTTCGTTGCCGTAGGCGTTGTAAGGATTATAAACTGCAGGGTTCTTCGGTATGGAGGCGAGGAGCGCCGATTCGGCGATAGTTAAGTCCTTGGCGGATTTGCCGAAGTAGGTTTGCGAAGCGGATTCGACGCCGTTACGACGACCGCCATAAGGCGATTCGTTGAGGTACATCGTGAGGATTTGTTCCTTGTCGTACATTTTTTCGAGTTCGACGGCGAGGATAAGCTCCTTGATTTTGCGGGCGATACCACCACGGTTCTCTGATTGCGCTTCGTCGGAGAAGTAGATTTGTTTAATAAGCTGTTGGGTGAGGGTCGAGCCACCTTGGACTTCTTTATGAGAGAGGGTGGAGATAAGGGCACGGGTGAGACCGGTAAAATCGACGCCTGGGTGAGTGTAGAAGTTTTTATCCTCGAGGGCGACGGTGGC
>CALEGA010000041.1 GCA_937876715.1 uncultured Candidatus Saccharibacteria bacterium
TGAAATAAATATAAGTGTACTTGAAATTATAGAAGAAAAAAACGGAAAAAAAAGAAATGTTTTACAAAATAAAGAGGAGGAGTAAACATGGCACAAAGTCAAATTATTTTTATGAACGGAAAAGAAGAAGCTTTAACTAATAAAAAGGAGGTAAAATGGAGGTAGATGAGGGATTCTTGCGCGAGGTGGGGTTAAGTGCGATGCCAGAAGAGCAAAGGCAGGCGTTTTTGGATTATGTGCAGGAAGAGTTAGAAGTGCGCGTGGGGGAGGAGATTGCGGCGGGAATGACGGAAGAGAAGATGCGGGAGTTTGAGGAGGCGGCGAATGATGAGGAGACGAAAGCGTGGCTAGAGAAGAATAAGCCGAATTATCGTGAGCTTGTGATGAAGACCGTTGAAGAATTGAAAGAAGAGATTTCCAGAAATAAAGAAAAGATTTTAGCGTAAGCCATTCAAGAACGATTTGGCGTCCATAGGCTTACGAGAAAGTGGTTGAAGCCGGTCAACGACGACGTAGTTGTTGTCGGCGCATTTGATGGATAAAGTTTTTGTTTGGTCTGGACAAGTTTTTTCTATGTGTGCAGAAAGAATAATGACGTCGTGTCCAAAAAAGTTGTATTTAGGTTTGGGGAACCCCTGATAAGCGACGATTTTGTGGAGGGTTTGGCCGGCAGTGTCGGCGTCGGGAGTGAGGAATGACATAGATTTGTCGAGTTTGGCAGTGAAAGTGGCTTTGGCGTTGTCTTGAGGTTGGGGGGTTGGTAGGTTATCGAGATGGTCGCGAAGCCAGCTTGCGCCAGCCGTAGCGAGAGCTTTGTAAATTGCCGTTTTATCGAGTGGGAGATTTTTGAGGGTTTCTTGGTGATAGATGGGACCGGCGTCCATTGCACGGACGAGTTTCATAACGGAGACGGAGAAGTCGGCGTCGCCGTTTAAGATGGCGGATTCGATGGGGGAGGCGCCGCGATAGAGAGGGGGGAGGGAGGGGTGGATGTTCAAAGATGCCTTCTGGCTCAAAGAGGTCGAGGACGTCTTGTTTGATGAGAACGCCGAAAGAGGCAAGGATGCCAAGAGCCTTGGGATGTTCTTGTTTGAGTTGTTTGACGGTTTCGAGGTCGTTGCGAGTTTTGGCGTGGAAGATGATGTTCGTGGCGGGCTTAAGGACTTCGAGAGCGAAGTCGGGGAGAGGTCCGTTGCCGAAGAAGATGATTTCTGGTTTATTCATCTTCACCCCAGAGAGCGGCGTTGTCTTTAACTTCGGTGTTGTAGTCAACTGGTTCAAGGTCGCCTTTGTCGTTCATACGGAAGAAAGCCTTGGGGTCATCCTTGATGTGGTCGATGAAGAGGATGCCGTTTAGGTGGTCAATTTCGTGGAGGAGGGTGCGGGCAAGAGAGTCTTCCGCCTTGATGCGGACGGGGGTGCCGTCTTCAAGCATTGCCTTGATTTTGACTTTGCTTGGGCGGGGAACTTTGCCGTAGATGGCGGGGACGGAGAGACAGCCCTCGAAGTCGGAGACGACTTTGCCTTCGGTTTTGATGATTTCGGGGTCGATGAGCGCCGTGAAAGTCTTGTTTTTCTTATCGTCGAGGTCGTCGCGGACGATGATGATGCGGCGGTCGAAGCCGAGTTGTGGCGCAGCCATCGCAGCAGAAAGCTCGTAGGGATGGGATTTTTCCCATTCGAGAGAGGCTTTGCGCATTTCGGCGATGATTTCTAATGCCTCGTCGGTGATTTTATTGACTTTGCGGCATTTTTGGCGCAGGCGGGGGTCAGGCGTAGTGACGATATTCATATCTTATATATTATACCATATCATTGTCATAATAACGAGGGTGGGTCGAGCGCAATCTTGGCATCGATGTTTTTTAGTAGGTTGAGCAAATCATTTCTTTT
>CALEGA010000042.1 GCA_937876715.1 uncultured Candidatus Saccharibacteria bacterium
AAAGGAGTTCGACGATGCGGCCGTTTGAAGCTTCAGGAAGGTCGAAATCTTCGATGGGCAAGTTCCAGGCGCGTTTTTCTGCATCGTAAACCTCGGCGAGACGGTTAGAAGTGGTTTCATCGGGAGAGAAAAGGTAAAAGTGAGGGTCTTTGGCGAATTGGCCAGCTAGAAGGTGGCCAAAGGTTTTGGCGATGTTAATGTTTTCGGTGCCGGGGTTTTCTATGCGTTCAATCATAAGTCAAAGCCTTTCTGTTGGTCGAAAAGTTCTTCGAAATGGTAGGATTTGAGCCAATCTTCTAGGAGATGTGATTGTTCGTCGTCGGACTTGGCGAGAGGAAGCGGGATTTGATGGGCGAGGTAGTTCCCGGCGACTTTGTTGCCGCTGACTTCTAGCGGGCCGGTGTGGCCTTTTTCGTTCTTAAAAATGATGAAGGGGGCCTGGAGAGTTTTGGCTTCAGCGAGAATGTATTGGAATTTTTCTGGATCGTCGTCTACAACGAGAGGGGCAAAGCCAAAGCCACGGATGGTCTCCATTTGTTCGTGTTCAGACTTGCGAGCAAAAACGGTGGGGCCGGAGATTTTGTAGCCGTTGAGAGATAAGATAGGAAGAACTTTACCGTTTCCGTCGCCGCCGAGAAGTTTGTTTAGGTTCATGGAAGCGAGGGCGGTGCCAGTCTCAAATTCGCCGTCGCCGAGCAGGACGGCAACGGATTTTTCTGGATGGCCGAGTGCGCTGCCGTAAGCGGCGCCGAGGGCGTAGCCGAGTTCACCGCCTTCGGTAATGACGGTGGGGGTGAGGGGTGAGGAGTGGCTAGGGAAGCCGCCTGGGAAGGAGAAGTTTTTGCAAAGGTATTTGATACCATCTAGATCGCGCGTGGCGCGATGGTCGACTTTTTCTAGTTCGCCGTCGAGAAAGAGGTTAGCCTGGAGGGCGGGAAAGCCGTGACCGGGACCGAGAATAAATTGGAAGCTGGAGTTGAAATGTTTAAGATTGGCATAAACGACGTTGATGCCGTGGCAAGTACCCCAGTGGCCGAGGAGGCGAGGTTTAATGTCTGTCGGAGAGAGTGGCTTTTCTAGTAGAAAATTGTCGAGTAAGAAAAGCTGGGCGACGGTCAGATAATCAGCGGCGCGGATGCGGCGACGAAGGTGGTCGGTGTCTGCGAAAGAAATGCCCACTTGATAGTTCATGAGTTTATTTTAGCATAAAAAGTTTGCTAGAGAAAGCGGGTTTGGTATAATCAGAGATATGGAATTATTTATTTTATTGGCCGTGCTCGCCGTGTTGGCTGAGACGACCTACCTCACAACTAAAAAATTATTAGAAAAAAATGTAAAGCCTAAGGGGCATCGCAAAGTCTACGTTGATACGTCGGCACTGATTGACGGGCGGATATTGGAAGTCGCGAAGACGGGGTTTTTGAGTGATGATTTCGTAATTCCCCGCTCGGTGACGCGAGAGTTGCAGCTGCTGGCGGATGGGAAAGATATGGAAAAGCGTAAACGCGCACGGGATGGGCTAGATGTGGCGAACGAAATGGAGCGTGTGGTGTATTTTAATACGGAGATTTTGGATGATTCGTATCTCGGGAGGATGCTGGT
>CALEGA010000043.1 GCA_937876715.1 uncultured Candidatus Saccharibacteria bacterium
TTCGCTGAGCGATTTTTCTTTGACTTGGAGTTCTTCTTTAATCTTTTTGCCAGCGTCGATTAAACTCTGGTCGGGTTTGCCCTTGATGCCTTTTAATTTAGTGGCGTTGTCGTTCTTTTGTTTTCTGAGTTCTTCGACTTGTTGTAAGAGTTCGCGGCGGGAATCGTCGAGCTTGAGGAGGCTCTTGAAATCTATCTTGTAGCCTTTTTCTTGGCTGGATTTTTCGACAAGTTTGAGGTTGTCACGGATGAAATTGATGTCTAACATATTATATATAGTATAACACAGATTAAAGTTTATAGGGAGGGTTCGATTTACCAGCCGCCGCCACCCCCGCCGCCGCCACCCCCGCCGGAGAAGCCGCCACCCCCGCCGCCGGAAGAACCGCCGGAGTCGCTGGAAGCGGTGGAACTGTAAATCGAGGAGGAAGTGTAGGACGTGAACGAACGGAAGTCGGAGATTGGGAAGTAAGTGGCGCCGCGAAGCCAGTAAGGATTGTCGATGTCGTTCATTTGGTAGTATTTGTTCAATTCGTCCATCCAAGAGTCCTCGATGCCGAAAATGACGGCGTAGGGAAGGAGTTTTTCGTAGAGTCTGGCGATGCCGTTGTGAGAAGTATCGGCGCCTTTGACGGATTGGAGGAACTTGAGACGGTCTTTTTCGGCGAGGTTCATATATTCTTTGAGACCGTCGAGATATTTGCTAGTTCTGATGCCGTCGAGCGTGCGTTTTTTATATTTGCTGATTCTGGTGGAGAGGATGCAGACGGTGGTAATGTGGATGAAGAAAGCGATGGTGCCGAGGAGGAAGACGAAGCCGCCGTCGTCGTTGAGAATGTCTTTGACGACGGATTCGGCGATGCCGATGACTAGCGGAAGTCCGACGAAGCAGAACACGATGAAGACGACAATGGCGACGACGGTCTTGGAGCTAGTTTTGATTTTGGCGTGTGCGGTTTCTGGCTCGAAGAGATGCTTGTTGCGGAGGCTGCTGTCGATTTTCTTGGAGAAGTCGCGACCGAGTTTTTCGAGATGAGAGGTGCTGGAGTGGCGCTTAACTTCGATGACGTCGCCGACTTTGACGGAAGAGCCGCCGTTTAAGATTTCCAGGACGATAGCCTGTTCTTGGGAGACGTCGTCGAGATTTTTGATGTGGATTTTCCAGTGGTAGCCGCCAAAAGTTTTCTTTTCACCTTTTTCGAGCTCGATTTTATGGGTGACGGCGAGTTGCATCAGTGAGGCGACTTGGAGAGATTTGGGCGATTTAAGCCAGGCGGTGCCGGCTTCGGCGACGGTGAGATTTTTCGGCGGGACGTATTGGACGGGGACGACCTTTTCCTTGGCGAGCGCTTTCTTTTCTTCGACTTTGCGCCATTCTTTGACGTAGTGGACGATGATGAGGACGGAGAGAGCGACGAAGATGGCGATGAAAATGTAGAGAGCGTAGTTCGGGTCGGGATTTTTAATCGAAAAAGTTTTCGGCATAAATTCGAGGTCGAAAGTGAGACCCTCGCCTGGGCGGAGGTTTTCTGCCGTGAAAGTGAAGGTGGTGGCGTAGTCGGAGTTGGTGTCGGGAGCGGAAGAGACGGTGCAGCGGGAAGTGGCGGCGGTGCCTCGGGTGCCGTAAGCGCCGACGTAGCAGGAGAGGTCGGAGTCGAGCTTAGTTTTGCGGGCGGCGTCGAGGTTTTCTGGCAGGTGGACGCGCGCCGTGAGAGCTTGGAACTTTTGGCTCCAGCCGGTGCCGTTGGCATCCCAATAGAGTTCTTGGTATTCGGAGTCGGTTGGCTGGAGAATGACGTTTTCGACGTTGTAGTTGATGGTGTAGGTTTGTTCGCCGTGGACGTAACTGCTGGCGCTGCCGATGCGGAGGCAGAGGTATTTGCCGTCGCTGTAAGTTGAGAACGGTTCGGTTTGACCGTTACGTTGGACGACGAAGCTGGGGTTAACGAGAATGGAAGTGCCGTTGTATTTTTTAGGGATGCAGCGTTCGATGCCGTGGTTTTGGTTAGTGTCAGGGAAGACGGCGGTGAGCTGTTCTTCGATGCGCATTGTGCCGCTGCCTGCCTCGTTTTTGTTGAGGTAGTAGTCGGCGGTGAAGTCGGTGAAGTAGAAGTCGTTGGCGGAAGCGAAAGTGCTAGTGGGCGTTAAGCCGAGGATTAAAGTTAGTATGCCAAATAAGCCTAAAAATAACTTCTTCATACTATATATTATATATATTTAAGCGCGAACGTGCAATTCTTTAATTGCGGCTTTGAGGGTGTTGACGGATTTTTGGTATTTGATCCCCTCTTCTTCGGACATTTTAATATCGAGACGGCGGAGAGCGCCTCTTCTGCCAACGATGGTTGGGAAGCCGGTGAAGACGTTGTTATAATCGTCGTAACTGGAGACGGGGAGGACTCTTCTTTCGTCGTTTAAGATGCAGTGGATGATGTGGGTGGCGCAGACGCCGATGCCGTAGTGAGTGGCGCCTTTTTTGGCGATGATTTCGTAAGCTTCGTTTCTGGCGTAGTCTTCGATTTCGGCGAGGGCGTTTTTGGAGAGGACGGTGGCGATGGGTTGACCGGAGACGTTAGCGTTTGACCAGAGGGCGAATTCGCTGTCGCCGTGTTCGGCGATTTGGAAAGCGTGGATCGACTTCGGGTGGACGTTTAGGCGTTCGCTGAGTTTGAGGCGGAGACGAGCGGAGTCGAGGACAGTGCCGCTACCGATGACGTGGTCGGACGGGAGACCGGAGTATTTCCAAGTGAGGTAGGTCATGACGTCCATCGGGTTAGTGATGACGAGGAAGATGCCGCGGAAGCCGTTTCGCATAATTTCCTTAATCATCGGGCGGAAGATGCCGGCGTTTTTCTTGAGTAGGTCAAGGCGAGTCTCTCCTGGTTTTTGGTTGGCGCCGGCGGTGATGACGATGATGTCGCAGCCCTTGGCGTCGGCGTAAGAACCGGACTTGATTTTCATATAGCTGGGAGCGACGGCGAGAGCGTCGCGCAAGTCCATTGCTTCGCCTTCGGCGTCGGCGGTGTTGATATCGACGAGGACGAGTTCGTTGACGGCGGTGCGTTGGTTAACCAAGGAAAAAGCAATCGACGCGCCGACGTTGCCAGTTCCGATTATCATAACTTTGTTAGACATTTTCCACCCTTTTTAGCATATATAATATATATTATATATAAACTTGAGCGTTATTTCAAGGACTTAATAATTGGGAACGGGACAGCTTCGCGACCGGAAACGCCCTCGAGGAGCCAGAAGTTGCGTTCGCTATTACCCCAGCCACAGGCAGGAGGCATACCATATTCAAGCATTTCGACGAAGTCCAAATCGAGCATTTGCGCTTCGGAGTCGCCAGCGTCGCGGGCGGCTTGTTGTTCTTTGAAGCGTTCGAGCTGATCGAGTGGGTCGTTAAGTTCGGAGAAACCGTTGCCCATTTCTGTACCGGCGATGACGGGATGGAAGCGTTCGGTGACTTTCGGGTTTTCTGGGTTTTTCTTGGCGAGCGGAGAGAGTTCAAGCGGTTCTTCAACTAACCAGAACGGACCGGCGGAGCGCTTGCGAATTAGTTTCCAGACGTGGTCGATTAAGGGCGGCGTGGTGGCGGTTTCTAAGGTATGTTCGAGTGATTTTCTGGCGGCGGAGTCGTTTTTGTCTTCGGATTTCGCAAATTCGTCTTGTAGGATTTGTTTGAGTTGTTCACGGTCAGGATTAAAAACATCGACGCCATATTCTTGTTTCAAAAGGTCGGCGTATTTGATGCGCGCCCACGGCTTGCCGCCGTTGTCGAGGTCGATGTCGAAGCCGCCAACGTGGAACTTCAAAGTCCCCCACGTTGCCTTGGCGACGTATTTAATCATTTCTTCGTAGAGAGTCATACCGTCTTCGTAATCTTCGAACGCGGCGTAGGACTCAAAAGCGATATGTTCGGGGAGATGTTCGTCGTCGATTCCCTCGTTGCGGAAGCGCGGACCGATGTCGAAGACTTTCTCGAAACCGCCGCCGAGGAGACGTTTGAGAGGGAGTTCGTGAGAAATGCGGAGATAAAAATCTTCATCGATGGCGTCCATATGGGTCGTGAACGGCGTAGCGTCAGCGCCACCGGTGGTGTGTTCAAGGACGGGGACGTTGACTTCGACAAAGCCGTGGTCGAGCATAAACTGACGCGTGGCTTGCCAGAACTTAGAGCGACGGACGAGACGGTCGCGGACTTCTGGATTGACGTTCATATCAACGTAGCGGCGGCGGTAGCGTTCTTCTTTGTTTGTGAAACCATCACGTCCTGGCAACGGACGCAAAGATTTGCCGAGCAAGCGGACTTCATTAGCGAAAACCGAAATCTCGCCAGTGCTGCTTTTGCCAACCTTGCCGGCGGCTTCGATGAAATCGCCAGAGTCGAGCAGTTTAAGGCGCTTAGTGTTGAAGTTCTTATCGTTCGCGAGTTCGGCTTGTTGCATAAAAATCTGGACTTCGGCGGAGTCGTCTTTGACTTTGACGAAAGCGAGCTTGCCAAAGCTGCGGATTGCCGTGATTCTGCCCGCTATAGTAACTTCTTTTTCGTTTAAAGAATCAAAATCGCTGATGATTTTGGCGATTTTGGTGTTGCGGAAAGATTTTGCCGGATACGGGTCGATGCCGAGGTTTTTGATTTCTTCGAGTTTGCGCAAACGTTCGTTGCGATAATCATCTATAGTCATAGCGAAATTATAGCATATTTAGCCTATGCCGACAATGTAAACGAGGGCGAAAGCGACGGTGTTTTTGAGGATGTGGAGGAGGATGCCGGAATAAACCGTGCCGGTGATTTCGCGCAAGCCGCAGAGGACGAGCGACATCGCAAAAACGTTGACGCCGACGTTCCACTGTCCGTGAAGAATGCCGAAAAGAATAGAAACGAGGAGAGTGGAGAGGATGATGGAGAGGCGTTTGCCCGGGATTAAGGCGCGGAGCTTGGCGTAGAGCCAGCCGCGGAAAATAAGTTCTTCGGCGACGGGAGCGACGAGGCAGAGGGCGAAGAAAGCGACGAGGCGGTCGAAGCCGGTGTTAAGCATTTCGTAGCCGAGCTCTTGTGCTTGCTCGACATCGAAGAAAGAGAAGTTGGAAAAGATGGCGATGAAGAGGCTGGCGAGAATGAAATAAGCTATGAAGCCGACGGGAGCGAGACCGAGATCTGCCCAAGTGGGGAGACCGTCGAGACCGAGTTCCTTACGGGTGAGTTTTTGTTTTTTGAAGAATTTGACGGGAACCCAGATTATAAGGAAGAGGGCGAGTGCGTAGATGAGGGCGTTGGTGACGGTCGTCCAGACGGGGGTGGTGAGGAGGTCGCGACCGAGGAGAAAGTAAAGTCCGAAAGTGACGGCGTATTCGACGGCGATGATGACGACGGCGACCCAGAGGAGGAGTCCGGTGATGGTGAGAGCGAGGCGCCAAAATGAGGATTTTGGTTTAACATGGGTGGGTTTGGTTTTAGAGGTTGATTTTTTATCCATAAACTAGAATAGTTTAATGATGTCCATAACGGTAATAATTGCCATCAGAATAAGGAGGAAGATGAAAGCCTTGGCGACGATTGCTTGTTCCTTGTCCTTGGAGAGTTTTTTGTGGCGGAGACGGCAGAGGAAAATCATAAACCAGCGACCACCGTCGAGCGCGGGGATAGGCAGGACGTTCATACAAGCGAGGGAGATAGAGATGATTGCCATAAAGAGGAAAATCATCGTTGGACCGGCATAGATGAGGTTCGGGAAGTAGCCGCCGATGATGCCGACGATGCCGGAGACGCCCTCGGTGGCTTCGCTGATTTGCGCCTTGCCCTCTTCGCGGACGGAGGCGTCGGAGGAGATTTGGCGAGCGGCGCCGGTGACGAGATTAACGACGAGTTGGCCGAGACCTTTGAAAGTTTCGCCAGTGAGCTGAACGGTGAGACCGGCGGCGACGATGGGTGCTGACCAAGTGTAGTGATAGCTGGCGAGAGGCGATGACATTGTGATACCGAGGAGGTATTCGGAGTCGGCGGAGTTTAAGGTGACTTCGAGTGGCTGGTCGATGGTGACGTATTGAGAATCGTCGGTGCATTCGCAGGGAGGTTGATAACAATCGAGGGCGCATTCGCGGCGGGCGATGACGTAGCGGACGGTTTCGTCGGCGTGGGCGCTATTGAAGTTGATGACGTCGGAGCTGGTGATGACGTTAGCGCCGTTGACGTTTTTGATGATGTCGCCTGACTTGAAGCCGGCTTGAGCGGCGGGCGAGTCGGGCATCACTTCGCCGACTTCGACGTAGCCGTCAGCGGAGATGGTTTCGTCGGACCTGATGGTGAATTGGTTGGTGACGATTTCTGGTAGGCCGGTGAGACAGAGGACGGTTAAAATGATGAAAGCGACGAGCCAGTTCATAGCGACGCCGGCGAAGAGGATTTTGGTCTTTTTCCAGAATGAGACGGAGCCGAAAGTGCCTTTTCTGGTTTCGTCGTCGGACTCGCCGTCCATCGCGCAGAAGCCGCCGATGGGGAGGAAGTTAAGGGAGAAGATGAGGGAGTTTTGTTCTTTTTTCCAATTTTTTTTAGGGATTTTATGCCATTTGCCTTTTTTCTTTCCCTTTTCGGGCGTGCTTCTAACCCAGGCGACGGCGCGGGGTGGGAAGCCGATGCCAAATTCTTTGACTCTTACGCCAGAACGGCGCGCAGCGAGAAAATGACCGAATTCGTGTGCGGTGATGAGGACGGTTAGGACGATGAGACCTAAAATAATTCCCAGAAAAATGTTCATATAACTATATTAGCATAAGCCGCTAAATTTGCATAATCTCTTTTTCTTTTTCCTTGAAGGCGGCGTCAACTTTGTCGTTATATTCCTTGGTGAGGTCGTCGATGGCTTTTTCCGCGCGCTTGCGAGCGTCTTCGGGGAGTTCGGCGGATTTCAGATCCTTGCGAGCGTCTTCGCGGACGTTGCGGATTTTAACCTTGGCGTCTTCGACGGACTTGCTGGCGGTTTTGACGATTTCCTTGCGGCGTTCCTCGGTGAGCGGAGGAATCGGCACGCGGACGACACGACCGTCGTCAGACGGGTTAAGACCGAGAGTGGAGTCGGAGCGGATGGCATTAGCGATAGCGGGGATGGTGGAGGGGTCATAAGGCGTGACGAGGAGCATAGTGGCGCCGGAGACGGTGGTGTTGGCGACCTGATTAAGTGGCATCCATTGACCGTATGCCTCGACCTTGACGCCCATAAGCATATCGGGGTGAGCGCGACCGGTGCGAACTTTTTTCATTTCTTCCTTGAAACGGTCGAGAGCGCCGTCCATTTCTTTTTTGTAGCTGCTAGTGTCGAACATAAAAACTCCTTTTCTATAACTATATTATAACGGAAATTCGGGGGATTTTGCAAGGGTAAACGAGTTGATTAAAGGCGTCGATTTTGATATAATTTTGCTATGGATTCAAAAACCGGTGGGCTATCTTCTGATGAAAAACAACGGCAGGCGGCGGCAGAAATTGCGAGACGTAAGGTTTTGAAGGCTTATGAAACCAAGCAGGAAGTAGATTGGAAGAAGTATCACACCGCGTGGCAAGATTATTACCAGAAATACTATAGTCAGTACTATATGAATGCGGCGAAAGAGTACGTCGCGCGGACGCAGGTGAAGCAGTTGCGTGAAGAGGAGGAGAAAAAGGCGGAAGAGGCGAAAGTTTCGGCGGTGATTGCGAGCGGTCCGACGGAGGAGGAAGAGAAAGCGAAAGAGCGGTCGTTTAAGGCGCGGATTCGGGAACGAGCAACGGAGAAAGAGAAGAAAAGTTCGCGGCGGAGGAAGCTGACGCCGATTTTGATGGGGGTTTCGGTGGCGTTAGTGATTTTGTTCTTGCAATATAACCGGTTGATTTTTGCGCCGATTGCGGCGTATGTTAGCCCGGGGGAGTCGCCGGCGGGAGAGATTACGGCGGTTGACCCGACCGTGACGTTGACGAAAGTGTCGGCGGAGAATAAGTTGATTATTCCGAAGTTAAACGTGGACGTGCCGTTGAACTTTGGCGTGGATATTAACGATGTGATGGCGGCGATGAATCACGGGGTGGTGCATTATCGGATTAACGGTGCGAGCGCGTACCCGGGGGAGATTGGCAATTTCGTGGTGATGGGACATTCGGCGGGGGATGTTTATTCGTCGAACCAGTATAAGTTTATTTTCTCGGGGTTGGAGCGGCTAGAAGTCGGTGATATTATGTATGTGCATTATAATTCGGTGAGATATACTTATAAGATGGTTGGGCGAGAGATTATTTTGCCGACGGAAGTAAGCAAGCTCGTGATTGAGACGGACAAGCCGATGATGACGCTGGTGACGTGCTGGCCGCTGGGGACGAGCCAAAAAAGGTTGCTGATTTCTGCGGAGCAGATTTCTCCGGTGTCGGAAGAAGCGAAGCAACAAGAAGAAGTGGAGGAAAAGCCGGCGGAGAATACGGAGATGCCGCAGAATGAAGATACTTTATTTGACCGCATCAGAAAGTGGATTTTTGGGGAGTAGTATGATATAATTGGGGGAGTTTTGAGGGCGAATGGCGGAATTGGTAGACGCGCCAGACTCAAAATCTAGTGACAGCAATGTCGTGTGGGTTCGATTCCCACTTCGCCCACCATATTAAGACTCCGGTTTGGAGTCATTTTTTCATTTCGGAAACCCCCGTTATCTCGGGGGTTTCTTGCTATTTCGTGCACCCATTTTTAAGGTGGTGTATCATGTCGGATTTTTCGCGAATCGCTTTCTGTTGAATTCGGTTTGGATTTTATAAAATCCATCGGGCGTTGAGGTGATCTCGTCAACTTTCTTAAGAAAATCGTCATATTCTGGAGTGCGAAAATACATTTTCTTATCGCCGTACGCACCAGGGATATATTTGCCACGGAGGACAAGACGAATATTTTCTATAGTTTCTTCTTCGGTAAAATCCGGATGGAGAGTTTTGTTGTAATCATAGGCGCGAACCAAGATCTCTGCGATGTCACAAGAGCGGTCAGCGGAAGAAACAATTTTCCCATAAAGGCTGCGCGGATCGCGCTTGAGACTCGCTCGGTGATCTTCGACGGCTTCCGCCATAATTTTTATCTCTTCGTCTGTAAAAAAGTCTTTAAGGGGTTCGTCGGCGCGAAGCATTTTTGCGGATTCTAGATGATGAGTTTCGTTATCAACTAGGCGACCAAGGTCGTGATAGGCGGCAATCACATAAACCATATCGAGATTGACACCTTCCAAGCTCTTGGCAATCTTAAGACTACGATAAATAACGTCAGAGATATGGCTGTCGGTATGGCCCTTGAGCTGATGGTACTTAGGAAGTATTTCGTTACCGATATAACGACGAACCTTTGGGTTTACCTTCTTTAAGTCTGACTCCATGGAAGTATTTTAGCATATTTGGCAATGAAAAACCTCCTCGAAGGGAGGTGATAATACTTAGCTTCAAAGCCGCAGGCATTTCTATTTAGTGAGCAGAACAACGCTAGATACCACTGATGCGACTGCGCCATACTTTACTTGACTAAAGTGCTAAAGTATGCTATAATTTAAGCGTAAGATTGATGAAGCAACCTTATCGCAAATTTATATCCGATGTTAAAGCCGCAGAACCGGGCATTCAGAGCCGAAACTTCTCTGAATACCCAGCTCTGCGGCTGGACTCATCTGGCTGCAAAATAATATAGGGAGGGAATATTTATGACACAGATTGGTTGTGGAGAGAATGAGCATGTATCGGACATCCCAAAAGAAGCTACGAAAGTAAAACGTATCGCAAGAATCGTCACAATTGTAGCTTGCTCCAGTATGGTGCCTGCTATGCTTATCTCTTACCCTTACGGTCTTGTTGCAGGGGCAACAATCCAGATGATATTTTTAGCCTTATGTTGTGGTTCAATCATTGTCAGTACTATTATTGACTACATTTATGGGCCGGAACAAAAGCGACGTTCAGTGCGTAACTGGATTTTTACTTTTCTGGTACTTCATATTGGTTTATCGATTTACTGCATTATCCTCGCTTGCCAGGGCTAAGCACATTATTACCCAGGGGATTACTCCCTTGGGTAAAACCTTGATTTTATCATTCGGAATATCCCACGAGGTATTTCGATAATAAAATTGAGGGGGAGGACCTTAAAAATGGAGGAACATAGATGTGCGTTTTGTCATCGTAGTCTGGTATTGCGAAACTATAGGGAGGAATTCTTAAATGACTAGCATTATTCCCGGAACTGACCTAGAGGTCGAAAAAAATTTCAACGATGGAACAATGTGGACATTACGGGATTTTGTTCTGGAAGACGATATTATCTTAGGAGACGGAACCATGTTGCCGGCGGGCGAGAGATTTTTCACTTGGTCCCAAGCAATGGCTCTACAAAAGATGGGCGCTTTCCATGAAGGCTGTCGTCTCCCAAAAGCAGAAGAAGTTGAGACCCTCGCTAGACATCGCTCTGTCAGCAAAAGGTACAAATTCGATACGCTTCACGGTTTTCTCGATCGCCCGCATCATGGAGAGCGGAGACGAAAAGGAATGGATACAAATGTCTCTTATTGGACAAGTGATGTCGATGAAAAAGACGCAGTCGTCCTCGAGATTTATCGTATCTGGAGAACAGGATATACTTATGATTTTTATGTCCCTCACGACTACGCCATTAAGCGATCAAGTTCTCAGGATTATGGTTTTTGTATAAGGTTAGTGTACGACCCGCAATGATTTGCGAATTTATCCTAAATCCAAAGCGTCCCAACAGGGGCGCTTTTTTAATATCAGAGAGGATACGGTACCGTGAGGAGTATAGAAAAAGAGGAAGACGGATAAGACGCACTCGCTCGAGTTCCACTTTATGAACGGAGACAAGATAAAGCTTCCGGGAACATAATTTGCTGGCGTCCAAACTGTGTGGCTTATAAGAAATCACCCTTGCATTATTTTGCCTTATGCGATATAATGTAGTTAAAGGACCGGGGTGTCCCCGATCGACAGCGAGCTTCCGAAAGGAAGCTTGTTGCTTTTAGGGGAAGATTTGAATTCCGTAGCCCTCGGCTTGACCGTGATTGGATTTACGGAACTTTTCAAAAATGATATCAAAAGCCGGCTGCGGTTGGTTCGGATGCAAAACGTGACGGGCTGTCGGATAGGCGCAGAGATCCGCCATTTGGAGACCATTGTCGTTTTCTTCTTTCTTTCGGAAATCTACGCTGGTTCCAAAACGCAATACGAATTGTTCAGCTGAAACCTGACGGCTGCCGCGAGTGGTGAGCTCATTATATTTTGCGGCAAGGTTATTATCTTCTTTGTCTCCACGGCTTTCGATAATCACTGCTGCCATTCCGTTGACCTCATCAAGTTCAAACGCTGCCCTTTCCAGAAGGAAGGTGAGACCAATTTCATAAGGGTCATCAGCTAATTTACCGAACAAGTCAAGGTGTTCTTCCTTTTTGATGGCGGATGCAATAATCTTATAGTTGGTTTCCTTCATGGCCTTGTCCAGGTCGTAATAGAAATGTTTCTTCGTATTTAAGTCAAACAGCCTCGAAAAAAGGCCTTCGCACTTTCTGATATCACGACTATGTAAAATAACATTTTCCGAACCAAAGTATTTTAGCTTGATGCGATCAAAAACGCTGTTAAGAAATTCGTAATCTTTTTTACTAATCAAGACACCAAGGAGAGCGAAAATTGGGAAGTCGTGGTTGATGGATTTAAGCGATGGATCGCCGGATTCGTCCAAGAAGAGATAGTATTCTTGCATATTCTTAATTATAGCACGGAGCCCCTTAAATTTCTGAAAAAAATCGTCAAAAATCGTTTTATACGAATTGATTTTGCCGTGTAATTGCGATATTATATCGCTTGTGTTGTGGTACATCGCCCATGGGGGGCAACGACGGTAAAACTTTACAAAGGACTCCCTAGTGACGTCATAACACATTCAGAGTTGATCGTTGTATTTTTAGCGTGATATAATTGAGTTAATGCAGCGGCTGGTAAGTAGTTGGTTTACCACTGCGGTATAGTGATGAAGATCCTATGCAGGTCGCGGCGCCAAAAATCCCCTTTCGGGGACTTTTTGTTTTATCATTGATCTAACCTTTATGTACCTAATAATTTTACTATCAAATGTCAGAATGTGGCGTGATTTTTGTGCGAGGTATGGGGGTTGCAAGAATTGAGAATAATGGTTATACTTAAGATATGAATAAAGAGCATCTTTCGAAAATTCCGGTGAGCGAGTTATCGGAAGCGGATAAAGAAGTTTTAATGGGGCCGAAAGCAGCGAAAGAACCGCGACGTAAGAAATATACTAGTAGGCAGATGGGTCTGATGGCAGTAGTGGCAGTGATTGTAGTGGGAGGTTTGGGCGCGGGGATTTATTTCTTGTTGCGACGACCGGCGGAGACATTTGATGACGAAAACGTAAGCCGCGAAACGGCGCCGATTACTTTGGAAGTGGTGGAAGTGAAAGTTGACGAAGAACGCCAGCCAAGCCAGGAATACATTGCTGAATTGCGGGCGAAGTTAGATAATCCAGAGACTAGTGTGGAGGAGCGGTTTTCGACGCAAATTAGCCTTGCGAACGCCGAGACGGACGCAAGTCACTTTGCGGAGGTGGAAACGCAACTTAATGCGATTGAGCGTGATGGTTTAACACAGCGACAACTTTATGCGCTCTATGATGCATATACTTATCTCTACAAACGTGCCGAGAACGAAGAGAAACAAGTGGAATACGCTGAGTTGCGCGAGAAGATATTGAACGAAGCTTGGGACGGCGAATAGGTTAGTTTTTAGTTTTTTACACCGTAGTCGGGACAGGTTTGAGCGCTAAAGTCGCTTTTTTGGCTCCAGCAGTTTTTGGTGACGTAAAAATCCTTGTCGATACCACCGGATTGGCTGAGGGAGTAGAGGGCGTGTTCGGGTAGAGGGGCGTAGAGGTCGTTAAATTCAAGCCTTGCTTCGACGCGAGTGTATATGCTGTTGGCGCGACCGGTAGAATCGACGGCGATTTGGCTGTCAATGAAAGGCGCAATGGAGCGGCTGCCATCGGACAGTTGACAATCCCCTGGGCGGCTGTCAGTGTCGGTGCAGAGCTGGACGGAAAAAGTGGTGGTTGGTTGTTCGTATGGGAGTGAGAGAAAGAGATAGAAAGTGTCACCACGCCTGATGCCATCGCCGCGTGGTTTGGGAAGGGCGAGGAAAGCGACGCAGGCGAATTCGCCGGACTTGTTGCAAGTGATAGCTTGAGGGACATTAGTTTGTTCGTGCTT
>CALEGA010000044.1 GCA_937876715.1 uncultured Candidatus Saccharibacteria bacterium
TTGCCAAACGCCCCACCATCACTCGGCCCCATGCCCTTAATTTGCACCGGCTGCGCAATTACATCCGGATTATATTCCGGCGGTCGCTGTTTCCTCAAGAAATCTGTCAAGTTCTTTACGTCGCCATTCCCTTTATCATCTTCATACATCCACGCACCCTGAATCCTCCGCGGCTTCCCCATCATTTCCGTCGTCAACATTAGCATATCACCTTTACCGAGCAACTTCTCCGCTCCACCTTGGTCTAGCATAATCCGTGAGTCAATTTGGCTCCCCACCGCAAAGGCAATCCTCCCCGGCACGTTCGCCTTAATTAGACCCGTAATCACCTTCACCTCCGGACGCTGGGTCGCCAGCACTAGGTGAATCCCCGCCGCACGACCTTTCTGCGCAATTCGCACAATCAACATCTCCAGGTCTTTCCCAGCCATCATCATTAGGTCCGCCATCTCGTCAATCACTACCACAATATACGGCATCTTCCCCTCTTGTGGTGCTTCCTTTTCTTTCTCGTCTTCTTTCTGCTCAGAAACATCCGCAATCTTGGAATTATAATCAGAAATATTCTTCACCTTCTTTTCTGCCATCAACGTATAACGCTTTTCCATTTCGTTCACTGCCCACTTTAGAGCTGAAAGCGCCTTTTCAGTAGAAGTAATAATCGGCGTCAAAAGATGTGGAATGTCATCATACATCGCCATCTCCACCTGCTTCGGGTCAACGATAATCAACTTCAAATCGCTCGGCGTATTGCGATATAACAGCGAAGAAATCAGCGTATTCGTCATCACTGACTTACCTGAACCAGTTGTACCGGCAATCAAGAGGTGCGGCATCTTCGCTAGGTTCGCCACCACACTCTTACCAGAAATATCTTTCCCCACCGCAAACGTCAGCGGATCTTTCGCTTTCTTCCACTCCTGACTCTCAATAATTCCCCTGAGCATCACGCTCGCACTCTTCACGTTCGGGATTTCCACGCCCACACTCCGCGTCCCCGGAATCGGCGCCTCAATCCTAATCTTATCTACGGCAAGATTCAAAGCAAGCTCCTTATCGCGCGCCAAAATCTTCGAAAGATTCACTCCTGCCGGCGGGCGCATCGTATATTGAGTAACACGAGGACCAATGTTCGCTCCCTCCATCTCTACATCAATCCCGAACTCCGCCAACGTTGACTTAATCACCACGGCATTTTGCTGAATATTTCCCGCATCCGCCGGACTTTGTTTCTTCTCTAATAGTTCCGTTCCAGGGAATTTCCAATCCTTGTCCGCCACCGACGTCAGCGCTCCCTTAGTTTCCGGCTTCGCTTCTGGTTTCGCCACCGGCTTCTCCACTTCTTCAATCTTCCCCCGTCCAAACAAACCGCGCTTCCTTGCTGGCACCTCTTCTTCTTTCTTCTCTTCCACAGCCACCCCCTTGTTCACACGGAACTCCAGTTTCCGCTTCTTTCCGTCCTCAATTTCTTCAATCTCGCCGCCTTTCCCCTCATCCATTGGCAAAGCCTGCTTCTCTTTCCCTTTCAGCGATCGCTTCATACCTTTCACCACCGCGCTCGGCGTCTTTTGCAAAATAAACAACAAACACACCGCAATCAACACCACATAAACAAAGATTGCCGTCCCCTGCCCAAACATCGGCACAATCAGCTCATTCATCCACTGACCAACCGCTCCCCCGTGCGCTCCTTTCTCGCCAAATGTCGATACACCACTCGCTCCCGCCGCAAACGCAATCAAGAAAATCGACACAATCCAAACAATCGCTGGCAACCTATTATCTTCACTCCGAAAAATCTTCACCGCAAGATATGTGAACAAAAACGGTAACGCATACATCCCATTGCCAATCACAGAAAACACAATCTTATACGCCTGATTTTGCTCCCCCGAGAACCACGTCGCCACTAGTATCACCGAAATCGCCAATAGCACCAGCGCCAACACTTGTTGTCCCCAACCCCCAGGCAACTCCTGCTTCTTACGCACTTCTTTTACATTTTTCTTTGTCGCTCCACGCCCTTTGCTTCCCCCACGCGGGCTTGAACTTCTTCCACCTCTACTTGTTTTCTTCTTCGTAGCCATAACTACTATATAATAACATACTGTATTTATTTTTTCAAAGTTATTCGAGGAAGAATCAAGTAGCGGAGCGAACCGTACTTAAAGGTACGGAGAGCGAGCAACGAAGATTCTGACGAAGAAGAACGAAGAAAAAATAAATACAGGAAAAAGGCTGGCAAATCGCCAGCCACTGGTCAGTATCTTGCGGTAACTTCAGAAACGGGGTGTTATCATTGCAAATTTCACAGAGTCCTGCTCTTTGAACGTCCTCCTGTACTGAGGATACTCGTCCAACATCATTCGCGCCAACACTTCTTCTGGGACATCATCCCTGTTCATACTTCCAGCACGCAAATCTCTCCACTCCACATAGATCGTCACACACACTGCCACTAAAATTACCGCGAGCACTATCACCATAAGGAACTCCCCCTTAACAATAAAATATGGAATCGTCAATGACTCCATATCTTATTATATCACACTTTCCCTAAAAAGTAAATGCTAATCCAGGTGACGCATCGTCAAGGATAACTTCCCGCGATCGTCTATCGCAACCAACTTCACTCTTACTTTTTGCCCAACTTTCAACACGTCCGACACGTTCGCCACTCTCTTATCAGAAATCTGCGACACGTGCAGCATTCCATCAATCCCAGGCATAATGTTCACAAACGCGCCAAAGTCCTTAATCGTCACCACCGTTCCCTCATAAATCTTCCCCACTTCCGGCTCTTCGACAAGTCCCTTAATCCATTCCACGGCACGTTCAATCGCTTTCGGGTCAGCACCAGACACCGTCACGAGACCAGATTCCTCGACATCCACCGTCGCACCGGTTTCACTAGTAATCTTGTTGATAGTTTCTCCACCTTTACCAATAATCGCACCAATCTTATCTTGCTTCACCATCAACTTCTCAATCCTCGGCGCGTGCTCAGAAATCTTCTCGCGCGGACCAGGCAACACGGAAAGCATATGATCCAAGATAAACATCCTGCCCTCGTGCGATTGTTTAATCGCTTTCTCAAGAATTTCCACCGGCAACCCGTGTACTTTCATATCCATTTGCAGCGCCGTCACCCCCTCCGTCGTACCCGTCACTTTAAAGTCCATATCACCCGCAAAATCCTCCGCATCCATCAAATCCGTCAAAACATATGCCTTATCAATGTCATCCGCCGTAATGTCAGAACCTTTTGGCACATCCACCATCAACCCCATCGCCACACCGCTCACCGGTCGCTTCAGAGGCACACCAGCATCCATCAAGGCAAGACAGGAAGAACAGGTTGCCGCCATCGATGTCGAACCGTTCTGCGACATAATCTCCGTCACCGAACGAATCGCGTACGGGAAATCTTCCTCATCTGGCAAAACTGGCAACAGCGCGCGCTCCGCCAAATAACCGTGTCCCACTTCGCGACGCCCAGGCGAACCCAAGCGCCCAACTTCACCCACTGTATAAGCTGGCGCGTTGTAATGATGCATATAGCGACGCTTTCCGTCCGTCACCTCCATCGTATCAACCAGCTGCGCCAAAGACAACGGCGCCAAAGTCACAATGTTCATCGCTTGCGTCACGCCACGCGTAAACAGAGACGAACCGTGGCAACGTGGCAAAATCCCCACTTGTGAGGAGAGAGGTCGCACCTCTGTCGTCTTGCGACCATCCGGACGAATCCCGTCCTCAACAATCGACCGACGCACCTCGTGATGCACCGCCAGTTCAAACGCTTGATTATACTGGTCGCGCAAATTCTCGTCATACCACTCAACTTTTTCGTTATCGGTCTCCCCCTCGCCAAGCTCCAGCGCAAACTGATCGTGCATTTCATATTTCATCTCGTCCAGCACTCTTGCGCGCTCCAAGACATTCCCGCGCACTTTCTCACCAAACTTCCCCTCGGTCCACTTGTCAACTCTCTCTTGAATTTCTGGATCTGGCAGCACTAATTCATATTCCTGCTCTGGTGCATCCACAATCTTTTGTAGTTCTCTCTGCAAATCCAGTGCTGGCTGAACATTTTCCACTGCCCAGTGCATCGCCTCAATAATCATTTCTTCTGGCACCTCTTTCGCGCCAGCTTCCACCATCACAACTTTACCATCTTTACAAGCCACCACGAGGTCAAGCGCCGACTTTTCGCGCTCTTCTGGCGTCAAAAATGCCTTAAACTCCCCGTTAATCCGACCAATGCGCAACCCCGCCACCGGTCCGTCAAACGGCACGCCAGCGTTCATAAGAGCAGCAGAAGCAGCAACCATCGCTACTACATCCGGTCTGAAATTCGGGTCCATCGACAGCACTGTCGTCACGACTTGCACCTCTTGGCGATAACCTTTCGGGAACAACGGACGAATTGGGCGGTCAATCAAACGACCGACCAAAACCGCATTGTCAGACGGCTTCCCCTCTCTCTTAATAAACTTACTGGAAGAAATCTTTCCTGACGCATAAAACTTCTCTTCGTAGTCAATCGAAAGCGGGAAAAAATCTTGCACCACCGGCTTCGTCCCCACCACGACCGAACCTAAAACGACCGTGTCGCCATATTCCACTAAAACCGACGAAGTCGTCCTAAACCCGACTCGGTTCACCTCTAGCGAAAGCTCGCGCCCTAGCCAGTTCTTCTTTACCACAGTGGTTTTCTTACCACTCGGATTAATAATATCCATTAAGGATCCCTTTCTCGAGAAAACCTCAGAGAACAACCGTAAAATCTCGAAATTTTTTACAACTCTTCTCTGCCGTTTTCCCGTATTAATTTACTACCCCTATTATACCACACTTACTATCTCTATAAAACATTGACTTTTTTAAGCATATGTGGTATAATTAGACCATAAGCCTATCTTCACTAGATAGAGTACATTAAAAGGAGGGCATAAAAATGCCTTTTACGCCGGAATCTATGCTTAACGCCGAAAAACTCGACCGTCCCCACGTCATCATCGACGCTGCTGAACCCCTGAAGTTCATCGTCGAATGGAAACATCACGACAAGGACGCCTCTGTTATCGACCCTATCATAGAAATCTTCCGTCCCCTGCGCGACCGCATCCGCAAGGAACACGACATCCACATCGTCGCCACCTCTGGCACTTGGACAGACAAAAAAGTCGGCAAAGACAAAATCCGCCGCACCTACATCTTATCCTACTGCCCAGGCGAGCGCCGCCAAAAGGACGTTGACCACAAGCTCCTCGCGAGTGAATTCAAGGCTGTCCAGCCTCGGCTCCTCGGCGACCTCCAAGAAATCTTGGACGCTTGGGTCGAAGCCGACAACGGTCTCAATCTCTTCCTCGAAGAGGGCAACAAGGAAAGTATTCACAACTTCCTCCTCTCTGTCGGTCTCCGTAAGCCCGAACCCGAAGAAGAAAAACGTCCCACCAAGGAAGAGCGCCGCCAGGCTTATCTCGCGGAACATCCCGAGCACGCCAACACGGCAAAACCGCGGCAGAAAACCGCCAGAAAAGTCATCCCCAACAAGGCAAAAATGATTCACTAATTCCCTCCCACAAAAATCCCCCGTACTTAAAACGGGGGATTTCTCTTTTTCCCGAGTTTAATCTTTCCGAATAAACCAAGGAGAAAGTTTATTTGAGAGGCTACTTGCGCAAACCGAGCTTGGAAACGGTCTCCTTATACAGCTCGAAATCGGTCTTCTCAAGATACTTCAACAGTTTCTTGCGCTTCCCGACCATTTGCATAAGTCCACGTCGTGCCATAAAATCGTGCTTATTCGCCTTCACGTGCTCCGTCACTTCCTTAATCCTCTCGGTCAGGATTGCAACTTGCACCTCAGGAGAACCCACGTCTTTTTCGCTACGCGCGAGCTTCTTGATAGCCTCTGCTTTCTTATCTTTGCTAATCATAGCGACAATTATATCAGTTTTTCATAAATTCTTCAAGAGATACGGCTTCTTCAACCTTATATTTATCTATCTTTGTTCTCCTAAGCACCGTCAAATACGCGCCAGTTCCCAACTTAACCCCAATATCTTCCCCCAACGTCCTAATATACGTCCCAGAAGACACCTCCGTCCGAATCACTAGCTTCGGATAGTCATACTCCAAAATCTCTATCTTATATATAGTCACCTCTCGCGTCGGCGTTTCTACCTCCATCCCTTTCCGTGCCATCTCATACGCTCTCCGACCATTCACTTTCACCGCCGAAAACGCCGGCACTTTCTGCCAAATCTCCCCCGTAAAACTTTGAACAACTTTTTTAACTTCCTCAAAATCAGGCACCTCACCCGAATAACTTTTTTGTACTTCCCCCTCTGGATCACCTGTCGTCGAGGTCTCGCCCAATTTAATCTCCGCTATATATTCTTTATCCAACTTCAAAAACTCATTTGAACGCTTCGTCGCTTTTCCAACCAACAAAATCAACAACCCCGTCGCAAACGGATCCAACGTCCCCGTGTGTCCAACTTTCACCTTTTTCCCCTCTCGCTCCGATAATACCCTCCTCACCCTCGCCACCACCCCAAACGAAGTAACACCTTCCGGCTTATCAATCAAAATAATCTCATTTTCCATGAGATTATTTTACCATATTATCTATTATGTATGTATTCCGGGGATCTTAAACGCTGACGGATCCGAAGCGCTAGAATTATTCGCCATCTGCTGCGGACTCTGGAAACTCCCTAACCCCGCTGACGCACCCACCACCTGCGGCATCTGTGGCAAACCCGACGACGCATCAACCGTCGGCGTCGTCGCCAAACTCTCATCTACCCCCACTCTCACATCCGACTCTGGCGCAGGCACCGACGTCGGAATCGTATTCTCCACTGGCGTCGGATTCATTCCCTGTTCGCCGCTCATCGGCATCTCGCTCGGCGGCATCGCGCCGAAATCTGGCATTGGCGTTGGTGGCGGCGGTAAGGTATCTTGTCCAGGCATCGGCATCGGATTCGCTTCCGGCGTCATCCCCATCGGACTCTGCTCCGTCTCCGTTGACGCTCCCGCCAACTCATTAGTCATTCCCATCGACATTGCCGACGGCGCACCTGCTGGCAACTCTTCGTCTGCATTAGCTCCAAAATTCATCTCCGGCACGCCACCCATCTCTGGCGCTGCTCCCACTGCCGGCGCATTGCTCATCGCCGGATTCACTTCTGCTCCCATCGGCGACTCATAACCAACCGACCCGCCCGTCAGCGTAATCTTCGGCAATTCTCCCCCAGTTGTAATTCCAGGCAACGGTGCGTTCGCTTCCGCCTGCGCCGCCTTAATAATACTCATCGCTTCTTCTTCCTCATTCACCGCCGGCGCCGCTGGCGTTACCCCGCCCATCATCCCCGCCATCGGGTTTCCCTGTGGCACATCTACCTTATCTACGTCTTGCGTGTTCACCTGCGCTCCATTCACGCCCTGCTGCCCTACCTGAATCCCGCCTTCACCGGGCAACGGCTCATCCAAAGCCTCGTCAATCATCTTACCGTAATCCGTCGCGCCTACATTAGATTGCCCTTGCTCAATATTGTTCAAAATCTGGTCCGCCATCGTCGCTCCCGCATAGCCATCCGCATTCTCCGGCACTACCGCTACATCCACCCCTGCCACTGTACCACTATTCACCGGAGCCGCCGCTGGCGCACCCGTTGGGTTCAGCGCAGACGCCATCGCCGCTTTCACAGGGTCAGTTTCACTGCTATCAGCTGGCGCCGGCGCAGGATTAGCCTCCGCATTTGCGGAACTTTGCTCCGCGTTCTCATCATTCGCCACCTCTGTTTTTTCCACTGGTGCTTCCAGAATCGGCTTCCCTGCACCCGTCTCCACGACCGGTTCAGGCTCAGCCGCCGTCTCAGCCTCTTCCGAAGCCTCGCCGTGGCTAATCTCAAGATGCGATTCGTCTTTCGGCTCTTCTTCCGCCGCAGTTTCCTCTGTCGCATCCTCCCCCACTTCTGGCACCACTACGCTCTTTCCTCCCGCTCCGCCATCAAGCCCCACTTCGCCCTGCACATTTTGTACTACCAACTGCTGGTCAGCACCTGCTCCCATCAACTTCGCCGCCAGCACCATCGCGTCCGGCGTAGTCGCTGGATTCTTAAACCGATCCGTCGCTGCCACCAAACCAGTAAGCAACGCCGTCGCGGTCGGAGCATCCATCTTCTCCCCCTCCAACTCAAAGGCAAGCTTCGCCACCATCTCAGAAATCGAACTCGCTTTCGGATCCACCCATTCCACATCACCGAACTTCCCCGCCGCACCGTTCGTGACATTGATCGTCGTCGCATCGTGCATAATCCGTCCGTGTTCCGTAAGCGCCGCGTCCAGTTCCGTCGCCGCCGGCACATTCAAAGAAATCACGAGATCAACATTATAATCACCTCGAGAAAACTCAATATCGTCCCCCGAAATCGTCGTCTTATACGGCGTTACATACACTTTCACGAAATCGCCGTCAATCTTATAACGCAAATGATCCGCTTTGTCTTTATTCAAAGCAATCACGAAATCTTGCAAGCTTTCCGTTCCTGTCTCAAACCGTTCTTCCGGCTTCAAAAATTGCAACGCATTCGGCGTCTTCCCCGAATAAATCGCCGTCACGTGCTTCCCCGCACTATCTAACGCCATCGACAACCCCATTGCCGCCGCGATTTCATCAACCGTAGGATCATTAGAAAGCGCCACTAAAACGCTATCCGCTTCATCAATCTTATCTAAAATCTTCGCCAACGTCGGGTCAGACACACTTCGCTTCGCTTTCCCCTTATTTGAACTTAAATTTGGCTTTTTATTTTCTTTCTCATCCATAAAAATATAATCTTCCATCTCTAGTTTAACATAAGCTATTTATAAAAACAACAAAAACTTGCTATTTTAGATAAGATACGGTATAATATCACTCAATCATTTAAAATAAATTAACTAGGAATCCTAAATGCCAATTATCAAATCCGCGAAGAAAGCTGCGCGCCAAACTACCAAGCGCACCGCTAAAAACCAAGAAATCAAAAAGGCGATTAAAACCGCTCTTAAGAATTTCAAGGCTAATCCTACCGCCGAAAATATGAAAAAAATCCAAAGCGAATACGACAAAGCCGTCAAAAAAGGTCTCTTGAAGAAAAACACCGCTTCTCGCCGCAAAGCTCGCTTGGCAAAAATCAGCAAAGAACTCAACAAAGTCGAAAAGAAAGCTAAGAAAACCGCGAAGAAAGCTGCTAAAACCGTCAAAAAAGCTACAAAGTAGCAGCTCTCAACAAAAAGCTTTTCACTAACATCCACGGCTCCACCGCCGTGGATTTCATTTGCATATCAACTTTCGCCAGCTCTTTCAAAATCCTCTTCTCGCGCGCCCCGTCCGGTTGCCACTCCAACTTCCTAATCGCTTGACTCACCATCAACCCAAAAAACATATACGGGTCTTGCTCATTCTCGATTTTGGCAAGCTCCGCCACGGCACGCACTCCATCTCTAAGCGCCATATCATATATATTAAACACAGCGCGCATATCTACTTTTGCCACCGCCTTAAATTCACGCACCTCCACCCCCGCTTTCATCAAGGCCTTCGTCGCCGCCAGCCGCTTGTCCAATTTAGTTTCCCAAATCACCACTTCCGCATCCGTCTTCAAAAACTCTTCAATTCTCCGGACAAGCTCCTCAAACACTTCTTTATTTTCACCAAGGTCTTTAATCAAAATCTTCCGCATCTCGACAGAAAACAACGTCGCTCCCAAAAAAATCCCACTGAGATCCGACGTCGTCAAACCCTCCCCCTCAAACACCTCATATCCCTCCCCCAATTCTTTCGTCACCGTCTCAGAAATTTTTACTCGGTCATCCCCAGTAAAAATTCTAATCCCCACAATCACCTTTCTCTTCGTTCTCTTCGCAATTCTCCTGCTCTTCGCTTTCCAATAATTCTAAATCTTTTTCCTCTTCCATATTTCTCCTTTTCCCTATTTTACCAAATTTTTCTGCTTTTGACACTCTGGACAATAATGCGTCCCGCGCCCACCCACTTTCGTTTTCACAATCTCCGTTCCGCACCGCCGGCACTTCTGTCCTTGTCGATTAAATACTTCCGCAAACAACTCCAAATAATCTCCTTTTGTTCCGTCACTCTTCACATAATTCCGAATCGTCGAACCGCCCGCCTCTAAACTTTTCTCCATCACTTTTCTCGCTCCCTCAAGCAACAACTTCGCCTCGTCTTCCGTCACCTCTCCCGTCTTTTGTTTCGGATGAATCTTCGCATAATAAAGCGCCTCATCCGCATAAATATTCCCGAGTCCCGCCACTACCGTCTGGTCCAAAATTGCCATCTTAATTGGCGTATTTCTATGTCTCATCAGCCGTCGATAAAACTCTTCGTCTAACATCTGCCACGGCTCTTTTGCCAGCGACCGAATAAACTCATCATCTTTCACTCTGTCTGTCGGCAAAACTTTCATAAACCCAAACTTCCGCTGGTCGTTAAAAAACAACGTCCCTTTCTCAAACTTAATAATCACCCGCGTCTGCCCATTCGGTAGCTCGCTAATAAAATTATCGTTCGGATGTCCGCCCGCGAACCGCTCACCCGCACCCACCCAAATTAATTGTCCTGTCATTCTAAGATGACAAATCATACTATAGGAATTCGCAAAATCAAAAATCAGCGCTTTCCCTTTCCTCCTAATCCCCTCCACTTCTGTCCCCATAATCCGCGACGCCTCGCCAATAAAACTCTTCCCCGACAACACCGTCACGCGTAAAACTTTACCACCCTTTTCCTTTACTAAGCAATCCGAAAGCCCTCTCCGAATTGTCTCAACTTCGGGCAGCTCCGGCATTATTTCTTACCCTCAATCCCTCTCACCACCTCGTTTAATTGTTCTTCAATCGCTCCTTTTTCTGTCTTCACCAAACCTTTAATTCCCTGCCCTTTCAACTCTTCATCCATCCCCCAAACATTCTTCATCACTAAACTAACTTTCGTCGTCGTCAGAATCGCCTCGTTCGTCTTCACCTCCGCTTTAATATGCTTCACCCATCCCTCATCCAACATCGCACTAATCCCCTCTCCCAACTTCACCATCCTCGACCCAACATAACCGTACAAACCATCCGCCTCAATCGACTTCACCGACCCCTCCATATCGTCCGTCGTCACCGCCACCACCGGCGCCGTCAAATCTCCCACTAAAATATTCATCACTCCTCCCCCAACTTCCACTAGTGCCAGCCCGTTAAACAAAATCACACCTTTTGAACTCAAACCCGATACGTCCTCCGTAAACGCCGCTTGTGCCATATATAGCGCACTCCGCAAATCTTTCGTCATTTCCTCCGCTTTGCGCATAAAAGCAAGCTGCCTGTCACCATCATTGGCATAATCACTCGTCATCACCGTTCTTAATTCCCTCACCGCCGCAAGATACAACGTACTATCATTTTCCATCACGTCGGCAAGTTCCTTATACTCAGAATTTTTATACGCACTGTTCACTCCTCGCGACACTTTCGCAAATCCATCTTTCAACTCCGTCAGCTCGTTTAAAATCTCGTCATTCGACAAATTCCTAAAACTATAAGAAAACAACTTCTCCGCCTTTACGCGATCTAACAAATACTCCTTAAAATAATTAGAAAACCCTCTCGCATCATCCGCCATCTTCACCGTCTCCGTCGTCACGGTCGTTCGCGTCAAAATTGTTTTCAACGCAAATCCTCCACCGCCTAAGACCAACAAAATCAACAAAATGACCAAAAAAACTTTTCCGCCTTTTTTCTTCTTCGGTTCTTCTTCAATTTTCTCTTTCTTCTCCGGCTTCTGCTCCACTTTCTTCCGTTCTCTCTTTTCTTCTACTTCTTCGAGTTCGTCGTCCAATTCCTCGACTTCAACTTGCTTCGCTTCCGCTAGTTTCACTTGTTTATTTTTCTTTTTAGATTTCTTTACCTCTTCCATAATAATTCTATTTTATCATAATAATTTTTATTCCAACAATTTTGCCGTCAAACTAACCATCAAATCTTTTTCGGATTCATCACTTTCAGAAATCAATAACACCAGCGCCGTCAACGCACGGTCAGAAATCTTCGTCTCGCCATTTGCTGACAGCTGACAATCATTAATTGTCAAAAAATAAATAAACGCCAGCGCCGCAATCTGCCGATTCCCCTCCTTGAACGGCTCGCCTTTCACTACATAATATAATAGTTTCGCTGCTTTCTCCGGCACGCTCTTCCCCGTCTCATCCAACGCCAAACTATTCAAAAACCTCTCCGTCTTCACTTCATCTTTCAATTCGCCAAATTCCCCGCCCTCGTTCAACTGTCCTCGTAAATTCTCAGCAAGATTCTTCAACTCCATCAAACTCATCGTTCTCCGCAGTTTCCCCTCTCGTCTAAACCTCACCGGCACTTCTCCCGTATCATATTCCTTAATCGTCTCCAACGTCTTACCATATCGCGCAATCACCTCCAAAATCCCTTTTGCTTCCCCCTCCTCTAGTTCCTGCTTGCTCATCAACCGCTTCACCATCGAAAGCGTTCCCTCTAGCTGCGCCAACTTCGCCTCCGGCAACTCTTTCAGCCTCCGCTCATTCACTGCCGCGCCGTCCACCACATATCTCTTCAAAACACTTGTCGCCCACACCCTAAACTTCGTCGCCTTTTTCGAATTTACTCTATACCCAACCGAGATAATCGCATCAAGATTATACAAATTTCTCTCGCGTTTCACCTTTCTGCCACCTTCAATTTGAACCTGTGCATTTTTTGCACATGTTCGATTTTCATCCAATTCGCCTTCTTTATATATATTCCTCAAGTGCCTAACAATCACCGTCCTATCTACATTAAATATCTTCGCCATCTCTTCTTGTGTCGCCCAAATCGTCTCCTTATCCCTATCGATGTCAAAAACCACCTCCCCCTCTTCAATCTCATATTTTACTAAACCTCGCTCCATTTCTTTCCCTCACTCACATCAACCAACAATTTCACTTTAAGTTCCGGCGCCACATTCTCCATCACCTCTTTCATCACTTTTTTCACTTCCGCCACTAAACTTGGCTCACACTCCACCATAATCGAATCGTGCACTTGCATAATCATCTCAGCACCTTTCGGCAACTGCACATCCAACCGGATCATCGCCAGCTTCATCAAATCCGCTTCCGTCCCCTGAATCGGCATATTTTGCGCTGCCCTTTCCGCTCCCGCTCGCACCAAAAAGTTCGATGACTTCACATCTGGCGTCGGTCTTCTTCGCCCAAACAACGTTTCCACATAACCTTTCGTTCGCGCCTGCTCCAAATACTCACGAAGCTTATCCGCAATCGGTTTTCTCAGCTCAAAATATTGTCGTTCAAACTCTTTCGCCTCCGCGATAGACATCCCCGTCGCATCCGCCAACCCTTTCGCACTCATTCCATAAATAATCCCAAAGTTCACCACCTTAGCTAGCCGCCTTTGGTCTTTCGTCACTTCTTCCATCGGCACACCATACACCTCCGCCGCCGTCTTCGTATGAATATCTACTCCGCTATTAAAATCCTCAATCAAAGCCTCGTCCCCCGCCATCGCCGCCGCCAGCCTTAGCTCAAACTGCGCATAATCCGCCGACACCAACACCTTTCCTTCGTCCGCCACAAAACCCTCGCGAATCTTCCGCCCTGCCTCCGTCCGCGTCGGAATATTCTGCAAATTCGGACTCTGTGAAGACAACCTCCCCGTCGCCGTCACATTCTGCGTCAGCGTCGTATGCACTCTGCCATTTTCATCCGCCAACTGCGGCAACGGTAAAATATAAGTCGAAAGCAACTTCGACGCCTCGCGATATTCCATCAGCTTCGGGATCATCGGATGCAAATCTTTCAACTTCTCCAGCTCTTTCGCTCCCGTCGAATACCCCCTCTGCGTCTTCTTAATTCCTTTAGTCGGCAATCCCAATTTTCCAAACAAAATCTCCGACAGCTGTATCGGCGAGTTCAAATTAAACTCCACCCCCGCCGCCAAATACACTTCCATCGCCAACCGACCAACATACGCCTCATACTCAACCCTCAACTTCTCAAAATACTCGCGGTCAATCTTCATTCCCCGCTGCTCAATCTTAAACAAAACTGGCATCAACGGAAAATCCAACTCCGTCAACACCTTATACAGTTTCGGATACTTTTCATACTCGATTTTTTGCCGATTATATTCAACCCGCATCTCCCCCGTGTCGTCAGAAAACAGCGATGCCTGTTCCTCCGTCTTTCGTTCTAGCGGATTCAACAAAAACTTCCCTTGCCCAAGGTCATAGAACTTCGCACCGTTCAAAATTCTCTCCGCCACCTCCGCATCTCGATGCATCAACCCTTTAACATCAAAGCTAAAAATCACATCTTCCGGCAAAGGTTGACCGTCTGAAAGCTCTGTTTTTTTCTCATTTTTTGCGCAACTCGCCTCCGCGCTCCAATCAGTTTCCGACCCCTGTTTTTCTTTAAAACCACCCTCATTTTTCCACTTCAAAAACTTACGTTTTAGACTATTAAATTCTAGCTTGTCCAAACTCGCCAAAATCCTATTCACGTCAATCTCTAAATCCGGCACCTTGTCTAACGAAACCGGCGCATCCGTCATTATTTTAGCTAATTGATACGACATATACGCCGACTCCTTACCCTCAATCAGCTTCTTCTGCACAACACCAGTTATTTTATCTATATTATTATATATACCATCAAGCGACCCATATTCATTCAACAACTTCACCGCACCTTTTTCCCCAATCCCAGGCACTCCAGGAATATTGTCCGACGAATCGCCTTTCAGCGCTTTCAAATCCAAAAACTGCTCTTTCTCTATCCCGTACTTCTTTTCAATCGCCGTAACATCAATCTCCTCCAACTCAGAAAACCCTTTCAAAAGTCGATACATCTTCACATTCTTATCCACAACCTGCAACATATCAAGATCAGAAGATATAATATACATCTCCCAATCCCCTGCTTCATCCACTTTTTTTCCAAACGTTCCTATAATATCATCGGCTTCATAATCATCGCATTCCACAAAACTCCACCCCAGCGCCTCAACTAACTCTCTAAGCAACGGTATCTGCGCAAAAAAGTCCTCCGGCGGCTTCTTCCGTCCGGCTTTATATTCCGAATAAATCGCCACCCGTTTAGACACGCTTGTCTTCGCCTTATCCCACGCCACCACAACTTTGTCTGGCGAAAGTTTCCGCACCAATTCCATCGCAATCGCTGCAAACCCATACACGCCACCCGTCGGCGTCCCATCACTCGTCGATAGCGCGCCCATCGCATAATACCCCCGATAAAACACGCTTTTTCCGTCAATAACAACTAATCTTTTCAAAACTCAATCTCCTTCAAAATCTCATCTAGCTTCCCGTTTGTTTCTTCAATCGTCCCCGTATTTAATATATAATAATCCGCCGCCGCAATCGGTCCACCTTTCTCCAGATTTTCTATCTCCGACCGATCTCTCTCCATAATCTCGCTATGGTTGAACGGTCGCTCCGGTCTCGCCGCCACCCGCTTATACCTCAATTTTTTCGGCAACACTAAGGCAAGAAAAATCATCTCCCCAGGAAACTCCTTTTTGAGCGTCACATACTCCGTCCACGAATACACTCCATCGAGCACAATCCGCTTCTGTCCCGCTGCAATCAGGTTCTTCACTTCTTCAATCACCTGTCGAACCACCCAATCTTTCCCCTCCGTCTCGCGAATCATCTCGCGAAAATGCTTCTCGCTTTCCCCGTCTGGCGTCCGCTCAATTCCTCGCCGTCCCATTTCTTTATAAATCATCCCCCCGAAATATACTTTTGGATAGCCAAGACTCGTCAAATGATCCACCGCCACGCTTTTTCCACTCCCGCTCATTCCTACCACCGCCAGAATCTTCACATCTCTCTCTTGCTTTGCCATTGTCTTGCCTCCTTTAGTTTTCTCTATTATACTCTATACACTAATAACTCGCAAACTTTTCCCTGTCTTAATAATTCTTATTTCTTTCACTTTCTCCAACTTTTGGTTTTCCCCCTCCGCGTGCACAAACACCTCCGAAGCCTTTTTAAACGTCAGCGCATCTTCTTCGCTCTCTCTCCCAGGCAACTCTCCCTCCAACGCTTTCGTGAACTTAAACAGCATCCGCCAAAAACTCCGGTTCCTCATCGTTCCACTCCAAAATTGCCTCGGCGCTCGGTACCACACTCCACCAGATAGCAGCCCAATCATACTATTCCCATTCATCGCCACATAATCCGTCGTCCTCGGCGCCAACTCTTCCCCGTTCAGCTTCGCTTCCGGCAACAAATCCTTTCGCCACTTATTCTTCACATACCAACCAAACGTCTTCCGCGCAGAAAACGACATCCGGTTTCTCGCCTTCTTCAACTTCTGACGCACTTTCGGCTCTTTCATCACCCCCGCCGCCTCTGCCATCATCCCCACCATAAAATATACACTCGCATAAATATAATGTTCGCCGTTCACCCTTACATCCAGCGGATAATAATCTATATATCTCCCCTCCTCAAACCTCCGAATAATCTTCTCAAAACTCATTCGCCCAAGCGTCGTCGCAAAATCATTAAAATTGCCAAACGGCATCACGGCAAGCGTTGCCAACTTTCCCGATTGCAAAATCGCGTTCGTCACCATCGCCGCCGTTCCATCTCCCCCCGCCGCCAGCACCAAATCGTCTTTCCGAATAATCTTCGCGAGTTCCGCCGCATCCTCCAAAAGTGGCGCTTCTTTCACCTCAAACTTACAAATCATCCATCCTTTCAGCTTCCGCGCTTTCTGAATCACCTTTTTATCAACTTCAGAAAACCGCGCCGAATTCGGACTATAGACAATCACCAATCGTTTCATGCGCTAAAGTATTCCGCCTGGAATTAACCACTGGAGAAACACCCACATCAACCCAAAAGCAAGTATGCCTACAATCACTTGCGTCAACCTATTCTTCGCTTTCGTCATCGCGCCAGGGTCACCTGCCGACGTCATATACTGGATTCCCGAAATAATAATCCCAATCACCGCCGCCGCTCCCACGCCAATCAACATAATATCTAAAATAAGCCCGACAATCCCCCAAATCCCACCATCATAACACCCGAACAATGACGTCTGCACGCAATCAGCAAAAGTTGTCAAAGTATTTAGCATATTCCTCCTACCTTAAATATTCGTGTAACTTTTTAGTATCTTTATGCTTCCTGAGCTTCGAAAGCGCCTTCGCCTCAATCTGACGAATCCGTTCCCTCGTCACAGAAAACTCATAACCCACTTCTTCCAAAGTATGCGGTCTCTCCCCACCGATGCCAAAACGCATCTTAATAATTTTCTGTTCACGTTCAGACAGCGTCGAAATAATCTCCGCCAATTGCTCCTTCAAAATCTGGTTCGCTGCCGAATCTTCCGGCGAAGCACGTTCTTCATCTTCCACAAAATCGCCAAGCACTGAATCTTCGTCATCCCCATCTCGTCCCACACTTGCGTCGAGCGAAGCAATATCCTGCTTAATCCGCATCACATACTCAACCTTATCCACGTCCATATCGAGCTCTTTCGCAATTTCTTCAATCGTCGGCTCACGGTTCAATTCCGTCGTTAACTTCCTTGTCGTCCTCAAAACCTTGTTAATCGTCTCCACCATGTGTACCGGAATCCGAATCGTCCTTGCTTGGTCAGCAATCGCGCGCGTAATTGCTTGGCGAATCCACCACGTCGCGTAAGTCGAAAACTTAAATCCTTTCTCAGGATCAAACTTCTCCACCGCGCGTAGTAAACCCGTATTTCCCTCTTGAATTAAATCCAAAAAATCTAGCCCTCTACCACTATACCTCTTCGCAATCGACACCACGAGGCGCATGTTCGCCTCCACCATCTTCTCTTTCGCCTTCCGGCTCCCCTTCACAATCTCTTTCGCCAGCTCGGCTTCTTCTTCATTTGCGACAGGAAGACGTGCGATATTGATTTCAGGTAAATTGTCGTTGTTGAAATCTACTAATTTATTGTCGGTAAGATATT
>CALEGA010000045.1 GCA_937876715.1 uncultured Candidatus Saccharibacteria bacterium
TTATTTCTACGCTTTCTGATCGCGAGCAAAAGATTATCAAGATGCGGTTTGGGATTGGTGGGGAGCGGCCACATACTTTGGAAGAAGTGGGTTATGAATTTTCTGTGACGAGGGAACGTATTCGCCAGATTGAGGCGAAGGCGTTGTCGAAGCTCCGGAAGCATAAAGATACGAAAAAGTTACATGAATATTTAAGGTAATAAGGTAGGAGGAGTATGCTAGAGACTTTAAGGATATTTGCGGAAGAATGTAGCGGTGGTGTGCAGACGGCATTGTTTGGTTGCTATAAGGACGGGATTTGGGGGATTTTGGAGCTAGTGATTGATGTGATGACGGTCGGGATTGGCGCTGCGGCGGTGCTAGGGATTGTGATTTCTGGGATTCAGTATATGACGGCGAGTGGAGACCCGGCAGCGATGACGAAGGCGAAGCGTAGGCTAGTTGAGATTGTGATTGGGATTTTGGCGTACGGGGTCTTTTACGTTTTCTTCAAGTGGCTAATTCCTAACTTTTAGGGGGTTTTGTGAAAAGGTTGGTGATAGTGTATAGCACGCGGTCGACGCGGTTTGATGAGGTAGAGAAAAAAGTGATTGAGAAGGCGCGGAAGCTAGCGGGTTGGATGATATGTAAGTTTGAGGTGCAAGAAGTGCCGGTACGAGAGAACGCAGCGAAGCTGGCGAAGATTCTCCGAAAGGATGATTTGGTTTTGAGCGCCGGTGGGGACGGAACGGCGACGATGTGCCTAAACGCGATTATGAAGTCGGGCGTGGTGGCGACGCTGGCGGTGATGCCGTTTGGGAATTTTAACGATTACGTGGAAAGTTTGGGAGAGATGAGCTTGGCGAGACTAACGCGGAGGTTTGAAGAGGGAAGATGGTCGGAGTTTTATCCGATGGAAGTGAAAGTAAACGAGAAGCATTATGGGCATGCGGGGATGTATTTTACGGTGGGGTTGATGGCGGAAGCTGAGAGGACGTTTAAGAATCCGAAGGTGCGAGCAAAATTGGTGAGGGCGCGGAATCGAATGAGTTTTTCTGCGAGGAAGTTGTTTGGTTGGTATCTTAAAAATAAGCGTAGGAAGGATTTTTTGCCGGCAGATATGAAGATAAATGGTAAAAATGTTGTAAATTTGACAACAGATTATGTGGCAATGAATGGAAAGAGTATGGCAGGGGTGGTGCCGGGAGCGGGGTGGTTTGATGAGGCTGGGGTGTTTTGGAGTGGAACGATGCGAAATCGAAGCTTTTGGCGGATGTTTGCGAAATTTGTGAAGGCGACGGAGGGAGAATTGCCGGGTGGGGAGACTAGTTGTGATGTGCTAGAATTTGCGAAACCTTGCAAGCTGTTTGTACATGCGGAAGGGGAGGGTGAAGAACTGAAGGACGTATCTAAAATTGAAATTAAGAAAAATGGGAAAGCCTTGAGAGTAATAAGAGTATAGAGTATAATGGGGGAAAGTAAAGGAGGTTTTGTGAGCAAGGAAGATAGAGACGTAAAGATTCTCGCAGTAGTGGGGATGAGCGGGAGTGGGAAGAGTGTGGCGGTGGACCATTTGACGAGCCTTGGGTATCCGAAGGTGTATTTTGGCGGGATGATTTATAAAGAGATGGAACGACGAGGGATTGAACGGACGCCAGACGGGGAGAGCGAAAAGCATTTTCGCGAGATGATTCGGGAGACGGAGGGGAAGGATTGGGTAGTGAAACAAGTGATTGAAGAGACGAAGAATTTGATTGCGGCAGGACAAAAGCGAATTGTGCTGGACGGGGTGTATTCGTGGACGGAATATGTGACTCTGAAAAAAGAGTTTCCGGGGGAGATGATTTTCTTGGCGCTGGTGTTGCCGAAGAAGCTGTGTTATAAGCGCGTGGCGGCGCGGCCGGAACGACCGTTTAACCATAATGAGATTATGGAGAGAGACAGGTCGGAGATTGAAAACTTGGAGAAAGGTGGGCCGATAGCAGCGGCAGATTATTATATATTAAATAAAACAAAAGGAAAATTTTGGAAACGTGTAAAATATTTCTATGATGAATTTGAAAATAGACAACAAATAACAATTAAAGATTTAGAATATATGGTTTCTTGTA
>CALEGA010000046.1 GCA_937876715.1 uncultured Candidatus Saccharibacteria bacterium
CCTGCTCCACGGTGAGCGTCATGGGCTTTTCGCACATCACGTTGAATCCGGCCTCAAGGCACGCCTTCGCGATGGGGAAGTGGGTGTGGTTTGGAGTGCAGATCGATATGAAGTCCACGCGCTCGCCCTTCGGCAGCGCGAGCTCCGCCTTGATCATCTCGTCGTACGTGCGGTAGGTGCGCTTCGGATCGACGCCGAGAATGCGCATTAAGCCAATTCCCCGTATTTGTGGTATTTTTTGCGGGCGACGTAAAGTTTGCCAAGTGGGCTTAAAGGCGTCATATATGTTCCCCAGAGTTCCTCAACTTCAGCGCGGAAGCCTGCTTTAAATTCGAAGACGCCATTCCCTGCTTCGGGACGGACGCCGTAGAAATTGTAGCGCGGGATGCGATTTTCCAGAGCGAAGTTAATCATTTGCCACTGGAGGGCGTAGGAGCCAGCGACGTGGTTGTAGGCTGGGTCGGCGCCGGAGTAAAGATAAACGACTTCGTTGTCGTAGTAAATGAACATAGCGGCGGCGACGGGCGTGCCCTCGTAAAAAGTGGCGAGAACTTTGATGTGATTTTCGAAGGCGTCGAACATTTCTTCGTAGTATTTGAGCGATTGGTCGTGGAAACTGTGTTTTTCTGCGGCTTTTTCGGCGAGGGATTTGAGAATCGGGAGTTCGTCGCGGCTTAGTTCACGGGTTTCGAGGTGGAAGCGAGTGTCGGTGTATTTAATTGAGTAGCGGTGACCTTTGCGGAAAGTTTTGAAAAGTTCGTCGGCAGATTCGACTTTAGAGAGGTCGAGGACGGAAATCCATTTACACTGAGTGTATTCGCCGAGAGCTTTGGCGTTTTTGAAAGTTGGTACGGGCTGGTCGGGCGTGACGGCGACGTTGGGGGAGATTTGGAGCGTGAGACCACCTTTAGCTTTTAGAAAAGGTTTGGCGAGGTCGAGGAAGGTTTCGATAAGTTGCTTGGCGCGATTAGAATTATAATCGAGAATCGGTCCACCTGGAGCGGAGAAAAGTTTTTTGCCTTTTATCGTGCCGATTTTGACAGCGAGGGCGGCGAGTTCGAGTTTTTCATTATTTTTGAGACCGAGGAGATAGGCTTCACGGTGCGTGGTTTGATAGCGCGTGAACATTTCTTTAGATTGAAGAAAGTTGCGACAAGCTTTGGTGCTGACGAATTCTGCGAAAGTTTTAGCGTCGAGTTCGATGAGTTCCATAAGTTTATTATACCACTACTATTTTACGTGGTCGATTAAGGTTTGGCGGAGGTCTTTGACGGGGATGACAAATTTATCTTTAATGGTGGCGGGAGCGATGGCGTGGGTGAAGCCGAGCTTTTTAGCTTCGGCGATGCGTTGGTCGGGACGGAAAGCGGAGCGGATTTCCCCGCCGAGACCGACTTCGCCGAAGACGACGTAGGATTCGTCGAGTTTTCTGCCGGCGACAGCGGAGGCAATGGCAAGGCAGACGGCGAGGTCGGCGCCAGAATCGTTGAGCTTCATACCGCCGACGACGTTGACGAAAATATCATATTCGCCGAGTTTGAGCTTGGTGCGGCGCTCGAGGACGGCGATGAGGAGTTTGAGGCGGTTGAGGTCGAAGCCGGAGGCAGTGCGGTTGGGGTAACCAAAGGTAGTTTTGGAGGCGAGTGCCTGAATTTCTACGAGAATTGGGCGCGTACCCTCCAAGGTTGCGAGAATAATCGAGCCGTCGGTGTTTTGGCGTTCGGCGAGGAGTGCGGCGGAGGGGTTTTGGACTTCTTTTAAGCCAGAGTTTGCCATTTCGAAAATCGCGACTTCGCTGGTCGAGCCGAAACGGTTTTTGATGGCGCGGACGGTTTTGAACCCGCCGTAACGGTCACCCTCGAAATTGACAACAACATCAACAAGATGTTCGAGGACTTTTGGACCGGCGAGAGTTCCCTCTTTGGTGACGTGACCGACAATGACGACGGCAGTGTCGGTGGCTTTGGCGGCGCGGATAATGAGATTGCCGCAGTTAGTGACTTGAGAAACGCCGCCTGGAGCGGAAGAAATTTCCGCGAGGGAAAGAGTTTGGATGGAATCGACGACGACAAAGTCAAATTCGGCAGATTCGATGGTTTTAGCGATGTCGTTACCGGAGGTGCTGGAAGCGAAACTGAGTTTGTCGGATTCGGCGCCGAGGCGCACGGCGCGAAGTTTGACTTGGCCGGCCGATTCCTCGCCGGAAATATAGAGCACTTGTCTCTTGTCTTCACTCAGCTTTTGACACACCTGCAGCAACAAAGTAGATTTACCAATACCCGGATCTCCAACAATAAGAATATGTTTAAGGTTTTTATTGTCCGTGCGTATTTTTTTAAGAAAGCTTCTGATTATGAATCTTTCTATAATACCAAATATCGTACCGATAATTCCTAAAAGAAACAACATAATTCTTGAGAAGTTAGGTTGATTTAAAACAAATAATATAGCAACCAAAACTACAAAAGCTACAATATTCACTTTAATTATCTGGTTAGCTTCAGAAAAAATCGTTCTATAAGTTCTACGCGGTTTATATAATCCAAATGAGAAATAAAGGATAATATAAACAGGAATGACAACAAATATCAGAAAGAACAAATAACTTTGGATAGGCAAATGCCCTCCAATAGGTCCAAAAATTGTTGTTTTAAAACGCATCCACCATGAAATAGCTAAAGATAATGATATAACAAGCATATCTATTAAAACCATTGCATAATTTAGCCACTTTTGATTTTCTCTTATCATACATTAACCACGAAAATTAGTTAATATATTATATGAATTTTATTTAATATTTAATTTTTCTTTTTAAATATATTTAAAAAAAGTTTTAAAAGATTACGTATGGCTAGATAACATAGGTAAAATATTGGTAGGATTAATGCTTTCTAAAAAGAATCTTGAAGAATCTTTAAAAAGAGCTGATCATTATTTGGGTGAAATACAATTTAAAAGAAATGAAGAGTCAAAAATAGTTGGTGTTGAAGGATTAGTAATTAATCCTAGTTTTGGAAAGAAAATAAATTTAAATCAAGCATTTATATATTAATATCACTAATATTTATATATATTGGTATTAGTATTTTAACAAATTTTGTCGAATTTAAAAAGTATTTTCGTGCAAATTAGTAAAATTTTTTAAATTAAATGTGAGTATTAGTAAAATTTGTTAAATTTATTGAGTATGGCAAACTACTATTCCAAAAACTTTAAACAGACAAATTGGACCCATCGTCCTAATCAAGCGACTAAGGCATACTGGCGGAAACTTGAAAATCAGCAACTTTTAGACAAAATGGAAAAGCAAACAGAAATTCAAGAAGAGAATCGTCAGATAC
>CALEGA010000047.1 GCA_937876715.1 uncultured Candidatus Saccharibacteria bacterium
CGACTTTCGCTCGAACCTCCATCAAGGCGGCGCTGGCACCCCAATTAAACTCACCGACGAAGAAAAGAAAGTCGCCCTCAAAGCCGCGAAAGCGATGGGTCTCCACATCTGCGGCGTCGATATTATGCGCTCCGCCCGTGGTCCACTCGTCCTCGAGGTCAACGCCTCCCCAGGCTTTGGCATCGAAAAAGTCACCGGTCGCGACGTCGCTTCGAAAATCATTGAATACATCGAACACAACGCACCGCGTAAAAACGGCAAAGACCGCGTTGGCGCCTAAATTGCCCGTGCGCCCGTAGCTCAGTGGATAGAGCACTGGTTTCCGGTACCAGGTGTCGGAGGTTCGACTCCTCTCGGGCGTGCCACAGGTTAATAGAGATACCTCTTGACACCGTTATATATATAATATATACTAAAACCATACAGATATTGACCGGCCCGAAAGGGTCGGGCGTTTTAGTATTAGACCCTAAAGTTAATCAGAAAGGAAATTATGGAAGGTCTCGACCTCAAACAAATGTCCGCGATGGTCAAAGTCATCGCCGAAGAAAAAAACCTCCCCGAAGAAACCGTCCTTGACGTGATTCAAATGGCAATCGCCGCCGCTTGGCGCAAGGATCACGGCGACAAAGATATGGACGTCCGCGCCGTCTTGAACGTCAACACTGGCGAAGCCGATGTTTTCGTCACCCGCACGGTCATCGAAGAAGGCTTAGCTTTCAACCCCGCCACGGAAATCCCCGCTGACGACCCCGCCGTCAAAAAGGCAAAGCTCAAAGTCGGCGATACTATTGAACAAAAATATCCCGTCGAAGACGCTTTCGGTCGCGTCGCAGCACAAACCGCCAAACAAGTCGTCATCCAACGCTTGCGCGAAGCTGAACGTGAAGCCGTCCTTGCTATGTATGAAGACAAAATCGGCACTGTCGTCACCGGCACCGTCACTCGCGTCGAACGCAACGTTGTCCGCGTTGACCTCGGTCGCACTCTCGGTATGATGCCTCGCAGCGAACAAATCGACGGCGAATATTACACCGTCGGCGCTCGCATCAAAGTCTATATCAAGGGCATCGAACGCTCCGAACGCGGCACCGGTCTCTTGCTATCTCGTGGCTGCGCCGAATTTATCGAATATCTCTTCCGTCAAGAAGTCCCCGAAATCGAAAACGGCACCGTGGAAATCCGCGCCATCGCTCGCGAAGCTGGTCGCCGCACTAAAATCGCCGTTATGTCCACCGTTCCAGGGGTTGACCCCGTCGGCACTTTCGTCGGCGGTCGTGGCGTCCGCGTCCAAGCCGTTATGAACGAAATCGGCGAACGCGAAAAAATCGACATCATCACCTGGAGCGACAACGCCTCCGAATACATCCGCGAAGCGCTCTCTCCCGCTGAAGTCACTAAGGTAGAAATCAACGGCAAGCACGCCAAAATCTACGTCACCGAAGACCAACAATCCATCGCTATCGGTCGTCAAGGTCAAAACGTCCGTCTCGCCAGCAAGCTCACCGGCTACGACCTCGACATCGAACTCGCCGAAGCACCGAAAAAGAAAAAGAAACAAAACGTCGAAGACTCCCTCCTCTCCGCTCTTGAGGAAAACGCCGACGAAGAAAAAGAATAAAACAAGAAAAATCCGCCACGATAAGTGGCGGTTTTTTGAACCAAGAACTAAAAGAAAAACTCATTTCCAAAATAAATACGATTGGCAAGCATCACGCGGTCGTGCAATTTTTCGGGGAGCTTTTCCTCCGCCGCCGTCCGCAACTTCTCGCGATTGTCATAGTGCATCAAAATCAGCTTCAGCGTCGGGTACTCCTCAAGCAAGATTTTTAGCTCCTCGGCAATTTCCAAAAAGTTCAAATGCCGGTCACTTTTCCGTGTCGCCACGTCGAGATAAAACTCAATCTCGGGGTCACCGTCGGAATGCCCGTCAAGCGCCACCCGCAGGAAGCTCATAAACGGTTCCAACTGTGCCGTATCTCCCGAATAAATCACCAGCTTGTGGTTCACGTTAAATGCAAACCCACTCGTGCCAGCCAGCCTTGAACTGTGCGGCGCCGGCAACGTCCGTATAAACCAATCCGGACGCGACAACTTGTTCAGCGGCGTCCCGTCCTCATCATAGAACGTATAAGCCGTCCCATACATATCAAAGGACATCAAATCATAGACTCGCTTGTCGTCGCAGCCGTGCTCGTGATGAACAATTCTACCAATCCCCTCCGAATCAAGATGCCGAATAGTCTCTTCGCGGATTCTTTCGTCAACGATAATCATCAACCTATGACCAGGGAAGTGTATTTTTACATCAAAAGCGAGCTTACCTATCCCCGACGCGTGGTCAAAATGATTATGGGTGAGACAAAGATAAAAGTTCTTCAACTTCAGCCGTTCCGGAGTCTGAATCCACCGCTCCGCCTTATACGCATTTAAAAGTGACAAATCAACAAACACAATCGTCTCCTCGTCAGGCTGGAACACCGCATTCGTGTGCTCCTCTGACGCTCCGTTCATCGTCCCGAAAAACTCTAGTTCTGGTTCAAATTTTAAAAGTTCGCTCATTCCTACCCCTCCTTCGAAAAAAGTTGCTTATATTATACCATAATTATAAAAAATAGGCAATTCTCTTGACTTTATTCCGCTTATGCGGTAAAATAATACTAATTATTTCCACTTGTTTTTAACAATCTTAATACTCAAAGGAATTTATGAATCAATCCGAACAAGAGCGCCGTGCTAGGTTGCTCAGACAGGGCGCCGAGCGTCTCCCCGACATCAAAAAACGCTTCGAAGAAGCTCAAAAACGCAATTTTAACAGCAACTTCGCTCCAGGCGGCAAAGACGCTAAATTTGTCCAAAACAAAAAAGCAAAAAAAGCTCAGGCGAAAAAACCAAAGAACCAGCCCAAAAAAGCCGCTAAACCCGCCAAGTCCGAAGTAGAAAAACGCAAAGTTAATCTCTCCGTCTCGACTCGCAAGGGTGAAATGGTACATCACCAGCGGATGCTTTCTCAAGATGTCAACGCCCAAGCCACGCAACACATCATCGGCATCCCCGTCAACAAATCTCGCTACAACGGCTACGACGGCAAACAAGTCACCAATTCGATGATTAAACAAGCGCGTCCCGACGCCGAAGCCGTCCGTATTATTCCTATCGGTGGTCTTGGCGAAACCGGCATCGGTAAAAATATGACCGTCGTCGAATATAAGAACGAAATGCTCGTTATTGATATGGGTGTCCTCTTCGCCGACAACGACTATCCAGGCGTCAACTACCTCATTCCTGATATCAAATATCTCGAAGATAACAAAAACAACGTCAAGGCAATCTGCTTCACCCACGCCCACCTTGACCACATCGGCGCCTGCCGCCACCTTTTGCCACGTTTTAATCAAACTACGCCGATCTATGGCACCGAATTTACTATCGGTATGATTAAAAAACAAATGTCCGAGCTTCCCGACGAACCCGATTTGAACTACATCGCCGTTGACCCGTTTAAGCACGAAAAAATCCAAGTCTCCGAACATCTCTCAATCGAGTTTATTCACACTCTCCACTCTATCCCAGGCAACGTCGCTATCGCCGTTCGCACGCCCAACGGTCTCATTTACTTCTCTGGCGACTGGCGCCACGAAGAAAACCCCGTCGGCATCCAGACCGACTACGCCCGCATTGACGAAATCGTTAAAAACGAAGGTGTTACTTTAATGGTCAACGAATCGACCAACATCGACTCACCAGGGAAGCACCCACACTCCGAATTTGACGTCGGAGAAAACCTCGGTCGCGTGATGGATCATTACGCCAACGGTCGCGTCATCGTTTCCTGTTTCTCCTCCCAGATTGGACGTATCGAACTCGTTCTAAAAGAAGCACACGCCCGCGGTCGCAAAGTCGCGTTCTCCGGCTTCTCGATGATTAACAACGTCGAGGTAGCGTTAAGGGCGCACGCCATCAAAGTTCCCAAAGATACCATTATGAAAATGGAAGACATCATCAAGCTTCCTGACGAAAAAATCTGCATCATCTGCACTGGCTCCCAAGGAGAACTTAACGCCGTCTTGAACCGTATGATTACCGGCGCGCATAAGTTCATCAAAATCAAACCGACCGACACTATCGTTTTCTCCTCCAATCCGATTCCAGGGAACGAACCGCACGTTGTTTCAACCGTCGGCGGTCTCCTCCGCGAGGGTGCAACCGTCATCCAAAACGGCAAATCCCACATCACTAACCTCGGACCGCTCCACCTTTCTGGTCACGCCTACTATGAAGACCACGTCGAGTTCGTCACTCGCCTCAACCCGAAAAATTATATGCCCTACCACGGTGAGTTCTATATGCTTCAGCACAACGCAGAAATGGCAGAAAACGTCATCGGCATTCCGAAAGACCGCATCATCCTCTCCGATGATGGCGACGTTGTTGAACTCCTCCCGAACCACACAATTCGCAAAAACGGTCGCATCCACGTCGGCAACAAACTTTACGACGACGCTGACCAACCCGTCCACGAAGCAGTGGTCAAAGACCGCATCCACATCTCTCGTGAGGGCATCTTCGTCATCGTCCTAACTTTGAGCAAAAAGACCGGTCGCCTCGTCAAAACTCCCGACGTCATCTCCCGCGCCTTTATTTACCTCGACAACTCGGAAGAATTGATTGGCAAAATTCGCCACTACCTCCGCGTCAAAACCGACAAGTCCATCTCGACCGACCCCGAACTCAAGGTTCTAAAAGAAGAAATCAAGGAAGACATCACCCACATCCTCTTCGACGCCACCGGTCACACCCCCATCGTCATCCCCGTCATCAACAAAGTTTAGCAATTTTCACATTTTTAACCATAAGTAGTGTATAATAGTATTAATTAAACAGGATTTTTTGGTATGAATAATAACCAAACTACCGCGGAGGACACGACGACCGAAAAAACGGTCACCACTCCGTCGGAAAGCACGACAACTACCACGTCCGACAGCACCGTCACTGACGAAAAAGTCACCGATACTGCCGACGAAACCGTTGACACCACCACTACGGGCGACACCGACGGTGCCTATAATAACACCACCGCTTCTGGACCTTTCGTCCTCAAAGAAACTTTCAACGCCCTAGAATCCGTTCTTACGGTCGAATCCGGCGACACTTTCACGGCAACCGACGTCAAAAGCGCCGTCGTCCTCAGTAATAACCGCATCACCAACAACGATGCCACCTCCGCTTTTCTCCGCGCTCAAAATAGCGAAATCGCTATGACTTTTGGCAACCAAGTTGCCGAAGGCGACATCATCCTCGACAATCTTTCAACCTTAACGCTCGCCCTGTCAAACTCCAGCTATTATATGGGCATCATCAACCACGCCAACTCCGCCAAATCCGTCACCGTCAACCTTGACGCCACTTCCCAGCTCATTCTCGCTGGCGATTCCTACATCGACGTATTGGAAAACGCCGACTCAACCAACCAAAACATCTACAGCAACGGCTACAAACTTTATGTCGCCGGTCAAGAAGTCGCCGTCAACGGCTCCGCCGCTCCAGAAACTCCTGAAGTTGTCATCGACGGCGCCGCCGGCAAAGAAGAATCTACGGAAGAAGCCACCGTCGAACCGGCAAGCAACAGCACTAGCAAACCAGCAACCGATTACACGCCGTTCATCGTTGGTGGCGCCGCTCTCCTCGTCATCATCCTCGCCATCGTCGCCGTCATCTTCCACAACAAGAAGAAAAAAGGCGGTCCAACTCAAGGCGACTCTGTCGTCTCCCCCGACGGCACTATGAGTACTCCAGGCGCTCCCGCCGGCGGTCGTCCCGACTTCTCCGCTTTCGACGACGCGCCCGCCCAACCATCCATCCAACCACAAGAACCGCAAGAGCCACAAACCCCACCGCCAGCCAACCCTGAACCTCCCGTTACGCCTGCCACTCCAGCCTCCCCAGCCACTCCACAATCCACAGAAACTCCGCCTCGTCCTCGCCCACCACTCGTTGGCGCTATGTAAAGCTCAAGAAATCGCCCTGCACAAAGGGCGATTTTTTATTTGTATTATGATATAATATGCTTACCCCCGAGTGGCGGAATTGGCAGACGCGCTAGCTTCAGGTGCTAGTCCGCGCAAGCGGGTGCAGGTTCAACCCCTGTCTCGGGGACCAAATTAGCTAAAACATAAAGCACTCCAGAGTTCTGGAGCGCTTTTTAGCATAAAAGGCTTGACATTAAAAACCTTAAGCGTATAATAAGAATCACAAAAGGTCAATTAACATAATAAAAAAGGACACATAAAATATGTCAAAAAAACTTATTGCCGGCGCTGGCGTCGTGGCTAGCTTAGCTGTTGCTCTCGCTCCGCTCGCAACTTTCGCTACCGTCGCTGATGCCGATTGGGACTCCGATAAGCACACAGATACTTGGAACGTCACCGTTCTCCCAACCTGCGCCTTCGGTGCTGCCTCCGCAACACCAGTTCGTGGTGTTGACCATAACACCGCTTCTGATCATCCAGAAGATGTCACCAATGATACCAATGCCGCCGCCTGGACCGCAACCAATAATAATGGTGGCACTGGCGCTGATGGCGTTTATAGCAACAACCTCGGCGCAACGCCAGACATGGCCGACATTGAAGACGACGAAGAGACCACGGGTGTCGATGAAACATTCACTACGGTCAAGAACGAATCCGTTAGCACCGCCGCTTACGACATCTACGCCGGTACTGCCGATAGTAATATGGGCACTACCACCCTTAAGGTCGTCTGCAATCAAAATGCTGGCTACAAAATTCTTGTCAACGCTGAAAATTTGACGGAAACTGGCAACAGTACGATTAATATTATATCTGAACCGTCTGCAACTGTGACTGGTTACAATATTACTACTACTACGTCAGTCACAGGCGCTACACCAGCTAATGTAACATCGACTGCAGAAACAGAAGCCGTCGTGAAGAATGGCCCATCTGCTACCAGTGGCGATGAATATCTCTTCACTTATGGCATCGGCGTCGCTCCTGGGACCAAGGCCGCTACCTACACCGGCGACGTGGTCTACACCCTCGTTCAACAAATCAACAGCTAAATTAACGTGGGCTAAATACGCAACTTAAAAATTGCCGCTTTCATCGTGAAAAGCGGCAATTTTACTTTCAAAAATATTGTTATATAATCACGACAAGCGAGGTTTAATGGAAAGAGATGACTTCAAAAAGCACACGACGCGTCGGGTAGTCTTTCGATTAGACTATCTTCCCCTCGAAGAACAGCTGCTGGAAAGAATTAGGACGAAATTCATAACTGATTTTATCAAAAATGGCACATTCGAAACATACGGAGAATCATATGCTAAAAACTACGAGATAAATGCGCCAAGATTTGATTCTGGCAACATTGAGGACTCTCGTATCGTTCTTGAAGGGAAACTAAAAACAACTGTTAAAACATACGAATATTACACCGAGATTGGCGGTATAGTGTCAAAAAAATTAACCTTATGCAGAAGTTTCTTAGGGCTAGAAATAAATCAAGATACGGAATATCTCAAGTTTGAACAGTACGAAGAAAATATTCTTGACGCTATAAAAATTATTAGAGAAATCGCTCAAGGTACTTTGGTTCCTACGAGATGCGGATTACGAAAATTAAACGACGTTAAGCTGACGACCGATGTTAAACTCGGCGACTATTTCAACGAAACCACATTAGGAATCACAATTCCTTCAATTAACCACATCTCTACGCAGCGCTGTAGCCATAGATATGCGTTAAAACACTCAGACGATATGGACATAAACTATATCTTGTCGATGCTACCTGGGCAATTCGAGAATCGACTTGCCGTAAGAGTTTCCTTCGATATTGATGTATATACTAACAACCGCAACCACCTTGAAAATATTGTCAATATCGAAAATCTTGAGGGTAACATTATATCAAACATGGAACTCGAAAAGTTCAATAAAATAATCTTTGATTTTTTCTTGGCAACATTAAACCCAACTTTCGCTAGCAAACTGACAAGCAGTGACAAAATATCTGACGAGGCTATATTGGATGGGGTGATCGAAAATGAATGACGACATAACCGACATTGATTCCGTCGCATCGCCTACTTTTGCGGAATATCGAACAGCTAAACCAGGCAATAATAGTGGCTCATCGAGTGCCTTTGTCACGAGATATCTTTCTCTTGCGGATCTATCATACAATGTATTTGACCTCAAATAATGAGCCTATTTTTTACAATAGCGAAGAGCTTTTTCTTTCCATCTACCTAATCGGCTACGAAACGCAAGGAGAGAGTATAGTGCTAATTTTTGAAACAGAAGAAAGAAAAGCGGTATGGAGTGCTGTTATAGACAGTTATAGTCTACCTGAAAAAAATATCACTGACAACATCTTAAAAGCCTACAAGTTTGGCCAAAACAAAAAAATTGATTTAGCATGCATCACGCATTTTCATAATGACCATACTACTGGATTTAAAAATCTTCTTGAATACTATGCGGATGAAAATACGAAAATTATGATGCCAGAATTCAGTAGAGAATATTATGAAGCGCAGGGGCATTATCCGGCAAAAGAAATCAGAGATTATATTCAAAGAAAATATACGGGAGGCTCAAATTGTCACGACAATAACGTGTTTTATAATAGGAAAATTGACCGAAATTTAATATGGGATTTTAACGGTTCGACCCACGGGGTGGGGCACCAGCTTTATATTGAATCGCTGTTGCCTACAGATCGTCGAGCTCTTCATTATATTGACGACGATTTATCTAGGCATTCTCCAAACGACCTTAGCCTAATGCTGAAGATTGTCTTCGACGGGAATCAATATTTATTCACTGGTGATTGCACAAATGATGAAATGAAAGACCTCGGTGCTAACGATTTCTATACTCGGCAAACGAACACGACTCCTCATGTCGTTTACTTAAAAATCCCTCACCATGGTAGCAAAACTGCAGATAACCTCTTAAAAATGGTTGAAGATGATAGGCTTATAATAGACAAGATTGCTACATGCACCTACGATTATAGGGCAACAAAAGAGAATATCATCGAAGGGTATAGAAAAAAATGCGACATCGCTATGACGAAAGACATAAACGCGAAAGCAAGTAATGCACACAGCCACGGAATTATAAAATACGTGTTTGATTCACGCGGCAATATCATCGATGAAAAAACGTTATTTTCGGGAAATGCTACTAGATTATGGCGGAAAGTAAAATAAATTATGATACAATAAAAGCCACAAGGAGGTATTTTGGAAGAAAAACTGTATTTTCGACCCGCCAAATATGGCAAGGGTCTAAAAAAGAAAGCGCACGCCACCGAAAAAACAGCGGACGGCGGCGCACAAAAAGAGAAAAAAGACCACAAAGCGCTTAAACTGGTCAGCTTTTTGCTTTTTCTCGCGATAATTATCTTTATTATCATTTGGCTTCTCCACGGCAAAACCACCACTACTGGTCAATATCCAGAAAACGTCCGCAACGAATCACTTACCTGTATTTCGACGACCACCACTTACGAAAAAGTCAACCAAGTGAACTCTAACAACAAGGAGCTTAAAATCAGCATGGTCTTTGACGGCGAAGATGCCCTAAGTTCCGCCAGCCTCAAATATACGCTCAAGTTCGGCTCATACAGCGAATCCTACAGCGCCGAAGCTATTTCTCACGCTCAATTCAACCTCGCTTTGCAAGCTCTCGGTTACGATTCTAGTAAGTTCAACAACAAATTCTCAATTATAGATAACGAGCTCGTCATTTCCCTTAGCACCACCGCTAGCAAAGGCATCGACGACTTTACTCGCAGCTACTTCTTGATTGATTACGCCAAAGACGACGAACTTCCCAAAACTCTCGCCGAATATAAAACCAACTACGAGAAGCAAGGCTTCTCCTGCACCTCTACCGTTGACCAATAATAACATGGAGAAAATTATGTCAAAACTCAGCAACAAACTCAAAACCATCATCGCCGTACTAGCGACCACATTCCTCACATTTTTTACCACCGCCCCAGCTCAAGCCATCGGCCAATTCGCCATCTCACCGATGTATCAACAGATCACCTTGACTCCAGGAGAAACCTACACGGGCAATTTTGAAGTGATTAACCCAGGAGATAATACTATCGACTTTCGTTACACTGTCCGCGTTGAACCGTTTTCCGTCGAGGGGCTAGACAATCTTAACTTCACCGCAAATGGTAGTTATAATCAAATCGTCGATTGGATTGAACTTTCCCGCACGGAAGGCATTATCTCGCCCAACGAGACCCAAGAAGTTCGCTTTTCTATCCACGTTCCAGAAAACGCTCCTGCAGGCGGGCAATATGCTGCTATTATGGTCACTTCGGAAGAATATCGCCTCGACAATTCCACTGTCGACCTTCGAGAAAAATACGAAGCCTCGCACTTGCTTTATACTGAAGTTGCTGGCGAAACGGTCCGTAAAGGGAAAATCGACAGCGCCAATGTTCAAGGCTTCTTGATGTCTGGCAAAATCACTGGCAGCGCATCTATCACTAATCTAGGTAACGTCCACTCTGAAGCTACACACACGTTGCAAGTTTTCCCGCTTTTCTCGGGCGAGGAAGTTTATACTAACGAAGAAGACCCCAAAAGCTCTTGGATTATGCCAGGCAACACCGCATTCGCATCTATTTCTTGGGACGACACCCCTTCCGTCGGCATCTTCCACGTCATCTATAACGTCGAATACGAGGGCGTAGAGAGTAATGTAGATAAGATTGTAATCATCTGCCCGCTCTGGCTCCTCTTCCTCATCCTCCTCGCCATCTTCCTCCTCATCTTCCGCATCCTCTCCGTCAAAAAGCACAAATCCGACAAATAACCCCCCATTCGGACTATGATATAATATAGTCATTATGAAACGTTCAAAATCAATCATCTGGGGGATAGCAATCTTAGCACTGGGCATTTTCTTCGGCGGCAAGGCACTCGGACTGTTCCAATTCGAACTGTTCTTCAACGGCTGGTGGACGCTCTTCATCATCGTCCCGAGCCTCGTCAGCCTTTGCACAGAAAGGTTCAAATTCGGCAGCCTCTTTATGCTCGCCCTTGGCGTCATTATGCTCCTCGCCTCTCAAGACGTTTTCGGCTGGGACGTCGCCTGGAAAGTCATTCTCGCCGCTTTCTTCATCAACATCGGTCTCTCAATCATCTTCAAAAACCTCTTCATTAAAGACGTCAAAGCAGTCAAAGATAAATTCACCGTTCACGTCAACGCGCACGGCGTTGACGTCGATAAGGCAAAAGAAGCCGAAGTCAAGGAACCTAAAGAATCTAAGAAGAAAAACGACAAATAATTTTTTATTTAGTTTATGCTATTATATATAGTATGAAAGATGTAATAGACTTAGACTACAACTTAGCTTTCGAGCTAATCGAAGACATTAAAGACGACCCGATGGGCGATTGGTTCGACCTCCCCGACTCGTTCCCAGCTTACGAACTGCAAAAAATCAAAGAGGTCGCCGAAAAAGTCCGCAAAAACTCCGACTACCTCGTCTGCATCGGCATCGGCGGCAGCTACCTCGGCGCCCGCGCCATCTACGAAGCTCTCGAACTCGACAGCGACAAAAAAACCAAATGCAAACTTCTCTTCACCGGCAACTCATTAAGCTCTCTCGAACTCAAAAAAGTTTTAAAAACCATCGAGGGCAAAGACTTTTCCATCAACGTCATCAGCAAATCCGGCACCACGACCGAACCAGCAATCGCTTTCCGCATTCTCAAAGACGCCCTCATCAAAAAATACGGTAAAACGGAAGCGAAAAACCGCATCATTGCCACCACCGACCCAAACACCGGCGCTCTCCACGATGAAGCCGTTAAAAACGATTACGAAACTTTCGACGTCCCGCTTGGCGTCGGCGGACGCTACTCCGTTTTGAGTCCCGTCGGACTTTTCCCGCTCGCCGTTGCCGGCGCTAACATCGACAAATTATTAGAGGGCGCGCGCCACTGTAAAGAAACTCAGCTCGACCCCGACCATCTCGACGATTCTATGCTAATCGAATACGCCTTCTCTCGCTTTTATCTCTACGACGAATGCGGCTGCGACGTCGAAGTCCTCGCCAGCTTTGAACCACGCTTGTTATATTTCAACGAATGGTGGAAACAACTTTTCGGCGAATCCGAGGGAAAGAACCACCAAGGCATTTTCCCCGCCAGCGTGATTTATTCGACCGACCTCCACTCCCTCGGGCAATATATGCAAGACGGACGCAGAAACATTTTTGAAACTTTCCTCAAGTTCTCACCAGAGCAAGACCCGCTCAAAGTTCCCGATTTGAAAGACGACTCCGACGGCCTCGCCTATCTCGAGGGTAAAACCCTCACGGAAATCTCCGACAAAGCGCTCGAAGCGACCTTAACTGCTCACGACGCCGGCGGCATCTCCACCTTCACCATTGAAGTTCTCGACACCGACGCCGAATCTGGCATCAGCGAACTTACGCTCGGCTTCCTCATCTTCTTCTTCGAAACCGCCTGCGCCCTCTCCGCCCTCCTTCACGGCGTTGACCCGTTCGATCAACCAGGGGTAGAAAAATACAAAAAAGAAATGTTCAAGCTGCTCGGCAAGGAAAAATAGAAAGGAATATATAATATATGGTCAAAAAACGTGTCGTCATCGCCCTCGGCGGTAACGCTCTCCAAAAAAACGGCGAAGTGTCTGCCGAAGCTCAAAAGGCTGTCGCCAAAAAAGTCGGCGAGCTCATCGCTGAATTAAGCGGTAAATACGAAATCGTCGTCGCTCACGGCAACGGTCCGCAAGTTGGTAACATCCTCATTCACGAAGAACAAGCCGCCTCCGAGAAAGCTCCCGCTATGCCGCTCGAAACCGCCGTCGCTATGTCTCAAGGTCAAATCGGCTACTGGCTCGCCCAATCAATTCAAAACGCCTTCCTCAAAGAGGGGAAGAACAAAAAAGTCGCCACTGTCGTCACTCAAGTTGAAGTTGATAAAAACGACCCCGCTTTCAAAAACCCAACCAAGCCTGTCGGACAATTCTACACCGAAAAAGAAGCATTGAAACTCGCCAAAGAAAAAGGCTGGATCGTCAAGGAAGACTCCGGCAGAGGTTATCGCCGCGTCGTCCCCAGCCCTAAACCAAAATCCATCGTAGAAAAACGAGAAATCTCTGACCTCGTCAAATCCGGCGCCATCGTCATCGCCGCGGGTGGCGGCGGCGTCCCTGTCTATCGCACTAAAATCTTGCGCCTCATCAAAGGCGTCGATGCCGTTATTGACAAAGACTTCGCCGCGGAAAAACTCGCCGAACTCATCAAAGCCGATATGTTCATCTCCGTCACAGCCGTCGATTTCGCTTACATTAACTTCGGCACACCGGAACAATCCGCGCTCCGCAACTTGACCTCGAAAGAAGCCGAATATTATGCCAAACAAGGCTTCTTCAAGGCAGGCTCTATGCTCCCCAAAATCACCGCCGCCACCGAATTTGCCAAAAAGGGCAAAGTCGGCATCATCTGCTCCCTCGATAACTTGGAAGAAGCGCTCAAGCTCAAGTCCGGCACCATCATTACTCGCTAACCGCACTCTCAAAAACTTAATTCCTGCTTGAAATCGCTTACGTTTATATATATAATATATGTATGCGTTCGAGAATTTTTTGTAAAAAATTCAAATCTTCAGCTTTTTTCATTCTTGCCGCGCTCCTCATCGTTCCGAGCATCTTAACTGTTGTAAATTTTACAACACAAACCTTTGCTGACGTCGATAATAATAAGAACTACACCGTCAAAATTTACGACAGCAAGGGACAAACCGAAATCGCCAGCTCCAGCTTCCCGGGCAAAAACCTTTTCAAAAACGACGGCACTAACGACGTGGTTCTATCTTACGTCATCACTGCCGCCGGTTCAGCCGACACCAATGGTAAATATGCCGATTGCGAATTAAACAAGAATATGAACTGTCAGTTGGTAATCCGTACCAACGGCTCCGTCTCGGCCGTCGTCACTATTCAAGCGAAAGATTTGTCGCAAATTACAAACGGTGTTCGCGTTCAAATCGTTCCCGACGGCGTCACCTGCACGCTCGGTTCAGCCGATAACGGTTGTTTAGAGACTACGATTGCGCCGTTCATTTCGTCATCGACCGGCTCATTCTATAACGACAACTATGGCAGCGGCAACACGCCCACAACTACAGTTCCTATCGCCACCGCCACTCAACAATACTACGACCCGACCAAAGAACAAACAGGCAGCAATCCTACTGGCGAACAAGCCACCTGTCACAGCGAATCTGGCGCCGTCGGTTGGTTTATCTGCCCAATCCTCGAACTCGCCGCCAGCGCCAGTACTTGGGCATACGAAACCGTCATCGAACCATCGCTCCAAATTCGCTCCGGTCTCTTTAGTACCACTGGCGACAGCAACGGCACTTTCCAAGCTTGGAGCATCTTCCGCGACTTCGCTAACGTTATCTTCGTCATTCTGCTCCTCGTCGTCATTTTCTCGCAAATCACCGGCATCGGCATCGACAACTACGGCATCAAAAAAACTTTACCAAAACTCATCGTCGCCGCTATTCTCGTCAACATTTCTTTCTACATCTGCCAAGCTCTCGTTGACGTTTCTAACATTGCTGGCGCCGGCATCTATAGCGCCGTCAACGGCATCAACATAGACGTTCAAAACGCCAGCGCCCTTTCGGGTATCGGCTATTCCACTAGCATCATCTTCACCGTCCTTGCCGCTCTCTCCGGTCTAACCGTCGCTGGCATCGTCGCCGGCGGCGCAGGCGCACTTTGGACTATGATTTCTGGCGCTCTGCTCGCCGTCATCCCAGTTTTAGTCGGCGCACTCGTCTCCGTCCTGCTCCTCTTCTTTCTGCTCGCAATGCGCCAGACCATCGTCGTTCTCCTCGTCGCTATTTCGCCGCTCGCGTTCGTTTGCTATACGCTCCCCAACACCAAAAACCTCTTCGACCGTTGGATGCAACTACTGCGCGGTATGCTGGTTTTGTATCCGATTTGCGCTCTTATGATTGCTGGCGGTCGTCTCGCCTCGAAAATTATTCTCGCTTCCGGCGCCGCAGAAAACAACTTGTTCATCATTCTCGTCGCTATGG
>CALEGA010000048.1 GCA_937876715.1 uncultured Candidatus Saccharibacteria bacterium
CACCTGCTTTTAATAATAACAGCCAAACACCTTTTTGTGTCAGGCTGCTATATTAATTATTTTTTAAAATCTACCTTAATTTCATCTTTAACTGCAGTAACATTGATTTCGCTTGTCTCCTGCTCTGCTCTTTCAATGAGAATATCTGCAATTTTATCTTCAATATCTTTTCTGATATTTCTTCTTATATCTCTTGCGCCTCTGCCACCGTCAACAGATTTTGTTGCAATAATCTCTGCAACGCCTTTGCCTACGACAAAGTTAATGCCTTTATCTTTAAGTGGCTCTTTGAGTTCATCAATGAGAATATCTGCAATTTTCTTAAGATTTTCTTCGTTAAGATTATTGAAGAAGATAACTTCATCAACTCTGCCTATAAATTCAGGTCTTAAGAAGTCTTTTAAGGCTTTCATTGATTTATCTTTAGAATAATCATTTGCATCTCTGTTAAAGCCTAAAGCAGATTCTTTTTGCTCACTACCCGCATTTGACGTCATAATAATAACGGTATTTTTAAAGTCTCCCTTTCTGCCCTGTGAGTCGGTTAAGATACCGTCCTCAAGAATTTGAAGCAGTATATTAAAAACGTCGGGGTGGGCTTTTTCGATTTCGTCCAGAAGTACGACGGAGAAAGGATGTGTCATTACTTGTGCAGTTAGGCTTTCTGCGTTGTCTTTTCCCTCTTCGATTAGCCGAGAGACGTCCGATTCGGTGACAAATTCGTTCATATCGAGTCGAATCAAATTGTCTTCACCGTTAAAGTAAACTTCGGCTAGAGATTTTGATAATTCTGTTTTACCAACGCCGGTTGGACCGAGGAATAGAAAAGTGCCGATTGGTTTTTTCTGATTTTTGACGCCAGCCGCCGCTCGTCGCATTGCGTCTGATACTGTTTTGACGGCGTAATCCTGTCCTACCATTCTTTTTCTAATCAATTCTTCAAGGTTCAGAAGTTTTTCGCGGTCATTGGAATCGTTAGCTGCCGAAAGTTTGACGCCTTTGGTTTTTTCGACGGCGAGCTGTACGGATTCTGCCGTTACGACGCCTGCCGTAGCGTAATTTGCTGCCGATTCTAGCAAGTTTAGTGCTTTTCCTGGCATCTCGATATCGTGTACATATCTTTTGCTTAGGCGGTAAGCTTCCTTAAGTGCCAGATATTGGTAAGTTGCGCCATATCTACTTTCTAAGCTCAAAATCTCGTCTTGCATAATTCGCATTGTCTCTTGTTCGCTGGCTGGTTCAACGACGACTTTGTTGAGTTTGTTCGCGAGTCTGCTATTTTTTGCGGCAATTTCCAAGTATTTTTGCTCGTCCATAGTCATAATGATTCGTAGTTGCCCTGCCTCAATAATTGGCAACAAAACGTTGGAGATATCTACTGAACCGACGGCTTCTTCGAAGAATAGTTGCGCATTGTTTAGGCAAATTATGATATTTCTTGCGAGATAAGCTTCGTTCATTACTAGTTGCACTAATCCCTCAAGTTCGCCGCGTTCGCCTGCCGCTGCAATTAGTGCGCTTGCGTCAAGGGCGACGATTTGACGATATTTTAAGCTGCTCGGGACTTTGGCGTCGGCGTCCATTAATTCTTCTGCAAAAGCATTAACAATCGTGGCGCGACCAGTTCCCTCTGCGCCAACCAGTGCGATATTTTGCCGACCGCCTTTAGAGAACGCTTCAATCATTTTGCCGACAATTTCGCGATGGCTTGCTAGATGAATTTGCGTTCGTGCTTGGTGTTTTCTGCTTTCGGAAATGTTGGTACTGTATTTTGATAGCGTGGGCGTGTAACCGAAAGAGAAGTCGCGAGCAATGCCGCCGTCGCGACGTTTTTTGCTGGCGCTATGCACGAGTCCGTAAAGGTGGTTGTACCAGTTTACGCCATCTACTAAATCTTCGAGATCTAACTTTTTTGCGTTTAGCAAACGTTCGTGTTCGGGATGTTGTGCCACGATTGCCGCAGCAATTAATCCGCCCGATACCACTTCGGCGTCGATTTGGGCGCGCATTTTTCGTGCCGTTGCGAAAATTGGTTTCATATCTTCGGGAATATCTTTTGCGATTTTTTCCAAAAATTCTTGCGTGATGCCGAATCGTACTGCTAGGAATTTTCCGCTGCGGGTTTTGTATAGGCTTTTGACGAATTTTCTTGGCGTCGGCGTTCTGCCGAGGGCGTTCATTACGTTTGCTGATAGAATATCGTTTATGCTGTTACCTTTGCCCAATGGAACGCGATATAAATCACTTTTACTCCAAAGTAGAATTGCGACGGAAAGCATAGCAACTGGTAAGCAAAGCCAGGCCTCGGCGCGTTTTATAAAAAACATTAAATACACAAAGCCGCCTATGCCTAAAATAAGCAATAGCCACAATGTGAAACGCACTATTGGATTGTTTAAAACCCTGCCGAGTCTTGCCTTTTTTGCTCGAATTGAATTGTAGCGAAATTCGTCCATTAAAACACCACTCCTCTCGCGAACAACATTATGCAATAAGCTACCAGAAGTGGCATTAGTGGCCAGAGCAACCCGAGCGCGAGTCCGAGACAGGCGCGGACGATCAAAACCAATGTGCCAATGATGAGGAGGAAGAAGCGGATTGTTGCGCCAACTAGGCGGGAAACTAATAAATCAAACCATGCGTGGATTCGGGCGTTAAGTGGCAAGTTGTCGTGTTTTTCTGCGGAGATTTGTCGGAAAGGTGCAAATAAATTCCGAAGTAAGAGTCGGATCGAGAAGAAGTCTGTGGCGTCTTTTAGCCCGTCAACAAACCTAGCCATATATTCGCCAAATCCCCTCCCGTACCACCATTGAAAAAAGCTTATGACTAGCATAAGCTTATTATATCATACTTTCTATGTGGTCGGGGTTAGCAGACTCGAACTGCTGACCTCACGCTCCCAAAGCGCGCGCGCTACCAACTGCGCCAAACCCCGATAGCTAGTTTATTATATCATTTTTCTTGTTTTTTGACTAGGTGGTACGCTTTAAACTCTTTTACTTCCTTGACTTCTTCGACTTTGTACCCTTGAAAAACTTCCTGAGAGAAATCGACTTCTTCGTCTTTTGGCGCCATATACCAGTAGGAGTCTTCGCCTGACGCGAAGTCCGTCAAAGTCTGCACCGGATTTACTTCGGTGACGTAGGCGGAGGCTTGATAAAATAAATCTTTTGAAGCGGTGACGATTGTTTCGCTGTTCTCGGCAGCAACTTTGGAGACTTGTGCGACGATGTCTTTGGGGTCGGTTCGCATATTGTAAAGTCCGAGCGCATTCAATCCGACCATTACTAAGACCGCGATTATTAAAATTACTACCACTTTTTTGACGAATTTGAACAAAACTAGGAGTAAAATTGCCGCTACGGCGATTAAGATTAGTTTTACTATGGGTACTGGTAGCCCCCAATCATAAGCCCATTTTGCCATAAATACGGAAGTGCCAGAGGAGAGATAAGGGAGCGCAAGTAAGACAATTGCCGCGGATAAGATAAAAAGTAGAAGCTTTTTCATAATTATATTCTAACAGGTTTGAGTTGGTTTGTCGACAATTCTAGGGAAATATGATAAAATAAGCGAAGTCCTGGGTGTGGCGCAGTTGGTAGCGCGCAGCGTTCGGGACGCTGAGGTCGTCGGTTCAAGTCCGATCACCCAGACCAGGACTGCAAAAACCGCCGAAGAGGCGTTTTTTGATGCTGAGCATTTCTTAAAATGATATAATTAGGTTATGGATTTACCGAGTGGTCTTTCGCTTGAGGAAGTTGAAGAGCGAACCAAAGCTGGGCAATATAATAAGCCTATTAAATCTCCGTCTAAGTCTGCGGCGCGGATTGTTTTTGATAATACTTTTACTTATTTTAATGGCGTTTTTGCTGCCCTGGCTATTGTTCTTGCCTCGGTTCGTTCATATCGTGACTTGACTTTTCTTGGTGTTGTTCTTGCTAATACTTTAATTGGTATTATTCAAGAGCTTCGTACTAAGAAAACGCTCGACCGTTTGACGATGATTCATTCGCAGAAAGCGGAGGTGGTTCGAGAAAGTAAAACCGTTGTAATTCCCATTCACGAGCTTGTGGTTGATGATGTGGTTAGGTTTAAGGCGGGCGACCAAATTCCGGTAGATGCAGTAGTGATGACAGGTAGTGTTTCGGTCAATGAAGCACTTATCACGGGCGAAGCCGACGAGATACCGAAAAATTCGCGGAGTGAGTTACTTTCGGGCAGCTTTGTTGTTTCTGGTGAATGTTATGCTAAGGTTACCAAAGTTGGCGCTGAGTCGTATATTTCCAAACTCACGCTCCAAGCTAAAGCTATTAAAAATGGCGAGCAATCAGAAATTATTCGTTCGCTTAATCGTATCGTTAAAATTGCTGGTATTGCTATTATTCCAGTGGGTGCGCTTTTGTTTGGACATCAGCTTTTAATTAATCATTTGCCGATTGATGTGTCTGTTCAAAATGCCGCTTCGGCGATGTTGGGTATGATTCCTGAGGGATTGTTCTTGCTTGCTAGTGTTTCCCTTGCCATTAGCGCCGTTAAGCTTGCGCAAAATCAAGTTTTGGTTCACGAGATGAAGTGTATCGAGACGCTTGCGCGGGTTGACGTGCTTTGCGTCGATAAAACTGGGACTATCACGAGTCCTGATATGAAGTTAAAAGAACTTGTGCCGCTCGAAAAAGTAGAGGGTTTAGAAAATGTTATTGCCGATTTCGTGAAAGCTTTGCCGAATGATAATGCGACTATGTCGGCGCTGAAGAAGCATTTTAAAAATCGTGGTTCAGCAGAACAACCTCGGCAGATTTTTGGTTTTTCTTCTAAATATAAATATAGTGCGGTTGAGTTTGATGGAAAAAGTTTGGTGTTGGGCGCGCCGGAATTTGTGCTTAAGTCTGACTATGATAAATGCAAGAATGATATTTTGAGTTATGCGCGAAAAGGTTATCGTGTTTTGGTTTTTGGTGAATATAAACAAAAATTGGATGGCGAGGATTTAAAGCAACCGATTCGACCGTTTGCACTGATTGTGTTAGAAAATCCAGTTAGGAAAACTGCGCTGGAGACGTTTAAGTATTTCCGCGAACAAGGCGTAATAATAAAGGTGATTTCTGGCGACAATGCTATGGCGGTTGCCGAGGTTGCGCGCCAAGCTGGCATAGAGAATGCGGGGAGTTATGTCGATGCTTCTGCGCTTCGAACCGACGAAGAAATTAGTGAGGCAGTGGAAAAATATACTGTTTTTGGACGCGTCACGCCTGAGCAAAAGCGAAAGTTTGTGAAAGCTTTGCAAGCTAAAAATCACCGAGTGGCGATGACGGGCGACGGCGTTAATGATGTGCTGGCGCTTAAGGATGCTGATTGCAGTATTGCTATGGCTTCTGGTAGTGATGCTGCCGTCCAGACGGCGCAGCTTGTTCTGCTGGAGTCGGATTTTGCTAAGATGCCTGCCGTGGTGCGCGAGGGTAGGCGAGTCGTCAATAACCTTGAACGATCTGGCAGTTTGTTTATTGTGAAGAATGTCTTTTCTTTCATTGCGGCAGTTTTGACTCTTGTTCTTGGTGTGTCTTATCCGATGTTGCCGGCACAAGTTTCTATGCTTTCAATTTGGACAATCGGGTTGCCATCTTTCTTCCTTGCACAAATGCCGAATGAAAATTTGATTAAAGGCAGATTTATTTCCAACATTTTGAGTAAGGCAATTCCTGGCGGTATTGCGAGTGCGGTTGCCGTGTTCTTGATGGTGCTTGGTTGTCAGATTTTTAATATCCCCGCCGAAGAAGTTTCTACTGCTTGTACGCTCGTTTTCGCTGCGATTGGTCTGATTTATCTTTTCCGGATTTGCTTGCCGTTCAACGCTTATCGTGCCATTGTTTATGCGGGTTGTATTGCTGGGCTTGCCGTTTGCTTTACTCTGTTTCGTTGGCTTTTCCGTCTCGCGCCAGAAATTTCTGCTACCACTTTAATTCTCACCGGCACAATTGCTGTTGTTACTTATCCGCTGCTTATTTATTTACCAAAATTGCTCAAAAAACCACTTAGTAAATTGGCAAAATCTCTCAATTAATAAACCGCACGATTGTTTTTTGATGGTGTTGTTTTATAATTTTGATAAAGATATGTCAAGTTTAATAACATATCTTGTAGAAAGGAGTCAAATGACCGAGAGGATGTTTAGTCGGTATTTGCAGCTTAATCGTTATCAAGTCGTTACGCAACAGCTTTTTAGGGATAAGCTGATATCTCGGAGCGATATGCTCGCAATGAAGAAACGCATTGCTGATTTGGAGATGGATTTAATCGTACCGAAACAGAAGAACGTTCGTCATCCGAGAAAAATTACTGTTAATAAATAATTTTATGAAAGGACAAAAAATGACGCAAATTGTGTCAACGAGGGAGCATAAAAGAAAGAAGACTTTAGTTTATGACCCTTTGCAACAAATGAAGGACTCGTCTGGAGAGATTATTGTGAAGCGGAAACGAGTCGCTGCCTATGCTCGTGTTTCTACGGAGCAGGATGCGCAGCAAAATAGCTATGAAGCGCAAATTGGTTATTATACGGATTATATTCAACGAAACTCGGAGTGGGAGTTTGTTAAGGTATATTCCGACGAGGGGATTTCTGGTACAAGTTATAGAAACCGAGACGGATTTAACGAGATGGTGGCGGATGCCAAGGACGGGAAGATTGATCTGATTTTAACGAAGTCAATTTCTCGGTTTGCTCGTAATACTGTAGATTCGCTGGTGGTGACGCGCGAGTTGAAAAGGTCGGGTGTGGAGGTATTTTTTGAGAAAGAAAATATCAGTTCAATGGATGCGCAGGCGGAGTTAATTTTTACTATTATGTCGTCTATTGCGCAGGAAGAAAGCCGTTCGATTAGTGAGAATGTGCGGTGGGGTGTGCAGAGGAGTATGGAAGCAGGGCGGGTGTCTTTGCCGTGGAAGTCATTTCTTGGCTTTGAGCGCGGAGATGATGGCTTGCCGCGGATTAATGAGGAGGAAGCTAAGATTGTGCGGAAGATTTATCGTGATTATCTTAACGGTGCCACCTTGAGGCAAATTGCTTGTAAGTTAGATGCTGCGGGCGTGAAGAAACCGTTGCGAGCGGAGGGTAGGTGGTCACCCGAGACAATTCGGCATATTCTAACTAATGAGAAATATAAAGGGGATGCCGTTCTCCAGAAGACATATACGGTGGATTTTTTAAGTAAGGAAGTCCGGGTCAATCGTGGCGAGCGTAGGCAGTGGTATATTCGCGATTCTCACGATGCAATAATTACGGCGGAGGCTTTTCGGCAGGCAGCCGCTAATCTGAGACAGCGGGCGGCGTTTGCTGGGCGGTATTTTAGTAGCCCGTTTAGCAGTAAGTTATATTGTGGGAAATGCGGGTATAATATTGGGTTCCGGCATTGGGACCTTGCCAAAGAAAATGTGTTAGATGCGTGGATGTGTGGCGCTTGTTATCGAAAAGATCCTATGGCAGATAATATAATGTTGAAAGATGCTCAGATTAGAAAGACCTTTATGATTGCGCTTGGTCGTTTGGCGGAAGCGTATGAGTGGGGTTCTGATGATTATGAGCGAGAAATTCTTGGCGGATTTGACTATGACGACAGCGTTTTGAATGTGGTGAGGGATATTGACCCGACGATGCTTCGGTTTACTGAGCGCGCTTGGCATCAATTGCTTGATTCGGCGAAAGTGATGTCAGATCGTATTATTATATATAAATTCCGCAATGGGAAGAAAGTGACGGTAGCCCTGTCAGAGCTAAGCCGTCGTAAAAAAAGTTAAAGAAAAAGTCCCGCAGGGCGGGACTCTTATTGTCTTTGAGCCGATTATTTAGAAGACGGGAGCTGTTTGTACTTTGCGTCGCCGAAGCCGAGAATCATCATGAAGATTGGCTCGAGGAGAATGAGACCGACAGCGAAGCCAGCGCCTTTGCCGAAAGATTTGGCAAGTTTGACGTTCATAACGATATTAAGCATAAAGTTAGCGCCCGGGATGATGGCGAGGAAGCAAAGCATTGGTTCCATATTCAAAATTTGGAGCATAGTGTAAGCGTTGTAAACTGGGATGAGAGCTTTCCAGCCTTCTTTGCCAGCTTTTTTGAAGATTTTCCATTCAGCAACGATGACGAGAACTACCCAAGCGATAATACAGAGGGTGAGGAAGAAGCCGAAGAAACCGGCGAAAATCCCTGCGCCAATAGCTGGGGCCGTAGTCACATACGGATTATAGGTTGAATAAGTTGAATACATTTGTTTAATCCTTTGATTAAATGTAATATTAACTAAAATGTAGCATAAAATGAGGGATTTTTCAAGCTACTTGGCGAGCTTGCGGGCGGCAAGATAGATGAGTTCCGACCACGATGAGGAGATGTGTGGAGTGGAGGCGAGCTGCGTGATGGTGAATTTGTGGCGGACGGCGGTGGCGACTTCTTGAATGACGAGTTCGGCGTTAGGGCAAACGACGGTGGCGCCGAGGAGCTTGTCTTTCGGGTCGGCAAGAAGTTTGACGAAGCCGTAGCGGAAGTCGGAGGTGTTAGAAGCGGAGACGGCGGAAAGTGGAAGGACGGCTTTTTTGCATTTAAGGTTTTTTCTAACACAATCATCTTCGGTGAGACCGGTGGTGGCGACGGAGGGGAAAGTATTGGTGATGCGGATGAAGCCTTCGTAGTTTTTGAGGTTTTTGGTCTTCCCTACTGCATTGGAAGCGGCGAGAGCGCCCTCGTAGGCGGCGCGTTCAGCGGACGATTCCCCGCCGAGACAATCGCCGGCGGCGTAAATGTGCTTGACGGAGGTTTTAAGGAAGTCGTCGGCTTTGATGCCGTGGTCGGAATAGATGACGCCGGCGTTTTCTAAGCTCAGATCGGTGACGGGTTTGTTGCCGGTGGCGAGGACGATGGCGGAAACTTCGACGGATTTTTCTTGACCACCGCGGCGGAAGATGACTTTTTGAAGTCCTTGCTTGGTGGATTTTTGGACGGCGACAACGCGCGATTGAGTCAAAACTTTGATGCGCAATGAGTTTTCGAAGTATTGAGAGAGGAGTTGTCCAACTTCTTCGTCTTCTTTTGGCAGGAGGCGACCAGCGAGTTCGCCAATGACGACTTGGGTGCCGAGTTCGGCGAAGTAATTAGCGAGTTCGACACCGGTGCTGCCGGCGCCAACGATGAAGACGGACTTGGGTGGACGATTGAGCGAAAGCGCCTCGGCGGGGGTGAAGCAGGTGGCTGATTCGATGCCAGAGATGTCGCCCGAGTTCAATTTGCTGCCAGTTGCTAAAATGAACTTAGGAGCGGAGATGATTTGGTCTTTAACCGCGACTTCGTAGGGCGAGAGAAAAGTAGCGAAGCCAGAGAAGCAAGCGATTTTGGCGGCTTCGAAAGCTTTTTTGGAGTTGGCGCCGGCGCGACGAGAGGCGAGGAGTTTCCAGTTTTGGGCGGTGGGGTAGTTGTAGCGAAGCGTGGAGCTGGAGAGACCGAAGCGAGAGCCGCGATGGGCTTCGTGATAAAGATGAGAAAATTCGAAGAGGGCGCGAGCCGGTACGTCGGAAGCGTTAAGCGCTGAGCCACCCCATTTGTTTGCTTCGACGAGAGCGGTTTTAAGACCGGCTTTGGAAGCGAGGAGAGCGGCGGAGGAGCCGGCGGGACCGGAGCCAAGAACAATTAAATCGTAGTCAAATTTTTTACTCATAGTTAGATAATTTTGTCACGGTTTCGATAAACAAGTGCGAGGTCGGGAGAGTATTTATCGAGTTCGGAGCTTACGACCCTTTCTAAATCGCTTTTGGTTATTATATCGCGGGTTTCTAGCCATGTCAAAACGGCACGCAGGACGCGTTCAATGACGGGTTCAACAGAGCCTTCGGGAAGATTGAGCGAGCGAGCGTCGGATTGGAGTCGCGAGACGAGTGATTCGGGGGAGAAAGTTTCTGTCATTATGCCGTTCCTTTCAAAATGACAAAAGCGAAGAGGAAAGCGGCGAGAATAAGAAAACCAGCGCCGGTAAAGAAGCGGAAAAAGTTTTTGTTCTTGAGACGCCAACGTTGGACTTCGGCGACGTTGCGACCTTTGCGGATGGAGATGCGGAGAGCGAGAAGTGGCACGGTGCCAAAAATGGTATAGATGACCAAGCCGATTGCTTGGAACACTGGATCGAGATGGAGAATGGCGTCGCCGGCGAGAACAAGGAGCGGAAGAGTGAAGAGAATTTCCGAGAGTGGGACGAGGAGGCCGAGCGAAAAGGCTTCAGTGATGTCGTTGGTGAGTTTGGCGCGAGAGTTGATGAATTTGGCGAGGCGGCGCGGGAGCCAGAGTTCGGTGGAGCCTTTGCGTTTGTAATAGAAAAACCATGCAACGATGCTAAGAGAGACGAGAAGTCCGAAGAGAATGATATGACCGAGGTCGGAAAGCGTGCCAGATTTAGTGAGGCTGGCGATAAGGAAGAGCGCCGTGCCGAGGAGGAGAAAGTTCATAAGTGTAATGCCGGAGATGAAAGAAGAGGCGAGCGTCTTGGTCTTTTTACGGATGTTTTTGCCGAGTGAGGCGTGGTAGAGTAAAAGTAAAGTGCCGAGCGGAAGCTGAAGCGAAGCCGTGACAAAACCACTGAGAATGATGATGCTGAGCGAGACATAGACCTCCATATAATATCATTATACCACAAGCGAGATAAAAAAGTATCAAGGATATGCTTGAAATAAAAAAGCTTGCCGTGGTAGAGTGGAGGCATGAAAAAGTTGAGGTATTTATATTTAGGGATAACGATAATCTTTACGATAGGATTCTCGGTACCGAGTACGATGGTGTTTGCGGAGGCGAAAGAAGCCTTGGAAGAAGCAACGAAAGTGGCTGATTCTGAGACGGAGGGATTACCGGAAGAGGAAGTAGATGATGAAGTGCAATTGCCGCCCGTTGTGATTTTAAGTTATAATCCTGGGTTTTCTGATCCTTATGTGGGGGAGTTTATGGAGCTAAGGAGGCTCCAGCCTAATTCAATTTTGCTCGCCGGTCTTTCGATAATTTACGAAACTTCCTCGGGAAGTGAGTATGTCGTCTTCGAATTTGACGAGACGCACGAAATGGTCGGCGAGTCTCTCCTTTTGAGACTAGCAAGTTCGGACGAAGTGAAGAATGCCGAAGATGAATCTACGGTGGCTGACTTGACTTATACGCGGAATATGTCACAGAGTGCGGGGAGAATAAAATTAAAGTATAGTGACGAAGAGATTGATTCCCTGTGCTGGGGATTAAAAGAAGTTGGCTGTTATGCGGCGTTTAAGACGGGAAAGAAAAATCCGCCGACGACACTGGTGCGCGAGATTAGTGAAGAAGAGATTGGCGATTTTGGCTTTTCGGCTGATTATGCACCAAGCTTTGACCCGCTTAAGCCTGGTTTGTCGGTGCGGGAAGTGGCGCCAGAAGAGGTGATAGAACTGCAGTGTCGTGCGCTTGAGTTTACGGAGCTTTATACTTATTACGAAACTTCGGCGACGGAGCAGTTTATTGAACTTTATAATAATAGTGACGAAGAGATTAGCCTTGATGGGTGTTTGATTAGTTATAAAGGAAAAAATTATGGTTTGAACGGAAAGCTGGGAGCGCGAAAGTTTCTTGCTGTGTATCCAGTTACGGCGTGGGGGTTGACTCTGACGAAAAATCCGACGTCCGCGAATAGATTGTCGATAGTTGATACTGATGGCGAGACGGTAGATAATCTGACGTATTATAGCGGACAGAAGAAAGGCGTGAGTTTAGCGAAGTTGGTGCTCGACGAGAGCGTAAATTGGACGCAGACTTATAATGTGACGGCAGGAGTGGAGAATGTTTATCAAAAGTTCAAGAGCTGTCCTGTAGGTAAAGTAATTAATTTGGAAACTGGAAATTGCGTGAACGAAGTGGCGCCAGTGGCGACTTTAGTGGCTTGTCCGGAGGGAAAATATCGCAACCCGTTGACTGGGAGATGTAAGAGTTATGCGACAACTGCTAGTACAGCGTTGAAGCCGTGTGCCGAGGGATATGAGCGGAATCCGGAGACGAACCGGTGCCGAAAAATTGTGGCGAATACGGGAGCGGATTATCCTGTAGTGACTGGTAATGTTGAGGAGAAAACGGAGCTAACGAGTGTTTATGCGATTGCAACGGTGATAGTGGCGGGATTGGGCTATATCGCGTTTCAATATAAGGAGGAGCTGGCCGGCTTATTCCGCAAGAAAGCGAAAGTCGGAGCATAAAAAAGCCCTCAGGTGTCCGTAAATTGGGGGGGCAATTTACCGACGTCTCAAGGCTAATTTCTAAAACAACATGGTGGCGGGGGTTCGATTTGAACGAACGACCTTTTGGTTATGAGCCAAACGAGCTACCAGGCTGCTCTACCCCGCGATGTTAAAGAATGTATATATTTTAGCGCACTTTGTGGATTTTGTCAACAGTTTAGTCGTCGGTGTTCGGACAGGGCGGATTGTTGATTTGGTCTGGGTCGGAGCTGTTGAGACAGTTGCTGGTGATGTAGAAGTTCTTTTTGAGCGTGTCGTCGCCGGAGCCAGTGGCATGAATGGCGAATTCTGGGAATGGGAAGAAGACGTCGTTTA
>CALEGA010000049.1 GCA_937876715.1 uncultured Candidatus Saccharibacteria bacterium
ACTGGGCTTGGTGCAACCCGGGCGACACCATCCTCGCAATGACCCTCCCCGCTGGCGGTCACCTCACTCATGGCGCCAAGGTCACTCGCTCCGCCCACATCTACAACTTCGTCGGCTATGGCGTTGACGAATCTGGTGACATCGACTACAAAGAACTCGAACGTATCGCTCTCGAAGAGCAACCTAAAATCATTCTCGTCGGCTACTCCGCCTTTATGAAAATCCCCGACTTCGACCGCGTCGCTAAAATCGCCAAAAAAATCCCCGATTGCCTCCTGATGGCAGATATGGCACACGTCGCTGGGCTCATCGCCGGCGGCGTCCACCCCAACCCACTTGACCACGGCTTCCACGTTATGACCACCACCACGCATAAAACTCTCCGCGGTCCTCGTGGCGGTCTCATCTTAAGCAAAGGCACCGTCGGCAACCCGCTCAAAAAACCGGAACACACTCTCGAAAACATCCCGACCCTAATCGACCGCTCCGTCTTCCCAGGCACTCAAGGCGGTCCGCTCGAACACATCATCGCCGCCAAGGCGGTCGCGTTCGGCGAAGCATTAAAACCGGAGTTTAAGACCTACGCCAAAAACATCGTTAAAAACGCCAAAACTCTCGCCGAAGAATTGAAAAAACTCGGCTTCACTCTCCAAGGCGACGGCACGGAAAACCACCTCATCCTCGTCAATATGCAAAAATCCTGCGGCATCGACGGCAAATTCTTCGAACGCGCCCTCGATTTGGTCGGTCTAAACCTGAACGCTAACTCCCTCCCGACCGACAAAGGCGCCGCTTTCCGTCCGTCTGGCGTCCGCCTCGGCACTCCCGCCATCACCACCCGCGGACTCGGCGAAAAGGAAATGAAACAACTCGCTGGCTGGCTCAAAAGTGTCGCCGACATCTGCGTTGGTCTCGGTGACGAAGCTCGCTTGGACGAAGCTGCCGACGAACTCGGTAAGATTCGCGACGAAGTCAAAGCCGTCGCCAAAAAATTCCCCGTCCCAGGAATCTAAATCTGTGATATAATAAAATGGCTGGGGACGTAGCTCAGTTGATAGAGCGCCGCATTCGCATTGCGGAGGTCGTGAGTTTGAATCTCATCGTCTCCACCAGAGTCCGAACCCCGTAGGAGCCGAGAAAAATCCGAGTTTACTCGGTATTTTTTGAGGCGACGCCCGGGAACGATTTCGCAAAGCGAAATCGTTCTACTCCACCATCCATTGAAATCATAACAAAAATATGCTATAATATCTGACGTTTGTATCAGATATTTTTTGATAAGTACTTTAAAGGAGAGTGAAAAAATGGCTACAGCACACGAAGAAGCCAAGTATAAGGACTACGTCAAACACATCAACTGGATTTACCACAAAACCCAAGTCCCGCCCAAGGTTATCTTGATGGGCAAGAACAGCGAAACTGTCCCTCTGCGCCACTATAAGTTGCGCATCTGCGAAATCGCCCGTCTCGATTCGTCAAAAGACGCTCCGCCCAAATCTGACCTTTTCGACGACTTCAGGCAGAAAAACGCTTTCGAAGACATCACGACCGAAGCTCTAATCGACGACTCTAAACTAGCTCACAAATACCTCGGCACGAACAACGTCGTCATTCTCGACGATTACGTCGTCGTCACCAACCGCACTACGCTCGTCGAAGCAATCGTCAAAGGCGAAACTTTCCTGACCGACCACGGTCGCTTTCTCTTTGACCTGCCAATCGGCATCACCATCAGCGAACCTGCCGTCGCCATCGGCTACATTTTAAGCGTCGCTCGCGAAGCCAACGCCAACCTACGGGACATAATCTCGTCCTCCCGTTTTCTCGTCGAAGACATTAAACTCACCGTTGACCAAAACGCCACTGGCGTCCTCGGTCTCCGCGTCTATCTTAAGAAAACCGCGCTCACATAACTCTCCCCCAGCCTCAAGCATTCCGCTTGAGGTTTTCTTTTGCTCATAAGGTTGCTATAATAACCGTGATATCTCGTGAGCGAGGTATGGTTGTTTACAAAGGAGAGTGATAATTTTCAGAAAAAAAGGGGGAGAGAATTATGTCTAATTTCGTTATGTCCGAATACGCTTTCGGCAACATCGGCACTTGTCGCGAAGTACCAATCGACGCTCTGATCAACCCGAAACATCTTCTCACTGCGGCGCAAATCCACAAATGGGCGACTCTTGAAGCCAGATTGAGCTACGGCTACAAAAACGGCAACATCCCGCCCAGCTCCCAGTTCAAAGATGGCGCACACCACATCGGCGAAGTAATGAACGACCTCGACCACACCTTTCTCCACGTTTTCTCCGACCTGAACGCGGGTTACCTTGAAAGAGGCGGCTTCCGCGAAATCTTCCGGAGAAAAATCGAAGACCCAGGTATGCTCCACAATGCCGTCTATTTCGAAGTCGGCAAGGACCCTGCAATGATTGGTTTTTACTGGCACACTTGGCGCGGCGATATGGCAAAGTCGATGGACTTTCTCCATAACTTTGGCTGGGACCCGTACAACCGCTGCCAGAAAATCGACGAAAACAGCGCGTGGTATCATATGAGTATGATCGAGGGTATGAACAACAGTGAACGCGAAAAAATCTCCCACTACGTCTCACGCGTACGGAAGATGACCGCCGACCTGAATCGTCTGCCCAAAATCACCTGCTTCGGCGGCGGCAATCTGCCCGAGCGCCACTATGGTCTGCCGGAAGCGGAAATCACCGTCTTCGACAACGGCAGCCATTCGCCTATGGACCAGCTGTTCCCGAATCCTGTCGCCCGTAGTCGCGTTCGCTACATCAACAACAACCTCCTGACCGCTATCGAACACCCCGAACTGTTCGGCACTCAGGACATCGTCACGATGTTTGGCGTCGCGCTCTACCTCAAGGAATCCGGCACGGTTCAGGCACTGACTTTCGGCGAAGAACTGCTCCGCGACAAAGGTATGTTCGCCTTCGACCTGCTCGTTCTGAACGAAAGTATGCGCCGCGTCTTCTGGACGCAGTGGCCCGTCGCGCAAAAGGAAACTATGGTCTTCGAATCCGCTCCCGAGGCAATGACGGTCGGTCTCGACCTCGTCAACACCGCCAACGAAAAACTGGAGAAAAAGCACGTTATGCTCATCAGTGAACCGCCCATCGTCACCAAAGTCGGTCCGTGGGGTAACACTGGCGTCCGTTTCTACCTCAGAAAACACATCCTCTAATCACTCTTCTTTAACCTCAGGCTTAGGCTTGAGGTTTTTTCATATATTATATATAATAGACATAAGTAAAAAGGAGGTTTAGTGCAGTTAAGTATCATTTTACTCATCGCCGTAATCGCAGCTGGAACTGCATGCTGTCTTTATTTCAAAAGTGAAATACCGGAAATATTGGATGCGGACCGCGTCGCCGCGGGAATTTTCTTCGGCGCCACTTTCTTCGCGCTCCTCTGGGCAATCTCCATCGCCGTCCCCTTGGCGCTCCCCGAATCCGCCGGTCAGGACACGGCAAAAATCTTCGTTTTCGGCATCTACCTCTCCGCGCCGCTGATGTGCCTTATGTTGATGTCCTACGCCTGCCACCCTTACCGCCTCGGCAAAATCGGCATCG
>CALEGA010000050.1 GCA_937876715.1 uncultured Candidatus Saccharibacteria bacterium
AGCCCACCCCGCAGTTTTGACAACGCTCCTCCAACTTCTCGACGAGGGCGTAATGCGCGACGCCAAGAACCGCGAAGTAAGCTTCCGTGACGCAATCGTAATCGCAACCAGCAACGCCGGCGCAAATCGAATTCGCGAATATGTCGAACAAGGACGTGACTTGACAGTAGCAAAAGAAGAAATCCTGAACGAACTTATCGAAAGCGGGGAATTTAAACCGGAATTCGTCAACCGCTTTGACGAAATTTGCGTCTTCACGCCACTCTCCAAAATCGAACTCGTAGAAATCGTAAAATTGAATATGAAATCCATCAACAAAACACTCGAACCAAAAAAGATTAAAGTCTCCTTGGGTGAGGGCGTAGCGGAAGAACTAGCAGAACGTGGTTATGACCCAAAAATGGGCGCAAGACCATTAAAGCGCGTAATGCAAAAAATCGTCGAAAACATCGTCGCCAAAAAAGTACTCGCCGGCGAAGCCGACGGCGGCACCGAAATCATCATCACGCTAGATATGCTCGACTAATCAGTTTTGTCCACTGGTGGTGGCAATAGTGGGCTATATAGGTGGGATCCGTCACTCAGCATGCTACGGAAGGCTGCATCCATCGCTTGTCCGACGACTGTTACTAACCCGGACAGTATGACCGCTGCCCAACTTCTGGCGGCTTGTCCGACCATTACGAGCGGGACGAATAACAACTATGCCAGCGGGAATTATTTCGAGATTGCGTCAGAAAATTTGCTCGGCACGAAACAGCACTATCAGTTCCAACCGTCTAATATATACGGCACTGTTACTGAAGGCGGCGAACAGGTAACTTATCATTGGGAATCGAAGTGTACTGCTGTAGGTCTTGAGAATTGTGATTCTTCCACCGAACCGACAGTAAATAGCTTATCAGAAATGCCCAGATCATATCATGAAGGAAACGATAGCCTGGGTGATTACTACACATGGTATGCGGCAACCGCTGAAGCAGGAAAATACAACACTGTATCCGCTAATGTAAAAGATTCGATCTGTCCATCAGGTTGGCAGCTCCCGAACGATGGCGATTCATCGACAGATAAATCATTTCGCTATTTAGTGACAAATTATGGTCTTCCGGCTGATGCTGTCTCTCAGCAATATTCTACAACACTAAGAAAAGCACCATTATCTATGACTATTCCTGGCGATTACGCACCTACCACTGGTCAAATTAGTAATCGATATCACGGTACGTATGCCAGCAATACACCATATGCAACCCACTGGTTATCTGCCGCTAATAACACTGTATCTGGTGCTAAAGGGTTTGTAATAGCTGGTGCTACGAATCAATATGTATTTAACTGGGACGTTCCCAAATCGTATGGTACATCCATTCTCTGTATAAGGCGAAGTGAACCAAACTCATAAGTTGAACCGTAAAGTATTACTATAGACTGTAGCGCCGGATTGTTCCGGCGCTGGAGGATTCTTTCCATTATACGCCGAAATCTTAGAGTCCTTCCAAATCCACCGTTTCCTTTCTTCCGTTTCGGAAATGGAATACAATCGTTTTGTCCGGCATAATTTCGGCATATTCAACAAGCGTATGCCAAACGTGGTCGTCGAACTTTGTCATAATTTTCTGCCCATCAGAAAACTCATTTAAAGAATTATGCAGTTTTCGTCCATAATCATCTGTCCGCCTTTCGGACGCCGACAACAATTCTTTTTCAAACCTAGCCCAATCAACTGCATAATCTTGCAAAACTCGGTTCGCCGCTACAATAAACGCTTTGCGCAATTTTCTGTCTTCTATCATCGGCGTTTTGCAAACTCCACTTGTCCCGCAAACGCCTTTATGCATTCCGCCACAGCCATTGCAAATCGCCCTGATGCTCATTTCTTCTTCGGCGCCGTGTTTATTAGAATAGTTGCAAATCCAAACGCTTTTACCGTGTTGGCGTAATTCGTCTTTCGCAGAATAAACTGTATGATGGCCGTAAAAGTTTCCGCATACACCGCAATAAAGATTGCCAGTGAACGGACTATAATAATATCTCCCCCGCGAACCGCTGCGACGTTTAAGTTCTTTTTGCACACGCCTAAACGCTTCCGGCGTAATAATTGCATCGTGCGAATCGCGGATATACCATTGTTTACGTTCGCCGTTATTGACGCGCACTTCTTTGCTCAAAAAATCAACGGTATAAGTTTTTTGCAAAATCGCATCGCCTTTATATTTTTCGTTAGTGAGAATATGTCGCACGGCTTCCGCGGTCCAACGTTCTTTGCCACAGGCAGTTTTTATACCACGCTTTCGCAATGTCCGCGCAATACCTTGCAAAGTTCCGCCGTCGAGATAACTTTTATAAATAAAGCGCACCACTTCGGCTTGTTCTTCTACGATTTGCGGCAAACCATCTTCGCCTTTTTCAAAGCCAAGAAAACTTTTCCACGGCAAAACAACTTTGCCAGATTCCATACTCCGAAGTAACCCCCACCGCACGTTTTGGCTAATCGAACGACTTTCTTCCTGCGCAATGGAGGACATAATGGTAAAAATCAACTCCGCCTGCGCGTCCATTGAACTGATATTTTCTTTTTCGAAAAATACTTCAATGTTTTCCGCTTTTAATTTTCGCGTAATGGTTAGGGCGTCAACCGTATTGCGCGCAAAACGAGAAATCGACTTGGTGAGAATCAAGTCGATTTTGCCATTGTGTGCATCATTTACCATTTTATTAAACCCGTCGCGCCGCTTGTAGCTTGTACCCGTAATGCCCTCGTCCGCGTAAACCTGCACAAATTCCCACTCTGGTTTGTTTTGAATATAATCCGTATAATATTCAATCTGAGCTTCATAACTATTCTGTTGCGAATCAAGCTCTGTGGAAACGCGCGCATATGCCGCCACGCGCTTCTTGCGTTGCTCGGAAACATTATTGGTGATATTTTTTGGGTCATATAAAATAACTTGTTCGCGTTTATGTTCTCTTGTTTTATTAGCTTGTGTCATAAAATCCTTTCTTTATTTAACGCGCGTTAGAGTGCGCGGATGTGTTTTACTTTGTTTTGGAATGATCAGGTCGGTTTCCGCTTGCGTGATTTGCGCTTCAATTGCGCGCAAAACGGTGCGCGGGATGACATTATTTTTATAAAGTTGTTTTGCGACTAAACGATAACAGTTTAGCTCTGCATAGCGCTCAAAAAGTTTTTTCCTCACCAGTAATCCTTTCTTTAGGTCAAATTGACAAATTTGCCTTATTATTTTTATACACTTGAAGTATATTGTTAATAATTGTATTGGTCAAACGTTATTATGTATGCCAAACGTGTTATAATGGTCTTATGAAACAAGAATCATCAAATTTAGAAAGAATTATTGGCGCACTTGCGCTACTCGCCATCGGCGTATGTTTCGTCGTTTGGGCAGACAAAATTACCGATTGGCTCTCCGTCGCTTTGGGCGTTTTAGCGCTCATCACCGCCATCGTTCGTGCTATTAAATTTTTCAAAGCCAAGCCCAGCCAACACGCCTCGGCAAGTTTATTTAGTATCATACTTGTCACTGCGGTCGGTTTGTTGCTGGTCTCGCGTGCCGATTTTGTTAAAGAAGCGATTTCTTTCATCGTTGGTATTTATATTATTTTGTCGAGCTCTGTCCAAATAGCCGTTTTGTCGAGTTTGCGCCACCGCGGTCCTGCCGCCTCCCGCTCCTTTGTTTATGCTATCCTCGGTATAGTAATTGGCATTTTATGCGTTATCGGCAAGTTCATTGTTCCTGATGCACTCGCCGTCCTTACAGGCGTCTCTTTGATTGTTTATAGCATTATTTATCTCCTCGGTCTATTTACGATTCAGAAAGTTGTTAAAACTGCTAAATCTAATCAGAAGAAAATCACCGAGGCTACTATTGTCAAAGAAGCTAAAGAAGCCGAAGTTGTAAAACCCTCGCAATCTAAGAAGAAATAGTATATAATATAGGCAATTAAAGGAGTTATATGAAAAACCCACGTCTTATTTTGATTACCAACCCAGGGTCGAGTTCCCGTAAGTATGCACTCTATCGCGAAGATGAGTTGCTCTGTTCGCTTCACTTTGAATTTGAGGGCAAAAAGGTTGTCTGTACTTTGAAGAAAGCTGACGGCTCAAAGAAAAAACTCGACAAGACTTATTCTGACTTGAACTCTACCGTTGGTGCTTTGAACGAAATTTTGACCGCCGAGGGCTATCTTGGCGGTGTGTCAAAAATCGACGCTATCCTCGCGCGTATCGTTGCGACGGGCGAATACTTCACGAATGACCATCTTGTTGATAAAGAGTGCTTGAAAATGCTTGAAATCGCTAAAAAACGCACCCCGCTTCACGTTCCAGTTGTTGCGAACGAAATCGAAGCTTTTGTCAAGGAGTTCAAGGGTACGCCAGTTATTGCTATTTCCGACTCGTCTTTCCACGCCGCACGTCCGGATTTGACGGAATATTATGCTATCGACAAAGACCTTGCCGATAAATATGAGATTAAGCGCTACGGCGCGCACGGTCTTTCTGTTGGCTCGATTGTTAATTATATGACCAGCGAGAAGATTTTGCCGGAGAAATTGATTGTTTGTCATCTCGGTTCTGGCTCGTCCATTACGGCAGTTTACAAAGGCCAATCACTTGATACAACTATGGGCTACACGCCGCTTGAGGGCTTGATGATGTCCACTCGCTCTGGTTCTATCGACCCAGCTGCCGCGCTCGCGGTTAAGCGCGCGATGAAGTTTACTGACGACGAAGATCTCGAACAATACTTGAACAAGAAATGCGGTTTGTTGGGTGTTTCTGGACAAACTGATGATATGCGCGAAATTATCCGTCTTCGTGACGAGGGTGATGACCGCGCAACGTTCGCTCACGCTATGTTTGTTTATCGCATCCAATCCGAAATCGGTCGGATGGCGGCTTCACTCGGTGGCGTCGATGCAATCGTGTTCACGGCGACCATTGGTGAGCGTTCTGACGAAATTCGTCGCTGCGTTTCGCAGAAACTTGGTTATCTCGGTTTTGAACTTGACAATGCAAAGAACGAAGGCGAACTCCCGAATCGTCACGAAAACATTGCCACGGAAAATTCTAAACCAATTTATGTTATTCGCACCGATGAATTTGAAGAAATGATTCGTCGCGCTAAAGTTGTGCTTGATGGTGAATGTGGGTGCGGTTGTGGGCACCAAAAATCTGAGTGCAACTGCAAAGGCGCTTGCGATTGCAAAAAATAATGGAACAAGTGTCAAAACAGGAAACTGAAGAAATCCTCCGCCTCGCCAAACAATCTCTCGCCGCGGCGGGGGATTTTGTTGAACTTGGTTGCTATAAAGGCGAGACTTCTTTGCCGCTAGCTCGGCTGCTGAAAGTTCACGGCTCTGATAAAAAACTTTGGCTTTATGACTCTTTCGCTGGGCTGCCAGAGAAAACTATTGAAGATTCTTCAACCGCTGGTGAGCAATTTAAGGCGGGGGAATTGTTTGTTTCCAAGCGCGAAGTCGTGGAAAAGTTTAAACGCTCGGGTTTGCCATTTCCAATTATCAAAAAGGCGTTCTTTGAGGATTTAGATTCCGTTTCTGATTTGCCTGGTTCTATTGCTTTTGCGTTTTGCGACGGGGATTTATATGGTTCGATTAAAACGTCGTTGAAACTTGTTGCGCCGAAACTTGCTGACGGCGGGATTATCGTAGTCCACGACTACAATAATCCTGAGCTTCCAGGCTCATCGCGCGCCGTGGATGAATTTTTACGCGCACATCCAGAGTTCCGCCTTGTTCAAAAGCATACTCTCGCGATACTTACTATTAAATAATGTCGCAATGCCGGGATTACTCCCGGCATTGCCAACCTAAAGGTAGAGCTCAATGATCATTTTAAGATACAGCGAACAGGTAATCCGTATGGTTTATTGAAAGCATACACCCTATTATTCTCTGGATCAAGAATGACACCCAAATTCGTAGTGCTCGAACTTCCATTTCTTGTCCAGTAGTATACTATAGTGCCAGCATTAGTAGTTGCTGTACCATCGGTCCAGCCATATCGAAACTTGGTTAAAGACATCGGAGCGGCGGCAAAGTTAGGTTCATCCGTAAGAATATCTCGCGCTTGCTCATAGCTCATTGCAGACCATCCTTTGGGACATATGGAGTCCGAAGTTGAGATTACGGTATTGTAGCCACCAGATTCCGCTGTCAAAGCGTACCAATTATAAGCATAACCATTAACGTCGCTACCGCTATGATACGTTCTTGGGATTACGTTATTGGTGTTATTGGTGACAGAACCAAGCGGCGTAAACGTCCCATCATCACTTACCTTGCTGCCCCACCACCAACCAGTCGGTTGTTCGTCATCATATGATTGGAACTGTTTCGGTTGCGCTTGCCCAAGCAGCAGTGTAG
>CALEGA010000051.1 GCA_937876715.1 uncultured Candidatus Saccharibacteria bacterium
CTCCGCGTACCAAACCGGTCAAATCCCCCCGTCTTAATCGTTGATTCCCACGCCTTTTTATTAAACTTCGTCGAGTCCACCCGCTTCGCAAAGTCGCACACACTCTTAAACGGTCCGTTCAACTTCCGCTCCGGAATCACTTTTTCTTCCACCAGCGCCTTACCTACCCCCTTAATTCCTGCCAACCCAAAGCGAATCGTCTTTTCGCCTTTCACAATACCGAAATCGCCGAAGCTCTCGTTAATGTCGGGCCCTAAAACTTTCAACCCCATCCGCTTACACTCCGCGATCTCAATTGCGAGCCGATCCGTCCACCGCATATCGGCGGTCATCAACGCCGCCATATACGCGTCCGGGTAGTGCGCTTTCAAATACGCCGTCCAATACGACACCAAGCCGTAACACGCAGCGTGCGACTTGTTGAAACAATAGTTCGCAAAATCAAGCAACTCGCGCCAAAACTCCTCTGCAATCTCTTCCGTCGCTCCGCCAACTTTAATCGCTCCTTCAATAAACTGCGGCTTCACCTGCCTCATCAAATCAATTTTCTTTTTCCCGACCGCCTTGCGCAAAGTATCCGCCTGCCCGCCGGTAAAGCCACACCACTCACGAGAAATCTGCATAAACTGCTCTTGATAAATCATAATCCCATAAGTACTCTTGAGCGCATTTTCCAGCCCAGGGTGAAGATAGGTAATCTCCTCTTGACCGTGCTTCCGCCGAATAAACGAGTCAATAAACTGCATCGGTCCCGGGCGATACAACGCCACCATAGCGATAATGTCCTCAAAATGGTCAGCTTTCAGGTCTTTCAAATACCGTTTCATCCCCGCCGATTCCAGCTGGAACACGCCCGTCGTCTCCGCATTCTGCAACAATTTATACGTCAACGGGTCATCCAGTGGCACCGAATACATATCTACTTCCTCGCCATAAACTTTCCGCACCATCCTCAGCGCATTGTTAATCACGGAAAGGTTCGAGAGCCCGAGGAAGTCCATTTTTAAGAGCCCGAGCTCCTCAATCGTTCCCATCGGGAACTGCGCCGCAATCGGTCCTTTCGCCGACACTTCCAGCGGCACGAACTTCACAAGGTCATCCGGCGCAATCACCACGCCGCAAGCGTGCACGCCGTGTCCGCGAATTGTCCCCTCAAGCTTACTCGCAAAATCCAGCACCTCTTTCGAAGTCGGATTCGTTTCGTATTCATTTTTCAAATCTGGCACGTCGCGAATCGCGTCCGGCAAATGTACGTGATGCCCCATCACGGGGTCTGGCACCATCTTCGCCAGCCGGTCTGCCTCGGCATAAGGCACTTCCAGCACGCGTGCCACGTCCCGCACCGCGTTTTTCGCCATCATCTTGCCAAACGTCGCGATGTTCGACACCCGTCCTTTGCCGTATTTCTCCGTACAATACTCAATCACCTCGTCGCGCCGCGTATCTTGAATGTCCGTATCAATATCTGGCATCGACACGCGGTCAGGGTTCAAAAACCGCTCGAACAGCAAGTCATATTTCATCGGGTCAAGCTCAGTAATGCGGAGCGCAAAGGCAAGCAACGCACCCGCCGCCGACCCACGCCCAGGCCCATAAATAATCCCTTTCCTCTTACCCCAGTTAATAAAGTCCCAGACAATCAAGAAATAGCCGTTATAACCCATTTTGTCAACTACAGAAAGTTCATAATCAATGCGAGGGAGGATTTTGTGCTCGTCGTCGCGATCTTGGTCTACTTTTTCTAAGAGTTTGCGACAAGATTTGATATCGAGTTTAGAGGCTTGGTCTGGCGTTTTGTCGGCGTAGCGGTAAACTAAACCTTG
>CALEGA010000052.1 GCA_937876715.1 uncultured Candidatus Saccharibacteria bacterium
GGTTAGTGAAGTTGAACGGGCCGTCGTCGTCGATGTTGTGCCACGCAATTTTGATGCCGGTGACACTGTCGGCGTTGTTGGTTTTGAGAGCGATGGCACGCATCGGCGTACTGGCATCGAGCTGTGAACGGAAATCGTCGAGTCGGTTGTTGAGCATAACGCAAGTGTAAGCTTGTTCAAAGTTATTTTTTGCTTCTTCTGATTCTTGAATGGGAACTTCGACGCCTTCAGTGGCACGTCCGAGCGCTTGAGAGATACTGTCGCAATAGTCAGTGGGAGAAGCGAAACCTTTTTCGATAGCGGTGGTAATTTGCGGACAGAGATCATCGCCGGCGGCGTTTTGGACGGTTTTGGCGTTTTTGCAGTTGTAATATTGTTTAAGTGCGAGTTTAGCGTCTTCGACGCCGGCGAGGGCGGAGTTGTAAGAAGATTGAGAAAGCTCGTCGGCGGCAGTGCGTTGTGCTTCGGTGACGGCGATTTTGATGAAGCTAACGGTGATGACCGTGAGAAGGAGCATAGAAATAATGACGGCGTAGATGGAAGTGGCGCCCTGTTTAAAACTACGACTCATTCGGTAACCTCGGCTTTCTTGGCTTCGTTAAAGCGCCCCTCGGCATCGAGACGAGCATAAACTTCGTTGAAGAGATCCATATATCTAGCGGTTTCTGCCTCGTCGCCGAGGTTGTCGTAGAGGAAGACGTAGTTAGAATAAAGTTGGTAGAGTTTGTAGTCGTCGAGTCCCTCGGTGGAAATGGCGGAGAGAACGGCGAGTGCTTCGTTGTATTTGCTCATAGAAACGAGGCGAGATGCCTTGTCGAGCTTGAGGATGAATTGATCGTCCTCATCCGCTTTAATAATTTCTTCCTCGTAAGTTTGGATGATTTCTTCATCGGTTTTATTTTCGGGAGTGTTGGCGGTCTCGGTGGGCTGTTCAGAAGAAGGCTGGTTGTCCATGGCTGGTTTATTGAAGAAAAGGAAGAAAATGCTGGTGGCGACGACAGCGCCGATGAGGACGCCAATAATGCCGATGAACCACGGTTTGGCGAGGGGAGTTTTTTGCGGTTTTGGTGCGTCGAGCGCCGGTTCTGGTTCTGGAATAATGAGTGGCTCGTTAGGATTAAAAGTTGAATTGTTTTCCATAATTTTTCTCCTTTCGTTTTAATCTTTTACGCAGCGGACACCAGCATGTTCGTACGCTCCGCTGTATCTATCGAATTCAAATTGTTTCTTAACTTTATTATAGTAATATACCCAGTAGTGACTATAATGTTTCGCGCCATTGCTGTCATACCACCAGTAGCTGTTGTCGGTTGGGGTTTTAGTCCACCAATTTGATATTTGGTTACTAGTGAATATGGCGGTGCCATTGGGGATGGGAGCTGTTCGCGTAACTTCGGATTTAGTCGGCAAACGCCAGCCTTCGCCGAGTAGTTGTTCGCAGAGGCTGTCCATGCCAGTATCAAATGAGCCGTCGGCGTCAGTTGGTGACCCCCAACAGGTGCCATTGATGTAACGAATAATATAGCCGTTGTAGAGAGTAACGTCTTGGTCAGAAGCGTAACGACGGCAGATTTCTGCAGTTATATCGGTAGTGGCGGGAATCCTTTTGGCGGTAAGGTCAATGTAGCTAGAGGATTTGCCCATGATATAGACGGCAGTAGCGGCGCTGCCTTGCCAGTAGTTAGGATTCTGACCCTGTATGGGAATAACTGTGTATTCGCCGCTTTCAAAAGAGCCTTCGACCGAGTATTGGTGCCATTCAACGAAAATATTGGTGTAAGAGCCGCGATAGACGTATGTGCGCCACCAGTAGGAGTAATAATTTGGGAAAAATGCTTCAAGGTTGATTTTTTCTCCCCAGCGGAAAGTTTCGTTATGGGCGATGTCATTGCCATTGATGGTCACGTTGCCAAATTGAGAGTGGTTAAAGGAAACTTCCAGACTATAAGTGGTTCTAGGCAGATCGAGAGAGATGGTGGTGGCGCCGTTGACGGTTACGGTTTGAGATTGGGTGACATAGTAGTTGACAGTTTTTAAATAAGAGCAAGTGTTGCCTTTTTTAATTGAGTCGGAGCCGTCGGCGGTGTAGCTAGTGGGGTAGGTGCCATCGGCGTTTTGGAGGCGGTATTGCTTGTTGCAAGTGAAACTGCCGACTTCCCAGACGGCGTAAAGCGTAACGGTGCTGTCGGGGGATGTGTGGCTGTAAGTGTTGCCTTTGGCGTATAGGGCGCCGGTGGATTGCGAGTTCGTGATTGCCCAGCCGACGAAGTCATAGCCGGCTCTTTTAGGCACGTCATTAGAGAGAGTCATCGTGCAATAAGTTGATGCCTTAGTGCAAGTGGTGTCCGACGGTAGGTCGGTAATACCACTATCGCCAGTTTTGGCGGCGTAGTGGATAATAAAATTGTGTTTAATTTGTTCCCAAACCGCCGTAAGGGTGATGGTTTCGTCGGGTCTATTGTGCGTGAAACTGCCGTTTGGTTGATAAGTGGTATTGCCGTCGCTCCAGCCTTTGAAGGTATAGCCGGTTCTTTTTGGAGATGTGCCGCTGATTTTGATAGTGCAAGACGTGCCACCGCTTTTGCAGGTTTGACTATCCGGCATATCGGTAACGGAATTGCTGCTGTCGGTGCTATAGCTGAGAGTGTGGGTGCGTTGTCGCCAACGGGCTTCAAGTGTGCGGGTGGGGTTGGCTCTCTGGAGAGTGATAGTTGAGGCGGTGTATTTACTATCGCCGTCGTACCAGCCAAGAAATTCATAGTTGGTTTTTGAGGGGGCGGGGGCTACGCTAAAAGTGTGTTCGTTATCGTAAGTGCCGCCGGAGGTGGGGTAGCGGTTGCTGGCGGAATAACCGCTTGCCATAGTGCCGCCGTTGAGTTCGTAATTGAGGGTGAATGCCCACGGTGCTTCCCAGATGGCGTAGAGTTTAGTTTTAAGTTGATAGACCGTGATAGAACTGAGGAGGCCGTTGCGATGACCGTAAGTGCCGGTACTGCGGTTGGGGTCGGTTGCCCAGCCAACGAAACGATAAGTGCCGTTAGTTGGAGGTTTAGGTTCTTTGTTACTGATAGCGAAAGTATGTCGAGGATAGACGACGTCTTCATAACGCTGAGTTTCCGGTGCTTCGGTGCCGCCGTTGGCGTCATAAATTAGTTCGTAGCCGGAGATTCTAGTGCGGCTATCGAAGATGATTTGGTCGGAATTGTAGAGCCGGAGAATGGAGTTGATAGTGGTAGAACCGTTACCGTCGGAGCGGTTCCAGCAAGTATTGATGTA
>CALEGA010000053.1 GCA_937876715.1 uncultured Candidatus Saccharibacteria bacterium
GCTATGGTCGCCGAAGCAGGTCCGCTCTTCCTCATTCCAGGACTAACTCGCAGTGCCTATCGCGCCACTGGTCAACTCGGCGCCACCTTGAACGGCTTGCGCGGTCGCTGGGCAGGGGGTTTATCGCAACGCGTCGGCAATTCAAACGCTATGCGCTACCTCAACCAACAAAATCAGAACGCCCGCGCCAACAACGCCATTCGCCGCTTCCAGAACCGTTACAATAACGGCGCCAACATTCCAACTAGTCGCGCCGGTCGCCTGATGTACGGCATTCGCAACATGGGTTATCAGCAAGCGCAAGGTGTCACCGCCGCCACTGTCAAGCAATACTCAGGGATGTATGCCGATTCCGACAAAGGTGCCGTCAACAATGAACTTAACGACGCTTTGAAGAAGCTCGACCCACAGCGCTTCGTTGCTGCTTTCCGCGACTTGCTCCAAAAAGGTGGCAGGGAAGAAGCACTCACTGCTCTATATAGCAATCCCGAAGCTATGAATAACGTATCTATGCGCGCCGTTATCGAACGCGAGATGGGCAGCTCGGGCGATACGTTTATGAAAGAATACGCCAAATACCGAGGCAACGGCGGAACTGGTAACTTCAAAACTTTCATCGACGACGGTCATCTCACCAACCAACTTAACGCCAAAGGCGAAACTGCTATCGCCGGTCTCGATAAAGACAACTGCGCTTTCTTGGGCGCCGTCGCACAAAACAACGCTGGCCGCACCGCCCTCCGAGGTCTCGATGCCGCCGCTATCGCTCGCGCTTCCACGACCCTCTCTGCTTCCGATCAAGCTGCTAAGTTTAATAAGTTCTTGGAAAATATGCAATACAATGACGCTGAGCAGGAAGCTATCGTCCAACAAATTTCCATCAACCAATCTGCCACTATGTTCGATTCCACCCGCGCCGCGCTCTCTAGCAACGCCGTCGGTGGCGACGATGTTACGCGCGTCAACGCAAGGTTCAATCCGCAGTTCAGCGAAATGCGCAGCCGACCAGACGTTTATGCCGGCACTATTGCTCAAATGCGTAACAGCGACCGCGAAAACTACATCACTAACGTTCCTAACCCAACGCCCAATCCAAATCCTAACCCCAACCCGAATCCAACTAACCAAATTCCGCCACAAGATTTTGCCGACGACGGTGGACTTTAATCTAAAATCTCTCGCCTATTCCGCTTGTGGTTTGACAAATTTTAATATATAATTAAACTTATGGATAATTTATATAAATTAAGCCACGAAACCCCTTCCCATAAGGATTACATTACGACGGAAGATTTTGACCAAGACGAAATCTTGGACATCATCAAGACCGCCGTCGTCGTGCGTGACTATCTCAAGTCGGGTGGGACTCTCGACACAATGTATCATAAAAACCTCGCGATGCTTTTCGAGCAAAAGTCCACGCGCACCCGCGTCTCTTTCGAAGTCGCGATGTCGCAGCTCGGTGGGCACGCGCTTAACCTCGCTCCGGGTGCAATTCAGCTTGGCGCTCACGAGACCATCGAAGACACCGCGCGCGTCTTCGGTCGTATGTGCGATATTGCTATGGCTCGCGTTGACCGCCACGAATCGGTTGAAGCGCTCGCTAAGTATTCTGGCATCCCTGTCATTAACGGTATGTCTGACTACAATCACCCAACGCAAGAAATGGGCGACATCATCACTATTCTCGACAATCTCCCGCCAGAAAAGAAATGGAACGACGTCAAAGTTGTCTTCGTTGGCGACCGCACGCAAGTTTGCGCGAGCTTAATGATGATTACGACCAAGCTCGGTATGAACTTCGTTCACTATGGTCCTGACCATAAATTACTCGAAGAAAAATTCCGCGCCATCGGCGGTCGAAACGCCGAAAAATACGGCGGTTCCGTCGAGTTCACCTCGAACCGCGATTGTCTCAAGGGCGCTGACTTCGTTTATACTGATGTTTGGTACGGTCTCTACGACAAGGAAACCCCGAAAGAAGTCTATATGCAAGATTTCTACCCCACTTTCCAAGTCAACGACGATTTAATGGCAGCGACAGAAAATCCTAACTGTAAGTTTATGCATTGCCTCCCCGCAAATCGCAATGAAGAAGTCACCGACAGTGTTATGGACGGGGAAAATTCAATTTGCTTCGACCAAGCGGAAAACCGCTTGACCGCTCAGCGTGGTCTTGTGCTTTACTTTGGCAAGAAAGCTCAAGAAACGCTCGACTATATTAAACAACAAAAGGAGGGCAACTAATGCCAGCTAAAAAGCCAAAGTTCAGGCTGTTCAGCGCCGTACTCGCTACAGTCTGTATCGTTCTCGTGATTGACGCTGTCGCACCGACTGCGGCTATCGGGAACTCACAGTACGCGTGGTGGATAATTATGATTCTCGGCTTCTTTATCCCCTACGCTTTAATTTCCGCCGAACTCGGTACGCAATACCCGTCTGAGGGTGGTATGTACACCTGGGTTAAAAAAGCCCTTGGCAAAAAATGGGCTGGCAGAGTCGCGTGGTTCTACTGGGTGAACTTCCCGCTGTGGATGGCTTCGCTCGCCGACCTTGCGACGACTCTCATTATGACCGCCTTTGGCATCGAAGTCACGTTGACCACGGCGCTCATCATTGAGCTTGTCTATATTGCCATCGTGACGGTGCTCGGTCAGCTGCGTATTTCTCAATCCGCTTGGGTCGCCAACCTCGGTGCGATTGTTAAGTTCATCACTCTCGCTGGCATTGGTGCCTTGGGTATTTACGTCTTCATCAAGCAAGGTTCCGCCAACCCAATCGAGAGCTGGCACGATTTCGTTCCTCTCATTGCTGAGGGTGGTGGTATTGATTGGACCGGCGTTAGCTTCGTCTCGCTCGTTATCTTCAATATGCTCGGCTTCGAAGTCGTCGGCACTTTCATTGACGATATGGACAATCCTAAGAAACAAGTTCCGCAAGCGATTATTCTCGGTGCAATCTTAATCGCTTTGTTCTACATCTTGCCAAGCTTCGGTATCGGCGTTGCAGTTCCGTTCGAAGAACTCGCCACCAACTCCGGCTTGCTCGATTCCTATCAAATCTTGCTCGAAACCGTCGGTCTCTCTGCTGGTGCTATCAGCGCCATCATCACCGTCGTCGCCTGCTTCTTCCTCTACACTTTGATTGCTAACATTTCTTCCTGGCAATTCGGCGTTTACTCCGTCACTGCTTATGCTGCAAAAGACGGTGTCTTCCCGAAGTCCTGGACCAAGACCAACAAGAGCGGCGCTCCTGTCGTCGTTTCGATTTGGACCAGCGTCGTCGCTGCCGTCCTCGCCGTCGCAGGCATCATCCTTGCCTACGTCTTCCCCGAAGCCGAAGAACTCAGCAATATGTTCTGGGCATTCTTCGACCTCTCCCTCTTCTGTCTCTTGATTGGTTATATTCCAATGTTCTTTGCCTTTATGAAACTTCACAAAAAAGGCATTCAAGACAAAAAAGGTTACTGGATCAAAGGTGGCGCCGGCAAAATCGCGCTCTTTGGTATCGTTCCTGTCATTATGCTTGTCATTTCGCTCTTCTTTACTCTCATTCCAGAGTTCAGTATGGAAGCGATTCTCGACAATAAGATTCTCATCATCAGCTCCGTCGTCTGTGTTGTGATTGGCGAAATCCTCGTCTTCCGCGCCGGCAAGAAAGATGAACAAAGAAAGGCTCTCCGCCGTGCGAATCGTAAATAGTACTCCAAAGCAGGACGGCTTCTACATGCCGTCCGAGCTTAGCGAGCACGTTGCGACTTACCTGCTTTGGCCCGAACGTCCAGACAACTGGCGTTCGGGGGCAAAGCCCGCACAAGCTGCGTTCAAAGAAGTCGTAGAAAAAATCGCTAAGCACGAACCTGTCGTCCTCGGTGTCAATGAATCGCAATATTTGCACGTTCTCGGTATGAATATGGAAAATGTTCACGTCGTGGAAATTTCCAACAACGACTCCTGGGTGCGCGACACTGGTCCAACTTTCGTCATCAACGACAAAGGCGACCTCCGCGGCGTCGATTGGAAGTTCAACGGCTACGGCGGACTTTACAACGGGATCTACTTCCCGTGGGATTTCGACGACCAAATCGCCGCCAAAGTCTGCGCCATCGAAGGTGCCGACCGTTACCGCACCGACGACTTCGTCCTCGAGGGTGGCTCGGTCCATAGCGACGGTGAAGGCACGCTCCTCGTCACGGAAGAAACCTGTCTCGATAAAGGTAGAAACCCAGACCTTTCAAAAGAAGAGATTGAAAAATATCTTCTCGACTATTAACCCATCCCCAATTAATTAACTTTTCAAGTGTCATCTTAGACAATCCCTTAATATCAAGACCCTTTTTTCCACAAAAATGTTCTAAAATATTAATTAATTTACCATCCGGTTTCTTTATACTAACAAAGTCATTGGTGTTGGAAGCTCATCAAATTTATATCTTTTTATTATTTGATCAAAAGCTCTGCGATCTGGATCGCATTG
>CALEGA010000054.1 GCA_937876715.1 uncultured Candidatus Saccharibacteria bacterium
CGCAATTCCGCCCGTCTCGCCCGCCACTAACGAATCCACTGCCATCTTCTCTTTCTGCACACTCTCCACTTCCACTTCACCTACCAATTCTTTACCGTGCATCACGCGCGCCAACATCTTTGGCTTCACTTCGCCTCTCAACACTTCTCCACCCGCAATAATCGACGTTCGCTCTGTCCTGAACACGCCGAGCACTTTCATCTCGCCTTTCTCTTCTTCGACAATCTCCGCCGGCAACAGCTCTTCCATCTCGCTCTTCGCATCATCAAGCAATTCATAAATCACGCGGAAAGTTTTAATCTTCACTTTATCTCGTGCCGCCATCTTCACTATATTCGTCGGCACACTCACGTTAAAGCCATAAATCGCCGTCTCGCCACCCTCTGCCATATAAACATCATTCTCTGTAATATCACCCACGCCCGTCGCCACGATGTTCAGCGTAATCTCCCCCTTTGTGTCAATCATCTTCAGCGAATCCACCACGCTCGTCACTGAACCCAGCACATCGCCCTTAATAATCACATTAAACACCTTGGAATTGTCCGCCACATTCATCATCCGGAGCAAATCCGTCGAAGTTACGTTTGCGCTCGCGCTCGCATTCTGCGCCGCTTGTGCATTCAAAAGCGCCATCTTTCGTGCCGTCTTCTCATCCTTAACCTCAATAAATGAATCACCGAAGTTTGGCAGTTCCTTAAACCCAGTTACCGTCACTGGCGTCGATGGCGTTGCTTTTCCCTTTGGCTTACCACGGAAGTCCAACATCGTTCGCACCTTGCCATAAGTTGTCCCCGCCACGATAAACTCACCAGTCTTCAGTTCCCCACCCGTCACCAACAGATTCACCACTGAGCCTTTCCCCATCTCCATATGGCTTTCAATCACTAACCCCTCGCTCGGAATATCGACATCTGCTTTCAGCTCCTCAATATCGGACGTCAAAAGAATCATATCAAGCAATTTTTCAAGGTTATCACCCCGTTTCGCAGAAATCGGCACCATCGTAATATCGCCACCCCACTCTTCCGGCTGCAAGCCGTGTTGCGACAAATCCGCCATTGTGCGCGGAATATCTGCGCCCTCACGGTCAATTTTATTAATCGCCACGATAATCTTCGCATTCGCTCCCTGCGCAAACTTAATCGCCTCCACCGTCTGCGGTTTCACGCCATCATCTGCCGCCACCACAATCACCACAATATCGGTCAACATCGCACCGTGCTGACGAATCGCAGCAAAGGCTTCGTGCCCAGGCGTATCTAGGAACGTAATTTTCCGTCCCTCATATTCCAGCTGATACGCAGAAATATGCTGCGTAATTCCGCCCGCTTCCCCCTCTACGGTTTTCTTATGAAACAAAGTATCAAGCAACGTCGTTTTACCGTGGTCAACGTGTCCCATCACCGCCACCACTGGTGGACGCTCCGTCGCCTTATCCGACAGCTCGCGTCTATGTTCAGAAATCTGCGTCGTTGTATTTTTCTTCTCTAACTTCACCCCCTTAATGTTCAACTCATCCAAAATCAGCGACGCCGTATCAAAATCAAGCCTCTGGTTAATTGTCGCCACAATCCCCTCTTTAAATAATTCCCCAATCAAAGATGTCACCGAAAGTCCGAGCGCTTTCGCTAGCTCGTCAACGGTAATCGAACCCGCAATCTGAATCACTTTAGCTTCCGCCTCTGCCATCAAAAACGCTCCTTTCTTTTACTTATCTTCCTATTTTACCACAACCACCCTGATATAGCAAATTCGTTAATTAGAAAATGCCAGATTGGCGCTTTCTCCGAGCGAAGCGCGCCCTATCGGCGAGCGAGCGAGAAAAAACGCCAAGATGGCGCTTTCTAATAACGAATTTTGGCTCCCGGGACTGGGCTCGAACCAGCAACCTCGAAGTTAACAGCTTCTTGCTCCACCATTGAGCTACCCGGGATTATTCTCTCATTATACCTCAAAAAATCCCCTCAATCAAGGGGATTTTTATGATTCGATTCTTACTTCGTAATCGAAAGAGAAATCTTACGGCCCTCTTTATCAATGTCGAGCACCTTGAAGCTCTTGCGCTCATTGAGCGTAAAGACTTTCTCTGGGTCAACATCAGAGCCTTCACCAAGCTCAGACACGTGAACAAGCGCTTCGACCGCTGGAGAAATCTGCACAAACGCACCAAACGGAGTAATACGAGTCACAGTTCCCTCAACTTTCGAGCCTTTCTTCAAATCCGCGACTTCGGAAAGCCACGGGTCTTCCACGAGCTGCTTCATCGAAAGCGACAAGCGTTCCTTGTCAATCGCGATAATCTTCGCTTCGACCGAATCGCCCACCTTAACATAATCAGCAGGATTGTTCACTCTCTCCCAAGAAATCTCAGAAATGTGAATCAATCCCTCAATTCCGTCAACATTGACGAACACGCCGAAATCTACTACGCCCGTCACAATGCCTTTCACGACATCGCCAACGGAAAGCTCAGCAAACCTAGCAGCGAGACCATCTTTAATCGCTTCTTTTTCAGAGAAGATAAGCTTGTTCTCTTTCTTATTTGCATCGAGAATACGAACTTTAATGCTCTTCCCCACGAGCGAATTGAGACGTTGCAAAATCTCATCTTTATCAGCCGAACCAACTCTCGGATAGTGTTCTGCGGAGAGTTGAGAAACCGGCAAGAACCCGCGAATCCCCTCGTACTCAACCAGAAGACCACCACGGTTCGCGTCAAACGGTTGCACTTCGACGATTTCCGCATTGTCAAATTTGACTTGGATTTCGTCCCAACCCTTATCTTTCACCGCCTTGCGCAAAGACAACAGCACGGTGCCATCCGGCATCTCTGTATCAACGACCGAAGCGGTCACTTCGTCGCCAACTTTCAGATTTCTAGCAAAGCTAGCTTCTTTGCGAGAAACCAAACCCGTACCCTGTGTCCCAAGGTCGATTAAAATTTCGTGTTTTTTCACCGAAGTCACAATACCTTTAATCGTATCGCCGACCACGGTTCTTTTAGCAAGCTCCGCATTTCCGTTGAGAAGCTCGTCAAAACTTAGTTTTTTGGCATTAGCCATTAGTTATTATTCCTTCCTTCAGGCTTACTCAACAAGCGTCTTCCTAAAACACCTCTTGAGCAAGCCCGAATATCTCTTAATTATAACAAATTTTCCCCTTAAAGTAAAGCTGTGATATAATTAGAAATATGTTTCTAGCGATAGACATTGGAGGTACTAAAACCCTACTCGCTCTCTTCTCTCACTGCGGGCTTTGTCTCAAACGCCTCAAATTCCCCACCGAAAAAGACCCCTCTGCCTACATCAAAATCCTTTCTAAAAATCTCCAAACGCTCCTTCCCAAAGAGTCTTGCCGTCGCCACGTCAAAGCAATCACTGTCGCCATCCCGGGCGTCGTCAAAATTGAGCCAGATTCTTGTTCGTTCAAATTCGGCAACCTCGATTGGCAAAAAATCGACCTCCTGACCCCAATAAAAAATTTATTCAACTGTAAAATTTTCTTCGCCAACGATGCTAATCTCGCCACCTTATACGAATCCACTCGCGCCGGTCGCAAATCCGGCAAGTCAGTCTATCTCACTTTCTCGACCGGCATCGGCGGCGGCATTGCCCAGGACGGCAAACTCCTCGCCAAAGCTTCCGACGCTTTCGAACCAGGGCACGTCAAATACACTTACCAAAACCAAACCGAAGAATGGGAAGATCTCGCCTCTGCCAAAGCACTTATCGGAGCCTACCACGTCAACACGCTCCAAAACCTCGTCCTTGACGACATTAAGCTCGAAGACCTCCTTGCTCGCCTCTCTCTCGGCTTAATCGACATCGTTGACCACGAATCCCCCGCCACCCTCATCATCGGCGGTCCTCTCGCTTTCCTTTTCCAAAGGTTCAAACGCCCTCTCCTCGCCAAACTCCACGCCGACACCGCCGATAAACTCCTCAAGCTCAAAAAAGCCCGCCGCCCAACCGACTCCACCATCTACGGCGCCTACCTCTACGCTAAACAAAATTACCACAAATAACTCCTATGCCCGCCTCAATTTTCTCCGACAACGTCCGCGAACAAAAAACTCCCCCTCGCCCGCCCGAGGAGACTTCACTCCTTTCCGGCACCAACCTCGTTTTCCTCGACACGCTTCAATCCACCTACCCCGACTTCACCTTTAAATCCGGTCGCAAATTTCTCTTCCGCCCGCCTAAGTCCATCTTCTACCTCGAATCCGACGAAAACTTTCGCTTCCTCCTCCTCCACGAACTCGCTCACGCCCTCCTCGGACACTTCTCTTTCTCTCGTTCTCTTGAACGCCTAGAAATTGAACGCGACGCGTGGGAAAAAACTCGCGAACTCTGCGAACTCCACGGCGTCGCTTTCGACGAATCCCTCGCCGAAGCCGAACTCGACACCTACCGCGATTGGGTACATCAAAAAACTCTCTGTAAAACTTGCGGTCAAACTTGCCTCGAAGTCTCTTCAGAGAGTCTCTTCTGTCCTTTTTGCCAAAAGACTTACTCGCGTTAAACCCAAGTAATTGTCTTTTTATAAGATGGCGCAAAGAATAGTCTAATTGACCAAAGTGGAATTTGGAACCACATTATCTATTATCTCCTTCTCCGTGAAGTAAATTACGGTTTCTTCTACTTTCGAGTTTCTCAAGGTTCATTCTCGCGACGTCCTCCAGCGGCACATTCAAATAGCGTGCAATGCTCGCCACATACCAGAGCACATCCCCCAACTCTTTCGCCACTTCAGCTCGGTCCATCTCGGAAATCACCCCGTCCTTATCTCGAAGAATCTTTTTAATCTTATCTGCTGTCTCTCCAGCCTCGCCCACGAGCCCCAAAACTTTCTCCACAAACGCCACCGTGTTATAATTTCCCGTCGCTTTAAACAGGTCAAAAACAGCCGCTTGTGTCTGGTACTCGTTCATCTCTTACCTCCTTTCTTACACCAACCTATTATACAGATGAAGCACCATATAGCAACCATAATCAAAAAGAAGCCAAGACTACGCTTGACTTCTCTTTAAAACTAAACTTATTATTTAGATTTTTTCGCAGGACCGCGACGAGAAATACGTCCGCCCTTAGCACCAGCGATTTTAGCTAACGCAGGGTTAGCAGCGAAACCGCCGGTGTGGCCATTTTGACCACCTTTGCGACCAATATTGGCATAAAATTCTTTGCCATATTTAGCCTTGTTAGTTGCGGCAGCTTTAAGACCACCAGCTTTAGTTCCAGCCATTCTGGATCTCTCCTTCTGCCCACCATATTTTTAACTAAACCCACCCTTATAGGATGATTATGCTTATTTTACCATACTGCTTTAGTTTTGTCAATACCTCAAAACCGAACAAATTATCAGCCAATTGCTTTTTTGAGTTTTCCCCCTGTGGAAAAATACTTTCCTCTCTTATATTGACTTTATTCAGCTTATGATATATAATAGATATAGTTTGAACAAACCACAACTGCGAGGTTGTTCAAATATTTGACCTTGTGAAACCGCCCGAGTCCTCGGCGGTTTCATCTTATCAAAAAAGCGCCCTCTAGGCGTTTTCTTAGTGGTGGGGTTATGTGGACTTGAACCACAGACCTCGTCATTATCAGTGACGCGCTCTAACCAGCTGAGCTATAACCCCAAATTATTAATGGTGGAGTAACAGGGACTCTAACCCTGGACCTCCGCCTTGCAAAGGCGGCGCTCTAAACAACTGAGCTATTACCCCAGCCACTCTATTCTACCCTATTCTCCACTTTTTTTCAAGTCTCTTGATATAAAATACCAAAAATCTGTTATAATAGACCTATGGAATTTAGTCTTGGCGCGTTCATCGTCGGTTTCATTATTCTCGCCGCTGGTGGCGCCTGCGTCGTCTTCTACCGCCAAATCGCCGAAAACGTCGCCCACGGTGTCAGCTCTTATGACCGCGTCAAACTCTTCGGCATCATCGGTATCGGCATCGGTTTCCTCGTCATGACCAACCTCCACACGGTCTTACTCAACGCCCTCGTCAGTTTAATTTTCCCAGGCAAATAGCCCTACAAGACGCACTGCCTCGCCCACTCATACATCGCAATCCCCGCCGCCACGCCCACATTCACGCTGCGCGTCGAACCAAAACTTTCAATGAACCGCACGTCATCCGCCGCCGCGAGAAGCTCCGGCGTAATTCCCTCCCCCTCGCTGCCAAACACCAACGTCGTTTTCTGAACAAATTTTTTGCTCACCAATCCTTGCGCTCTCGGCGTATTGTTCTCAATCGCCACCACCTCTCGTCCACGTTCTTTTTGGTCGCGTGCAAAATCTTTATAATCCGCCCAATGCACAATCTCAAGATACTTGTCCGTGCACATCGCTCCTCGCCGATTATATTTCTTCTTCCCTATGATGTGCACTCTCACCACATTGAAACTATTCGCACTTCTCACAATCGTCCCGATGTTAAAATCGTGTTCAACATTTTCAATCGCCACTTCCAACTCGTTCCTTTTCTTACTCAGCGCATCAAAAACTTGCTCATTCGTCATACCTTTATACTCATCCACCAAATTTCTTGTATCATTTTCCATAGCAGCATTATACAACAAAAAAGCCCTTACGGGCAAATTTGTTTTAACAACTTAGTTGTGCAATTACTTCATCGTAAGTCGTTGATTAAGCTTGAAAGTCGCACCCTTACGGGTAAAATTGTGTACTAAGCTTACACTACACAATTACGACCGACCTAGCTACACGCGAGCTTTCGCTTTCGTGCGCATCTATTCCTTCTCAAGAAAGGAGGTAATCCATCGACACGTTCTCGTACCGATGCCTTGTTACGACTTAACCCCAATCATCTCCCCCACCTTAGGCCGCCGAGGCGGACTTCGGGTGTTGGTGACTCTCATGGTTTGACGGGCGGTGTGTACAAGACCCGGGAACGTATTCACCGCAACATGCTGATCTGCGATTACTAGCGATTCCGACTTCGTGGAGGCGAGTTTCAGCCTCCAGTCCGAACTGGGACCGGCTTTGGTGCGATTTGCTTCACATCACTGCTTCGCTTCGCATTGTACCGGCCATTGTAGCGCGATTCTAGCCCAAGGCGTAAGGGAAATACTGACCTGACATCATCCCCTCCTTCCTCCCCGTTACCGGGGCAGTCCTACCAGAAAAATACAACTGGTTGCAAGGGTTGCGCTCGTTGATGGACTTAACCAAACATCTCACGACACGAGCTGACGACGGCCATGCATCACCTGTCTCGAGGTTCCCGAAGGCACAGTTCTCTTTCGAGAGCCTTCCTCGGATGTCAAGCCTTGGTAAGGTTTATCGTTTACCATCGAATTAAAGATCACGCTCCACCGCTTGTGCGGGTCCCCGTCAATTCCTTTATGTTTTAATCTTGCGATCGTACTACACAGGTGGGATACTTAACGCGTTAGCTTCGCAACTCCAGGGGTCGATACCCGAAACTGCTAGTATCCATCGTTTACAGCGTAGACTACCGGGGTATCTAATCCCGTTTGCTCCCTACGCTTTCGTGCCTTAGTGTCAGAACCGTCCCAGTAACCTGCCTACGCTATCGGTGTTCTTTCTAATATCTACGGATTTCACTCCTACACTAGAAATTCCAGCTACCCCTAACGCTCTCGAGCGGAGCAGTTTAGATAATAGTCTGAATGGTTGAGCCACCAGATTTCACTATCTACTTACCCTGCCACCTACGCAACTCTTTACACCCAGTCAATCCGGATAATGCTTGGACCCTACGTATGACCGCGGCTGCTGGCACGTAGTTAGCCGGTCCTTATTCATAAGTTACCATCATATTTCTCGCTTATAAAAGCAGTTTACAACCCGAAGGCCGTCATCCTGCACGCGGCGTTGCTCCATCAGGCTTTCGCCCATTGTGAAAGATTCCCTACTGCTGCCTCCCGTAGGAGTCTGGGCCGTGTCTCAGTCCCAGTCTGGATGATCATCCTCTCAAACCATCTAACGATCGTCGACTTGGTGAGCCATTACCTCACCAACTATCTAATCGTACGCAGGCCATTCCTAAAGCGTATAAATACTTTACTCCGAAGAGCACATACGGTATTAGCTAATCTTTCGACTAGTTATCCCTTACTTTAGGGTATGTTCCCACGCGTTACTCAGCCGTCCGCCGCTCGTCAGCAGCTTCACTGTATCCTCGAATCTTTCCTCCCGCATATAGCCCGGAGTGTCAAGGACACGGTGAAGCCCTGTTACCGCTCGACTTGCATGTATTAGGCACGCCGCCAGCATTCATCCTGAGCCAGGATCAAACTCTCCATTAAAGATAATTTGATTTACTCAAATAAAATGAACTGACGATGATAGTTTTCTATAAAGAAAACATTAATTGCACAACTAAATTGTTAAACCTCGTCAGAGACTCGGAAAGAATAAACCTCGCGTTCTCTTAGACTTCCTTAATCTTATCTCAAACTTCCCCTATTGTCAAGAGTTTTTTGAAAGATTTTTTACTTTTTCGGCTCCTCCGTCTTTTCTTCTTCCTCCGGCAGGACAATCCCAATCGAGGCAACCGTATCGCCCTCAGCCAGCCGCATAATTCTCACCCCTTGCGTCGCCCGCCCGAGCGTCGGGATCTCTTTCACCGCCACCCTAATCGCTTGTCCTTTCGACGACATCATAATCACCTCTTTCGCAAGCGGGTCAAGTGTATGCACTGCCACAATCGGACCAGTTTTCGCCGTCACCGCTGCTACTTTAATCCCTACGCCACCTCTCTTGTGCGCTGGGAAATTCGACGCTAACGTCGCCTTACCATAACCATTAGCAGAAATCGCCAAAATCTTTTGTTTCGGGTCGTCAATAATGTCCATCCCCACAATCTCATCTCGTGGACGCAATCGAGCACCACGCACCCCTCTCGCAGCACGTCCCATCGCTCGCACATCTTTCTCGTTGAACCGAATCGCTTGTCCAGCCGACGTAGAAATCACCACGTCATTCTCCCCTGTTGTTCCCTGCACCCACTTCAACTCATCGCCTTCATCCAACTTAATCGCAATCAAGCCATTCGAGCGAATATTCAAGAAATCTTTCACCGACGTCTTCTTAATCGTCCCTTTCTTCGTCGCCATAAACAGATAGCCGCTCGCGTCCATCCCCGAACTCTGTTTGATAATCGCCGTAATCTTCTCTTCCGGATGCATCGACAAGAGGTTCACCGCCGCCGTTCCCTTTGCGGAAAGCGACGCCTGCGGCACTTCATACGCTTTCAAGCGGAAAATTCGTCCCTGCGACGTAAAGAATAGCAGGAAGTCGTGCGAATTCGCCGTAATAATCTGCGCAATCACATCTTCCTCTTTCGTCGTCATTCCACGTTTGCCTTTTCCACCCCTGTTTTGTTTCCTAAAGTCATTCTGCGACACACGCTTCATATAATTCTGCGCCGTCAAAAGAATCACGCTTTCCTCTTCAGGAATCAGCTCTTCCTCAGCAAACTTCCCCACCTCGTGATTAATAATCTTACTTCTGCGTTCATCGCCATACTTCACTTTAAGCGCCAACAACTCCTCTTTAATCACAGCGAGAATCTTCATCTCGTCCGCCAAAATCTCTTCTAACTTCTTAATCAGTTCGTGCAATTCTTTCAACTCTTCTTCGATTTTATCGCGTTCGAGTCCTTGCAAGCGCCTCAGTTGCATCTGCAAAATCGCCGCCGCCTGAATCTCCGACAGCCCAAATCTCTTCATCAATTGCTGATCAGCGTCGTCATAGCTCGCGCGAATCACCTTAATCACTTCGTCAATATTATCAAGCGCAATCTTCAACCCCTCCAAGATATGCGCTCTCTCTTTCGCCTTACGTAAATCAAATTCCGTCCTACGGCGCACCACTTTCTGGCGATGCTTAATAAACTCGCCCAAAATCTCCTTTAACCCCAAGATTCTCGGCTGCAGCCCATCCACAAGCGCCAACATATTATAATGAAATGCGGTCTGTAGCGGCGTCAACTTATAAAGCTGGTTCAAAATCTTCTTCGGGAACGCATCTTTCTTCAACTCCACCACTAGCCTCGTCACCCCTCGCGCCGACTCGTTGCGTACATCCGCAATATGCGTAATCTTCTTCTCGTTGGCAAGCTCCACGATTCTCTGCTTCAAATCCTCTTTCGACACCCCATAAGGCATCTCTTTCACCACGATATTATAGCGTCCGTTCTTACGTTCCTCAATCTCCGTCACGGCACGAATCGTCACCGAACCTTTCCCTGTTGCGTAAGCAGACTTCATCGGCGCACCGCCATAAACTTCCGCTCCCGTCGGAAAATCCGGACCTTTCACATATTTCATCAATTCTTCCAAAGAAATCTCTGGATTATCAATCTGTGCCACCGTCGCATCCACCAATTCACCAAGGTTATGTGGCGGAATATTCGTCGCCATCCCCACCGCAATACCCATCTGTCCATTCAAAAGAATGTTTGGCAATGCCGCCGGCAACACCACTGGCTCTTTCTCACTACCATCAAAGTTATCTCTAAAATCCACTGTCTCCTTATCGATATCCGCCAGCAGCTCCGCTCCCACCTTATCCATCCGCGCCTCAGTGTACCTCGATGCCGCCGGTTCATCCCCGTCCGCCGAACCGAAGTTACCTTGTCCCTCAATCAGCGTATAGCGCATTTTCCAAGGTTGCGCCAGGTTCACCATCGCCATATAAATCGACGAATCACCATGCGGATGGTACTTACCCATCACCTCGCCCACGATACGCGCCGACTTCACTGTCGCGTGTGGCGCTTTCCACCCGTTTTTGTTCATTGCGTACAAAATCCGGCGGTTCACTGGCTTCAAACCATCGCGCACATCAGGCAGCGCGCGGTCAACAATCACCGACATCGAATACTTCAGGAAGTACTCCTCCATCGTACTCTCAACATTGCGATTTTCAATCCCCGTCAAAAGTGCCTCTGTCGTCCCCTCAGGCTCACTGCCAACCACTTCTCCCGTAATAGCACCCTCTTGTGGCTCTTCGAGGTTAATCTTCTTTAAATCATCATTTTTTGCGTTTTCTGCCATATTTCCTCCTTAAAAGTCCAGATCGTCGAGATTGACTTTCGCCGCTCCCGCCTGAATAAAGTTTTTGCGCAAATCAACTTGGTCGCCCATCAGCTTCGCAAACACCGCATCCGCCTTCTCGGCATCTTCAATATGCACTTGCACTAGGACACGATTTTCTGGGTCCATCGTCGTTTCCCAAAGTTGCTTCGCATCCATCTCGCCAAGACCCTTAAACCTCTGTTGTGCAGTGTATCCCGCCTGCTTAAACCTCTCTTGGTTCTCATCAATCTTCGTCCCCGCTTTCCGCTTCTCCTCAATCTTCTCATTCAACTTCGCTTCCAGCGCCGCCTCATCATAAAGATAATCAATCTTCCGCGTATTCCCCGTCCCCTTAATCAGACCAAACAGCGGCGGTTTCGCCAGATAGACGTGTCCCTCTTCAATCACTTTTGGCATATACCGGAAAAAGAACGTCATCAAAAGCGTCGCAATATGCAAACCATCGACATCAGCATCGGTCATAAACACAATCTTGTCATACCGTAGCCCGTTAATATCAAACTGTTCCCCGATTCCAACCCCTAACCCTTTAATCAACGACACCAGCTCCTGATTCGCCAACATCTTATCCAACCTCGCCCGCTCAGTATTCAACACCTTACCACGCAAAGGCAAAATCGCCTGAATCTTCGGGTTTCTCCCCTCTTTCGCCGAACCCGCCGCCGAATTACCCTCGACGATAAAGAGTTCGCACTCATCCCTGTTTCTCGATGAGCAATCTGCCAGCTTCGACGGCAAATTCAATCCATCGAACGCTCCTTTACGAATCACATTATCTCTCGCCGCCCTCGCTGCTTTCCTCGCACGAGCTGCCAACGTCGCTTTTTGCACGATTTTCTTCGCTATCGCCGGATTTTCCTCAAGATAATACCCGAAATACTCGGTCATCACCTTGTCAACATATCCCCTCACCTCTGGATTTCCGAGCTTATTCTTCGTCTGACCCTCAAATTGCGGGTCTGGCAGCTTCACAAGAATAACCGCCGTGAGACCCTCCTTTATATCATCTCCTGTCAGATTGTCCTCTTTTTCCTTTAAAAGCCCATTCTTGCGCGCATAATCGTTAATTGTCCGGTTCAACCCCGTCCTAAAGCCCACCACGTGCATCCCCCCATCAGGAGTCAACACGTTGTTCGCAAACGGCTTCATAATTTCCGCAAAGGTATCGTTATATTGCAACGCAATCTCCACCTCTGAATCGGCAATCTTCTTCTCGACATAGAAAATATCGTCAGAAATCACCTCTTTCCCATTGTTCAACCTCTTCACATAACTCCGAATCCCACCCTCAAAATAGAACGACTCTTTCGCGCCCGTCCGTTCATCATTTACCTCAATCAAAATCCCTTTCGTCAGATACGCTTGATGCCTTGCATAATTCGACACCCAATCATAGTCAAACGTCGTTGTCTCTTTAAAAATCGTCGGGTCAGGATAAAACGTAATTGACGTTCCGTGCTCCCTCGGGCAACCATCAGAAACGCTAAACGGTTTCGAGGTCTTCCCCACCTCAAATTCCACGTGATGCGTCTTCCCATCCCTATAAACTTCCGCAATCATCTTCGTTGACAACGCGTTCACTACCGACGAACCAACACCGTGCAAACCAGAGGAAACTTTATACCCCCCATCACCGAACTTACCGCCCGCGTGCAAGACCGTTAACACCGTCTCCAGCGTCGATAGACCCGTCTTCGGGTGTTTATCTACCGGAATACCGCGCCCATTATCATCCACGCGCACACCACCGTCGTTCAAAATCGTAATCGTAATCTTGTTCGCAAACCCCGCAATCGCCTCATCAATCGAGTTATCCGCAATCTCTTTAATCAAATGATGCAAACCATCGTACCCTGTCGAGCCGATATACATCCCAGGGCGAATCCGCACTGGCTCCAGCCCCTCAAGGACTCTAATTTCTGACGAATCATATTCCTGCGCCTTTGGCATAGCAAATTACCTCTGTCTTTAAAATAACTTCCCCTATTATATCTGTTTTTAGCTATTTTTTCAAGACCTTAAGCTTATTTTGTCGTCCGCTTGCCAAAAACCATCGTCTCGCCGCCTCGAAGCGCCTTCTTGCGCCCTCTCCGCCGCTTTTTCGGGCATTTTTTGCGCAGATTCCTCCCGCGCTTCAATCACTGGCTTCACCTCTGTTTTCGCCGCTTCCGTCGCCACTTTTTCGCCACCATTACTCAGCTCATTTTTTTTGCGCATCCACGCCTCCAAAAAGTTCTCCTCTCGCGCCTCTTTCCCAGGCACTTGATAAGTTCGCGCCATCTCCGCCTTATTCACCGTTCCCTCTTTATTGCTCGCCGCCAACCTCCGATCAATCTCTCGACTCACCTCCGCTCGCGGTCGCCCATACTTCGTCGCCGAATAAGTCTTCAAACTCTGCAACACATCCGGATTTTCTTTCCCTAACACCGACCACGTCATCGTGAACGGCGTACTCGGCATCCCATACATCATCACCGTCGCCACCGCGTGATAATTCGGCGTCTTATGCAAATCCTCCGCCGTAAACGTCGGCGCAAACACCTTTTCAATCAGCTCCGCATCTGTCACCCCAAGCCGCCCAGCGATAATCGTCCCCACATTCCCCAGCACCCCCTCACGAATCCGGTCGGTCAGCTGCGTCATAAACTGGTTCGCCACGATCAAATTCAAGCGGAACTTTCTCGCCTCTGACAAAATACTCTCAAAGCTATCTGTCGAAAAGTTCTGGAACTCATCCACAAACAGACAAAAGTCCTTCCTCTCGTGCTCTGGTATATCTTGTCTGCTCATCGCCGCTTGTTGGAATTTCATCACAAATATCATACCGAGTAGATTTGCGTTCAGCTCCCCCATCTTCCCCTTAGACAAATTCACCAACAAAATCTTATTGTTGTCCATCACCTCACGAATGTTAAATCCACTCTTCGTCTGCCCTAGCACATTCTTCATCATCGTATTCGAAATAAACGGTCCCCACTTCGACACAAACCACGTCGTCACCTCCCCCGCATCATTGCTCTTCTGGCTCGCCGGGAACTCCTTTGTCCAATAATCATACACCTGCCTGTCCGTCACATACTGCAACTTCGCTTTCACGAACTCTGGGTCAATAAACACTCTCGGTACGTCAATAAACGAAGCGCCGTTCGGGTCAGACATCAAAAGCAGCGCCGCATTACGGAACATATGCTCACCTCTCGGCCCAAAAATCCCCGTATGCCCAGGGTCATAAAGGCTATAAAGCATATTAATCCCCTCTTGAATAATGAAGTCTTTCTGATCCGGCGTCTGAAACTCAAACATATTCATCCCAATCGGATTTTCCAAATCCCCAGGGTCAAAGTAAATCACATCATCAATTCTCTCTTTCGGCACCATCGACAACAGCTCCTCTACCACGTCGCCGTGCGGGTCAATAAACGCAAACCCTCTCCCATCCAACATATCTTGATACGCAATATTACGCAAAAACTTCGACTTACCCATCCCCGTCGAACCAATCACGTAAGTATGCCTCCTCCTGTCCTCTTGTGACAGCCGAATCTCTTTCTTCTCCCCTCTAAACTCATTCACCCCAATTAGCACCCCGTTCTCCACCAATTTCGCCGGTCCCTCCACCTGCTTCGTCATCTGTCGCATCACTTGGCTCGTCGGAATCGCATTCTGCTCCGGCAAATGATATATCGTCGCCAGCTCCACGCTATTTAATATATTGCTCGTCTTAATTAGCGGAAAATCCCTGAAAATATAGTCTCGCGCCAGCTTTTTTTCATCTTTCGCCGGCTCATATTTAAACCCGTTATAAATCGCCGAATCAAATTGCGAAAACGCTGTCACCACACCCCCCGCCATCGCCTCCGCTCGCGCTTTCCCCTGTTCGCTACTCGCCACAATCCTCACCAACGTCTCAAACGCCGCATATTTCGTCTTCTCTTCCACCGCGCCAATCTCTTGCTGCTCGATGTTCGTCAGCACTTTCACCTCTTCCCGCTTCTCAATACTCCCCTCTCGCGCTTCAAGTGGCTTCCAAAGCAACCTAAAAATTTGTGCAATGTCGTTAAGAAAATTGTTCGCTCCGCCAACCATCGCACTTTTTTTCTTCCCGTCTTTTACATTTTTTACCCAAGTCTCCGCATTTTTTGTCCACTCATTATCTTTCGGACGGAACATCACTTGCACCCCCAAGCCCTCGCCCTCTTTCGTCGCCGCCATCGTATTAAGCAGCGCCACACTCGCATCTCGCTTCGTCTCCTCATATGTCGCAATCGGATAGACATACTCTTTCTTCAACACTAATTCTCCACCCGCTACCCCTGATAGCTTCGCCGTTTTCGAAAAGATGTTCTCCCTCTCCGCCTCCTCTAGCCGCGCCGTCGGATATGCCGAAATCACCGCCTGCTTCACCGTCTCCGTTAGCACCGCTGGCACCACCGCATAATACTTAATCATCCCGCCCGTCGCCACAATCTCAAAGGAAATATGCTTCTGCCCAAAGATCCTCGCATTCTTCCCTTTTACTAGAGTTGACGCAATCATCGAATACATCACCTGCGCCTGAGAAATCGCCTCATTCACCACGTCACGCTCGTCTCTCCCCCCTCCTTGAATATCATCCGTCGTCGGCGGCAGATGAATCAACATCGCAATCATCTTCAACCCCCGCTCCACCTCTTTAATCTCACGCACTTTTTTCACGTGTCCTGCCCGTAGTAAAATTAACACAAACAGGAGTGCCACCCCACCCAAAATCAAATACAACACCGGGCTATTCATTGCCTCTCACTCCCCTCACGCACACGCCCAAAGGCACGATAAATCAGCGTATCGCTCATATCTTGAATCTTCACATTCAGCATATACGGGTCATCCGCGAACTGTCTCTCAATCTTTCGAATTTCTTTCAACCCCTCTTCCCCCATCTCTTTCTTGAGCGAAGTATTATCTCTAGCTAACGCATCCTCAAACTCATTATACATATGCTTATTTTACCACGCTTACGCTCTTTTGTGTATTAAAAAACAGCCCAAAAACACGAAAATCACCGTCCCCGCAATCGTCATTAGACTCATTGATCTCGTCACCAGCAAAATAATCGGTCCAAAGGCAAGCACCGTCGCATACATATACGTCTTGTTCTCAGAAATCTCCCCGCCATTCTTGTCCTTTAGTATCCTCTGAAAGATTTTTACGACCTCGACCATCACGCCGAACAACACTATAAAAACCATTGTAAAAAATACTAAAACACCGAAAACGCCGGCTTCTCGCGGCGCGGTATAGTTAAGCATAGCTAGTATTCCAAAAAGCGAAAGAATACTTAAGATTGGTACGAGTCTGCCACGCATACGTCTATTGTATCACACTTACGCTTAAGTGTATATTGCGTGTTTGCTTTTTGCCCCCAAGTATAATTCTATGGGCTAAAGCGGGGGGATTATCCGGCAAACTAAACTTACTATAGGCCGCAACCCTTGTCCCCGCCTCAGTCTCTTGACCGCTCCACCTAATGTGGAGCACGTCCTTGCTAGTTCCCTTTTCGTTCTATTTTGTTTGAAGGTGCTAACGAAAAGTTCTGCTAACGCGCTTCGCTCTTACTGACGAAGCTCAAGGCAATTCCTAGGTGTAATTTATGGCTAAGAGTTGCCTATTTGCGCCGCCAGTTCCCTTTCTTTATTCATACTTCATCTTTTTCCTTTTGTTTTTCGTTTTTATTTTGTCTTTCGACATCCTTATCCTAGCACATTTGAGGCGAAAATACAATATATTTGTTCAACTTTTTTAAATTATTTTTTACAACAAAGCGCCATTTCTTCTCTGTTATTTTTAGTGTTCAAAAATGTTGTATTTTTTACACCTAGTCTCCGCTTCCTCTATCCCCCGCTTGTGGAAAACTCTTAAAAAATCATAAAAAATTTATGCAAAAAAGTGTTGACACAAGCGTTTTGTTGCGTTATGATGGTATTAGCTTTTGAATAAATAAATTATTCAAAGCCAAAAACAAACATTTTAGCCAAAAATAACTCCACACTCTACACAAAAAGACCGGTTTTCCTCGCAGTTACCGGTCTTTTTCTTGGCTCCTCTTCCCTGTTTCATAAAAAATCACCTTTGTTTTTAGAGGTGTATAATTTTTTTATTCATTTCCTTGGTGGAGCTGCCGGATACTGCCTCCGGGTCCGAAAAATCACTGGATATCATTCTACGTTCATAGTCTCCTGTTTTATCTCGGCATCTCGCTTAAAGCGGCAAGAAACGAAACTCTAAGCTGCCTTGACTAAATTTTCGAAGCCTCTCTTGTCACCAAGAGGCCCTTAACTCCGTTGTATGATAATCTGCCCTCTACGGAATCTCAAGAACAGACCAGCCTATAAAATTAGATTAGGCATAAGCAGGCATGTAAGCTACACGCCTTGCAACAGTGTTTTCAGCACTTATTTAACACTTACGGTGTTCAATCGTAACGCTTGATATCTGTTAATAATTCGTCTAAGCTTTGTCAGCCCCAACTCCTTTCATTATATCACACTTCTCTCTAAAACGCTACCCCTTTTCCTCTATTCCGCTTCTCCTTGCAGTTTCGCCTCGCGTCCTCTATTCTTAAACCATGATTGCAAAAACGTACTCTGCCATTCCCTATGGCTACGAAGGTCGCATCGTGGAGGTTGAAGGCGATATGAATAAGGGCCTCCCCGCCTTCAATATCGTCGGAATGGCCAATAAAACCATCTCTGAGGCGCGTGAACGCGTTAAAAGCGCCCTCACTAGCTCCGGCTTCTCGTTCCCCGACAAGCGCGTCACCATCAACCTCGCTCCCGCCGACCTCTTAAAGGACGGTTCTTATCTTGATCTCCCCATCGCCCTCACCGTCCTCACCCTCAGCGGACAGCTCCTCGAATCCGACCTTAAGAACAAGCTTTTCGTCGGCGAGCTCTCCCTTAACGGTTCTCTCCGCCCAGTCCACGGCATCATCAACATCGTCGAAGCTGCCCGCGCCGCCCACATCCCTGAAATCTACGTCCCCTTGGAAAACCTGGCGGAAACCAAGGCGACCCTGAAGCGCCTGAAGCTGGAAATCTGCTGCCTCTCGTCCGGATGCGCACTCCGCTTCCCGGAAAAGCACGAACAGACCATCGAAAACCCTCCCCAAAATGTTGTAGAAAATACAGAAACAGACAAAAATGCGCCAATTCTCGACCACATCCGTGGTCAATCGTTTGCCAAACGTGCTCTCGCCGTCGCCATCGCCGGACACCACAACATTCTCATTTCCGGTCCCCCGGGCGCCGGCAAAACCCTTCTCGCTCGCGCCGCCGCTAATCTCCTCCCACCTCCCTCGCCCGAAGAACAGATCGCCATCACCAAAATCCACTCCCTCGCCGGCGAAACCGACCAGATCGTCTCTGCCCGTCCTTTCCGCTCCCCTCATCACACCGCCTCCGCCACCTCCATTATCGGCGGCGGCTCCAAAGCGGAGCCAGGCGAAATCTCTCTTGCTCACCTCGGCGTTCTCTTTCTCGACGAAATCCCCGAATTTCCCCGCTCCGTCCTCGAAGCACTTCGCCAACCGCTCGAAGACAAGAAAATCTCCGTTTCCCGCGTCAACGCTAAAACCACCTACCCCGCCGACTTTATGCTCATCGCCACTATGAATCCCTGCCCTTGCGGCTACCTCGGCGATCCAACCCACGAATGCACCTGCACGCAAAACCAAATCAACGCCTATCAAAAGAAACTCTCCGGCCCTCTCTTCGACCGTATCGATATGAACATCACCGTCACCAAAGTCGAAAACTCCGACCTTCGTCAAACCACCACTCTCGACTTAAACAAACCCACCGAACATAGTGTTGTAAAAAATAAAATAACAGAGGCGCTAAAACACCAACGCCTTCGCTATGGCAAATCCGACGTCTTCAACTCTTCCCTCTCCTCCCACCAAGTTTCGACTCTGCTCAAGCTCACTCCCGCCGCCGAAACCCTCCTCGACTCCGCCTCACAAAAACTCAATCTCTCGGCTCGCTCCTACTTCAAGGTCATCAAGGTCGCCCAAACTATCGCCGACCTTGACGGCGCTCCGGAAATCAACGTTCCTCACCTCACGGAAGCGCTTAATTACCGCAAACGCTAACCATATCTACCCCTTGCAAATCTTAACAATTTTTGCTATAATTGAAAGATAAGGTTAAAGAGAAAGGACCACCCCCATTAGTAAACACAACTCACGCACCAAACTCAACGGAGAAATTCGTTATCCCGAAGTACGCGTAATTGGAACTAATGGAGAGCAGCTCGGCATTATGTCGGCTTCAGAGGCT
>CALEGA010000055.1 GCA_937876715.1 uncultured Candidatus Saccharibacteria bacterium
CTTCGAGCAGGTTGACGAGTATACCTACAGCAATGCACAGCTGAATGTCAAGCCTGTGGCTGAGGTCAACGGCGCTAAGTACTACTCCCTGGAAGAGGCTCTGGCCGCTGCCCAGAAGGCTCGTCTGGATGCCGAAGCCGCCGTCGCCGCCGCGAGCGATGACCGCGTCCGCTTGGTCGTGCGTGAGGTCGGCGATAACTTTGCCGTCTTTTTTAACGACGGTGCCGATAGGAACTTCGACGATTAAATCTTTGCCAGAGCGACCGGCAGAACGGGTGCCGGCGCCGTTTTTGCCATCTTCTGCCTTGAGCTCGGGCGTGAAGCGGAAGTTGAGAAGCGTATTAGTGTCTTTGTCGGCGCGAAAAATAATAGAGCCACCCTTGCCACCGTCGCCACCATCGGGACCGCCCTTAGGGATGTAGATTTCGTGACGGAAAGAAACGGCGCCATCGCCGCCCTTACCAGCCTTTAATTTTACTTTCGCGGTATCAACAAACATAATACCTTTATTATACCATTTTTAGCGTTAAAACTCAAGCTTAGAGGCGTTCGTGAATAAAGGAGTAGCTACCCCATTCAGACGGGCCGTAAACGTGGGTAGCGATTCTACCCCAACCTTGAGGACCGTTCATATCGGAGACAGTGATAGTGCCGTCGCCGTTGACGCTTTCGACAATGCCGACGTGACCATAGTAGCCACCTTCGGCGACGAAGACGGCGCCTGGTTCCGGATTGCGGTCGATGCGGTAAGAACCGTAAAGTTGGTTATCCCAGTAGCGGGCGTTACCGAGGTTAGTCGGGAGCGGCGAGCCGGCGTTATAGCGCCATTGCCAAGCGTACCACGTACACCAACCGTATGGCATCGGGTTGGCGTTTGAGTAGGCGAGGCTGGTGGCGTAGTAAGTCGGACGGGTGACAACGGGAGCAGGTGCGACGTATTCTGGGCGTTCAGTTTCCGGAATAACCCCGTTCGGGACGACGATTTTAGTGCCGGCGGTGACACCGCGAGTAGCAAGGTTGTTCTTTTCGTTAATCTCGGCGGCGGAAGAGCCGTATTTGCCGGCGATAGAATCGGCGGTGTCGCCCTCTTTAATCGTATAGACGATACCGGAGACGCTCGGGAGATAGAGGGTTTGACCAGCAGAAATATCGGTGGTTTTGAGACCGTTTGACCAACGGATTTGGTCGGTAGTGAGACCGAAAGAATTGGCAATGTTTTCCATAGACTCGCCGGCGCCGACTTCATATTCAATCACGCCCTTGGCGAGGGAGGAAGTGTCAACGATGTTGGTCTTTTCGATGCGGGAAGAGGCGGTCTGGTTAATCGAGTATTGAGTGACGGCGGAGATGTAGTCCATATTGAGGTAGTTAGAGGAACTGAGGCTGACGTTGTTGGCGATTTCGGCGACGATGTAGAGCTCGGAAAGCTGGTCAACGGAGACGGAATAGTTGTTATCGGAAATTGCCAGCATAATCGGGACGCCGTTCTCTTCGGCGGTCTTATTTTGAGAGCCAAAATAAACTAAACCGAGGACAGCAGCGGTAGATAAGGCATAACCAACAGCCCGCAGAAACGGGTTATGGTCGTTTTTTTGAGCTTTCTTAGTTTTCATAATTGAGCGTTACAGAGGGTCTGGCAGTGGTCGCGAACGTTCTGGTTATGCTCAGCCTCTGTGTTACTATAATACATCAAACCATCGTCTCCTGTCAAGAAATAACGATAAGTAGTGTCGGCGGGATTAGCGGTGGAGATGAGGACGAGGGCGCTCGGATTAGAGATAGGACCACAGGGGAGACCAACGTTTTTGCGGGTATTGTAGCAAGAGTCAATGTCAAGGACGGCGGCGTTGTCGGTGTAGGTTTTTCGCTCGGGGTCAACTTGGTCAGCGGCGTAGGACGCGGTGACATCGGAGCCAAGTTTCCAGCCATCTTTGAGGCGATCCCAGAAGATTTGGGCGACGATTTTTTGGTCATCTTTAGAGACGGTACCCGCCTCCTTTTGGACGACGGATGCCATAATAATCCCCTCGTGGAGCGTGTAGCCCATATTGTTAAACTTTTGGCGGAGATTGTTCTTTTCGACGACAGAGTAGAGTTCGTCGAGCATACGGACAACGATGGTTTCGACGGAGTCGGTTTGATAAAATTCGTAGGTTTCACCGAAGAGATAGCCCTCGAGCGAAGCGTCGGCGGGTTTGTCGGCGAGGACGGGGTGATCGTATTTCTTAGCGAAAGCGGCGTCGATTTCTTCGGAGGTGTAACCGACGGAAAGCAGGCGTTTTTTAATGTCTTTCATAGTTTCCCCAGGAAGCGTCGTGAAGCGGAAGACGACGGCGTCATTCGTGCCGGCGATGAGCTTTGAATAGATTTTTTCGACCGGCATAGAGGGAGCGAAGTTGTATTTGCCAGATTTAAGGTCGGAAGAGCCGCCAGTGAGCTTAGCATAGATTTTAAAGGCGAGTGAGCTGCGGATGAGACCTTTTTCTTTTAAGGCATCGGCAATGCTGGAGACATTGGCGCCGGATTCGACTTCAAATTGGACCGTGGCGCAGGGGTCGGTTTCGTCCGCTTTGAAGATGCTAGCGCATTTATCAGAGGCGACGACGGGAGAAATAGCAGAATTATACCAGAGTGAGACGCCAAGATAGCTGAGACCGAGAATGGCGACGATGATAATGATAATGCGGATAGCGACCCACTTACGAACGGTGTTTTCTTTAGCGCTCTTAAAGCGAGGCTTGAGTTCCTTTTTGTTGGCTTTTTTGAGCGAGATTTCTGCCTTGGCGGGTTTTTTGCTTTCGTCAGCGGGCGCGTCGAGGGCGTTGGGCGCTTCGGCGGGGGGAGGAGTGGGGGTAGCTTGAGCTTGGAACGAGGGCATAGCAGCAGGAGCGACGGAAGCAGCAGAAGTGGCGGGAGCGGCCGAGGCGGCGACTTTTTTATCGGCGACACGGCGGGCGAGATTTTCAAGAAAGTCTTGCAAAATGAGCGTGGCGGCTTCAGCGTCAACGTCACCGGCTTTTTTGTCAAAGCCCTTTGCCTTTAGATTCTGTTTTGCTTGAACAGAGGTGAGAGATTCGTCTTGGAAGAAGATTTTGACGGTTTTATTATTAGGTTTAGCGGCGAGAAGCGCTTTATTGAGGCTTTTAACGAAGTTTTTGACGGATTCGCTTTGTTGCGTGAGTTGACCTTGCAAATTGCGAGGCATACCGACGACGACGATGTCGATGTCGTGCGCGCCGCAAATGCGAACAATAGTGGTGATTTCCTGCCCGTCAACCGGCACCATACCGGACGGCACGGCGATTTTAACGCTGGTGTCTGCCTTAGCTATGCCGATGCGCTTTTCCCCCACGTCTAAACCTAATAACTTCATCTAACCTCCCTAATTGTTATGTATATATTATATTATTCTTCGACCGTAAGCTCAATATGAATCTTGTTCGGGTCGTTCGGGACGGAGTTGACCCAGAAGTAAGATTTTTCGGTCTTGACGGAGCTGATACCTTGGAAAGCGTCCTTAAGAACCGGCTCAATGCGACCGATTTTTTCGCCTTGGATTTTTTCGAGAACTTCGGTTTCGCTGATTTCGGGACCAACCTTGTAAGTTGTCTTGAGTTTGGCACTGTAGGTCTTATCGTCGCTCTTGGAGAAGTATTCCACGAACGGTTCACCAACGGAGTAGAGGCGCTTCCCCTCTTCGATGGTGGCTTTTTTCTTGATGAACTCTTCGATGCGGACGCTGTCAACCGTGAGGACGGAGTAGCTAGTCTTGGTCGAGATTTGTGGCGTGACACCCTCTTTGACTTCTTCGCCGACGGCGGGAGTGACTTTCGGGTCGGTCGCTTCGACTTTGAAGCTTGCTTCGATTGGCGTGACGGTATTGGAAAGTTTGGCAAGAAGTTCGTTTTTGCCGTCGCCACCGGATTCACTCTTCATTTTATCAAGGGCGACGTCGATGTCGGATTGCTGAACGACGGTGACGATTTTTGAAGTGCCGCCAGCGATGTCTTCAGCATTGTAAACAGAGACAGCAGCGAAATCGTTTGAAGTCCAGCCGTTTTGTTGACCGGAAATGTTGTAGTCTTCGCCCGCGGCGGTAGCTTTAATCGGGACTTTAACGGATTTTAAGCAGCCCTTTGAGATTGAACTGCCGTTTTCGCAGCCCATATCATTTTCGCCATCCCAAGAAAGCGAGGCATTTTCAGTAGCTTCATATTCAAGACCTTTATAGACGAATCTTGAGCCAGCGGCAAAGCTGAATGTAAAGCTTTCCTTGCTTTGGTAGAAAGCTACGACGGCGCCGGTGGCTGGGTCGCCCATATCTTTTTTACCCGTGGCGGTGAATTTAACGACCTGTTCTTTTTCTAACTTTTCTTCGTGGGCGTAGAACGTGCTTTTTTCGACATCTTCGTCGGCGGGTTGGGTGGTGAAAATGACGTTTTCGGAGAAATTGGAGGAAGTGGTGCGGACGGAAACGGCGACGCTAACTTCCGGCGCATAAACAAATGCCCAGATGAGGAAGCCCGTGATGGCAACGAGGAGGAAAGCGCCGAGAATAACCCAGATTTTATGATTGACGATAAAGCCCTTGATGCCAGTGGCGTCGGATTTTTCCTTTTTGGCTTTCTTGTCTTTTTTATCTTTTTTCTTATCTTTAGGCTTTTCGTCGTCTTCGTCGTCATCGTCTTCATCATTGTCGTCTTCTTTTGACTCTTCTTTTTCTATGCTGTCAACGACGGCGGATTCTTTGTCCTCATCCTTTTCTTCTCCCGCTTCGTCTTCGTCTTCCGTCGTATCGTTTTTTGGTTCATCCTCATCCTCGCCGGCGTCTTCTTCCTCGGTTTCTTCTTCAGTTTTATCTTCCGCTTCGGACTTAGCGGCGGGTTTTTCTTCCGGCTTAGGCTCTTCGCCAGGCATCACAGGACGAGACTTGAGAGACTTGGCGACAGGGAGATTGGCAGTCATCGCGAGTTTTGTAAGGGCGTCGTCGGTCGTGATTAAGACAACTGCCTTTTTCTCGGACTTGGCGGTGCGAGCGATTAGTTTGACATTGACAGAGCTTAAAAGCACAGTGGGCTTTTTAGGTGGAACAAGCGCGACTATCTTTTTATCGGACGCTTTGAGTTTAGAAAGAATGTCCGTGATATCGTCACTCGGTTCGATATAAATAGTTTCTTTGTTCATATAAAATAAATATACCACATTTTTTAAAGCTTGTGTTAAAATAATATGTGATGGGCATATTTAATTTTGGAAAGAAAAATGCACAACCTGTACAATCTGCCGCAACTGGTGCTGCCGTGCCGGGTGCGCAACCGGTCGATACGGGAAAACTTGCTGAGCTTGCCCTGAGAACGATTCAGGATGGGATTTTGATTGTTAATAAAGATGGCGTGATTAAGTATATTAACCCAGCCGCGGTAGATATGATTGGCTGCGACAAGGCGGAAAATGCGCTAAATTTGGACTATTCGCTAGTGATGAAGTTTGAGAAAAATGACGGTGAGCGAGTAGATGAGAACAATAACGAATTTAGCAATTCGATTAAGACAAATCAGGAATTTGAGTCGCGCGATTATGTTTTGGTAGCGAAGCAGAGCGATAAAAAGACGCCGATTGCGCTACATATGACGCCGTCGGGCGATGGGCGGAGCGACCGGATTATTACTTTCCGTAACATCGCGAAAGAATTGGAGGAAGAGGGGGCGCAGACGGAGTTTATTTCCACGGCGAGCCACGAAATGCGGACGCCGGTTGCTTCGATTGAGGGATATTTGGGGCTTGCTTTGAATCCGCAGACGGCGACGATTGACGCGCGAGCGAGACAATATTTGGAGTCGGCACATAGTGCGTCGCAACACCTTGGGAATTTGTTCCGTGACTTACTCGACGTGACGAAGCTCGACGACAAGCGGATTCACGCGCATAATGTGCCGCTTGAGTTGACGGGTTTTGTGAAGAAATTTGCGGACGAGTATATTCCGAAGTTTAAGGAAAAGAACATTAATTATAGCTTTGGCGCGGATTCGATGAAGAGTCAGCGATTTACGGGCGGGAAGTCGCTTGAGCAGGTGGTTTATACGTTTGCGGACGTGGATTTCTTGGGCGAGATACTAGCGAATTTGATTGAAAATGCGATTAAATATACGCCGGAGGGGGGTGCGGTTTGGGTCAATGTACAAGGAGATGGCGACCGCGCTTTGATTAATGTGACGGATACGGGGATTGGGATTGCGGCGGAAGATTTGCAGCATATTTTCCAGAAGTTTTATCGCGCGGACAACTCGCAGACGCGAAC
>CALEGA010000056.1 GCA_937876715.1 uncultured Candidatus Saccharibacteria bacterium
AGTAGCAGAGCAAGCCACGTCCAGTAGCCAGCGCCAAGAGATGGAAGTGGTAGATACGGTGGAGTTTATTATGCGTTCAGAGTCTGGTGCGAGGTATAAGGTTTCGGTCTATACGGCCGGTGGCACAACAAAGGCCGAAGTAAAGATAGAAAAACAATAAAAATTACGCCATAATTAGCGTAATCTGTGCGGTGGTGGAGCCTAGAGGATTTGAACCTCTGACCTTTTCTACGTCAAAGAAACGCTCTAGCCAGCTGAGCTAAGGCTCCGTCGGGTGAATTATTAAATGATTCTGGTGAGCCGGGAGAGGCTCGAACTCTCGACACCGGGCTTAAAAGGCCCGTGCTCTAACCAACTGAGCTACCGGCCCAGAAATCTTTGTCTATTATATCACGAATTGGTAAAAAATAAAATACTAAAATGAGGAAAGGATACCCTCGCAGTTTTTCGAGTATCCTTTCCTCTTGGTAGAGTTATGCGGCTTGGTTATTTTCTACCGCGGACGTTTTTGCGGTAATCTTTTTTCCTGCGGCTGATGAGGATGAACGCGACAGCGGCGCAGCCAGCGAAGGCGATGACAGAAGTGACGATAATGTCGGAACTGGCGAGGTTAAGGTTGCCGAGGAAGCGACCGGTGTTCGGGACATCTGGAGCGGCAGGTTGGGTATAGGAGACGGTGAAAGTATCGATTGGCGCCGGCAAGACTTCGTAGCCGTAATTATAAACTGGGTTGTCGTCTTCGTCGTAGATTGGATTGCCGTCGTCATCGGTGGCTGGTTCGGAAGTTTGCTTGTAGCTAGTGACGACGACTGAATATTCACCCGTGTTGAGACCGTATGAACCGAACGGTAAGGTGACAGTTTGAGAGCCGGCGGGGAATTTGCCCGTTTCGTCAGGTTCAAGCGTAAGTACAATTGGTTTATCAAAGAGTGGGTTACCGTTACCATCAACCGGCATAACTTCAACTTTAGCGACACCTTCGTCATATTCAATGTTCACTACTGGATCTTGGGTGGTGTCGGCGGAGCCGGTTTGCGTGAGGATTGCTGGGACATAGTAAAATTCAATGAAGTCTTCGTCGTAACCAACTGGGCTATAAGATTCAACGTGCAAAATGTATTTGTTGTAAACTAATTTATCATCATCGGCGGGTGGGATGAAAGCGCCCAACATTAAACCGCCGGAACGGGTAGCAACGCAACCTGGGATGTTGAAGACGTCTTCGTCGATGCCGATTTTACAGGTGGCGAGGTTAATATCATATTCTTGACTACCGGAGGCGTAGTTGAAAGTGGGGTCCAGCTCGTCCGGCACAAATTGCTTGAGCGGAAGCTCTTTTTGGACGACTTCGCCAGTTCCCTCGTCGGTAGCGTCATAAATCAACGTGACGTTGACGTAGGACGAGTTTTCGTAGTCGAAATTAAATTTGAATAACGGCGAAGTTTGGATGTGACCGTCCTCGGGCGCCGTAAATTTGATAGCTGGGTAGCGGTCATAAACCGTAACCCGAATGGTATCTGTATGCGAATCTGACGCGCCTTCGGCGTAAGCATCATTCGCAGGCAGAAGATAGGCAAATGCGGTCATAGCGGCAACAAAGCCCAGACCGAGAAGCCCAAGAAGTTTTTTCTTGCTTTTTTGCATAACTCTACACTCGCTTTTTTTATTTTTAGTGTTTGTTTGGACTCGCAGTTCGTTCGCGGCTCCTCTACACAACGAGCCTAGACGAACGTTCTTTACGTTTCCTAAGTAGGATTATAGTCCAAACGATTATGCTTGTCAATAGCAAAAGCGCAATCACGACCATAAAAGCCGGCAAGATTAAAATGACGTGGGAATCGGTGCGCGATTGGTCGAGAGCGTTGACGGTGAAGCTGACGTTGAAGATGCCGAAGAGTGGCGCTTCTGCCCAAGAGGTCGAGAATTTGCGCTCGGTACCCGGGAGGACGATGAAGTTGTCGCTGCTGGCATAAATCGGCGTGCCGAAGATGGACTTCACGGTCAAGTCATAGACAGCGAGGAAGTCGGTGTTGCCGGTGTTTTTAACTTTAGTCATAGCGTCGATGTTTTTGGCGGAGAACATACCGGTCAATTTGAAGTCGGTGATTTCCGCGGTGTCGCGGGTGTCGCCGTCGCCGTGACCGAGAAGAATGAGGGAGACGCGGGAGACGGAGCCGATGCCGGCGCTAGTGCCGGAGCCGGAGAAGTCGTCCGAATCGACGGATTCGGCGAAGATGACGCAATATTGACCGCCCTCGGGGATGTCGTCGGGGACAGAGACGCGGTAGATGATGGAGCGTTTTTCTCCCGCTTTAATCGTATAAACGGGGTCTTTGATGAAAGAGCCGGATTCGTCTTCGAAAGTAATCCAGCGCATCACTTGGTTGTAGCTGGTTTCCGTGGTGAAGTCGGCGTCGTAATCTTCGTTAGTGACGCTATACGGTGCCGTGTAGAGTTTGAACTTATAGTCCTTCGGGCTGAGGTTTTCCAGCGTGAACTGATAGTTCTGGGATTGCCCAGCTTTGATTTGGATGGCGTTAGCGACGGGCGAAATTTTGACGGCGGCGGCTTCGGCGTAGGTGTTTTTAGTGTTCGTAAGCATTACCCCCACCACGGTCAGACAAACGGCAAGTACGGACAGCAGTTTTTTCTTCATAGTTTGTGCTCCTATATGTTAAATTTTTCTGCGCTTCCTTGGTTGTTACGCGAGTTCGCCCGCGTGCGGCGATCGTCGCGCTTTTTGGCAACAATGCGGGCGACGATGGTTAAAATGATGAGAGCGATGATGGCGATGAACCAGAGCGGACAGACGAAGATGGTGCGGGTGGTGATTTCCGCGTCGTTCATATATTCAGTGGTGAGAGATGCCTTGAGGACGCCGAGACGCGGAACGTCGTTAACGACGAGGGTGAGAGTGCGGGAGGTGCCCGGGAGAAGAGTGTTAGTTTGCGGAGTGGTGTCTTCGTAGATGACTTCGCCAGAGAAGTAGTTTTTGATTTCTAAGGTGTTTTTGACTTCTTCGTCGATGTTGCCTTTGTTCTCTAGTCTCACCGTGGCGGTTACAGGAGGGTTCAAGATGAAGCCCGGGATGTTGGTTTCTAGGATTTTGCCCTCTTCGCGGGTTTCCCCGTTGATATGAGCGAGGAGGACGGTGCCGACGTTGGCGTTGTATTTGACGGATTGTCCAGCGTCGTTGGTTTCGGCGAAAAGAGTGGCGAATTGACCGCCGCCCGGAGCGTCAAGAGGAACGTCGATAACATAGGCGACATTTTTAACTTCGCCTGGAGCGATGTTACCAGAGTTTTCCGGGAAAGAAATCCAGTTGGTGATTTGGGTGTAGCCGTTATGGACATCGAAAATAGCTTGATAATCTTCGCCAGTAACTTGATATGGCTTGATACTTAAGGTGTATCCAAGGTCGCTTTGACCAATGTTAACGATAGTGAGATTGCCCTCGTAATGAGCGCCTGGGTCAAGGGTGACGCGTTGAATGGTGGGAGAAATCTGAATGCCCATTTTCTGTTCGTCGGCAAAGGCGGATTTAGCGAAGCCGAAAGATGCGAAAACTCCGAGAGCGAGAGCGACGATTTTTGTGATTCTGAAACTTTTCAAAACTTACCTCCTGAATTTACTATCATATATTATATATGAACCAATAATAAAAAACAACCGCCTTTTGGCGGTTGTTTGAATCTCAAGAGAGACTAGAGGGCGTTGGTGACAGCCGAGTAGGTGATAGTGGCTTCGTAAGCACCAGAGAGCTGAGTCTTGGCAGGAACGATGCCGTAGTTAATATCATAGCTGTCGTTATATTCACCGGTTGGATTGCTAGGAGCATCTTTTCGCTTAATCATCGTAGCGGAAGTTGGAATCTGGTTGAAACCTGCAGTGTCGTAGTTGTCGGCACCAGCGAGTTTGACTTTGTAACCCCAACCAGTAGTCGTATGAGTAGAATCCAAATCAGCTAAAGCGACGTTTGTACCCTCAACGGAATTGATAGTAACAGTACTACTCCAACCAGTGGCTCTTTTTACTTGATCAGCAGTTGGCACGTCTTCGCTCCAAGAGGTGACATAGCGGAGGTCGGAATGATCAGCCGCCATTTTAAGATCGTAACCGCCTTGAGCGTTGGTCGTAACCTTGACGGTGTGAACGAGAGAGTCATTGATTTTTCCTGGTTCCAAGTTGACGATGGAAACTGTCCTGCCACCAGTACCAGCTTCGACTTTTTCGTCGCTGCTGTCGTCCGTGAGTTCGATAGAGATAACGTCACCGACGACGCCGCGGATGGTGCGAGCAGGGTTGTTCGTAGTCTCAGTAGCGAACGCACCTAACGGGAGGAGAGCCATACCGAGGCCAGCCACAACACCAAGCCCGGCAATGATATTTTTGGATTTAACCATTTTTGTTTTCCTTTTTTGTATTTAGTTTTTATATTTATGACCTTGTTGTAACTTCTATTATATGCTAATGGTTAAAAAAGTCAAGGACTTTTTATGGAAATTCTTTAAGTTATAGTTAAGCTTTTTTCTCCTCTTTGCGCTTCTTGACACGGTCGATGATGGCGTAGATAAGTGCGGCGAGAAAGAGGAGACAAACGATGACGAACCAGGTCGGTGCGACGAGGACGAGATTTGACTTAACATTATATTTGTCGCCAAAGTCGATTTCTTGTTCGACGCGGAAGAGACCGAGGAGCGGGGTGTCCTCCCAAGTTTTTTCGTTATAGAGGGTGGTGTCGGGGATGACGGAGCTGATTTTGGGGGATTCTTCGTTGGTGTAGATTTCTTCGTTAGAGAAAAGCGGGTAGATGCGGAGAGTGTATTTGGCGGGGATGTGGACGTTGCCGGAGTTGATGACGAGGGAGCTGGTTTTGATTGGCTGGTCGAAGAAAAAGGCGCCGACGTTGTTTTCTATGACGGTTCCCTCTTCGCGGGTTTCGCCGGCAACCGTACTATATAATAATATAGCGATGCGGGATTTGGCGGTGACGGCGGCACTTTCTTGTTGATTGGAGGTGGCGTCGTCGGCGGCAGCGACGAGGAAGCTCATATACTGTCCGCCAGCGGGAGCGTCTTCGGGGACGGTGATTTTGTAGTGAATAGTGTGTTTTTCTTGTGGTTTTAGTTCGCCTTTGGGCTCTGCGATTTCCACCCAATCGACGATTTGGTTGTAGTCGCTGGGATCAGTGAAAGCGGGAGTGTAGGATTCGTCGAAAAAGTTAAGTGGTGCGGCGGTGATAGAATAGCGAGAGATGATATTCTCGGTCGCGGGGTTCAAAACAAGAAAATCGCCCTCGTAAACTTCACCTGGCGTCAAGGCAACCTCAATAAGCCCAGTCGAGACGGCGAGGGGAGAAGAGGAGTTAGCTGGCATTGATTGAGAGGGTGTAAGTTATGGTTCCGGTGTAAGTGTCGGCGGTGGCGTGACCGGCGGAGAAACCGTAGGTGACGTCAAATTCTTGATAACCGTTGTAAGAGTAGGGACTGCCGGAGCCGGTAAAAGTGTTACCGCGGACGATGTCCGCACGGCTGGCGTTATAATAAGGGATTGCTTCGAAATTGGCGTCACCGTAGTTGCGGGCGATGCTGTGCGTAGTGTCGGTGTAAGATTGTGGGGTGGGGGTAGTAGTGTTGCCGTTGAACGTGCGAGTGACGCCGGCGACTTTCATTAGCCAGTTGGAATTGGCACCGGTGAGACCGTTTGCCTTGATGGACTTGATTCGGTAGGCGTTGGTGCCGAGCGACGGTATCATTTCCGCTTCGTCGGTGGTGGCGTTATAATTGTCAGCCTCGGCGGTGACGTTCCAACCGTTTTCGCAACCGCGGACGGTAGTAGTGACATCATGTTCGTCAGTGACGTCGTGTGTGAGGAAGTTGCAAGAGACTTGATAGCGCGTAGTGCCGAAAGCGTCGGTGTGGTCGCCGACGTTGAAAGTGCCAGAGTAGGTGTTAGTTTGGTCGTCGTAAGTGGAGATGCCGGTTGTATCGGTGTGGCTAACGGCGACGAGAGAAAGGTAGCCGTTGATGGTAGCGGAGATATTGACTTCTTCTTGGGTAATCGTCACCGCGTGCGTACCGAGCGGTAGCAAGGTGACAGAAAGTCCGAGAAGACATCCAGTGATGGCGACAAGTCGTGACGACTTTAGCATTTTCCTAACTAACCTCTTTTTATTTTATATAAGTTTATTATACGCAAGCGGAATGAAAAAGTCAATGGTTTTTACTCGGAACGAAGCGCCTCGACGGGATCGTGTTTGGCGGCGGATTTTGCCGGAATGAGACCGCCGATAAGAGTTAAAACAACGCTGAGACCGACGAGGAGAAGTGCCGAGAGCGGGTTTAGGGAAGCTCGGATGTTGACGTCGGTGACGGCGGTGAGAATGGCGTTGATGGGGAGGGTGAAGAGATAAGATAGCCCGATACCGAAGAGACCGGCGAGGAAGCCGATGATGAAAGTTTCTGCGTTGAAGATACTGGAGATGTTGCGTTTTGAAGCACCGATGGCGCGGAGAATGCCGATTTCTTTTTTGCGTTCATAGACGGAGATGTAGGTGATGATGCCGATCATAAAGCTGGAGACGACGAGAGAGATGGAGACGAAAGCAATGAGGACGTAGGAGACGGCGTCAACGATGGTGCGGACGGAGTCCATTAAAATACCGGTCATATCGGAGTAGCTTATTTCGTGGTCCTTGTCGTGTTCTTCGTTATATTTTTTGATGAAGTTTTTGAAGTTTTCTTTACCCTCGAAGCTACTGAAATAAAACCAGAGCGAGGCGGGTTCGTTCAAATCTTGGTAGCCGAGTTTATTAAGATTGGACTTTTGGTCGCGCTCGGTGTTGCTGGAAATGGCGGCAATGACGCGAGTGAGTTCTTCTTCGGTGAAGTTGAGAGAGAAAGCGTCAGAGATGTCGCCGCCGGTCATCATTGCTTGTTGGAGTTTGATTTGATCGACCGTGATGAGGTCGGAGAAGCTGTAGTTGAGTTTTCCCTCTTGTTGGTCGAATTTGGCGCCGGAGAAGACGTCGGTTTCCTTGCCTTCGAGTTGTTTTTGGACGACGTCGGATTGCGCGGCGCGTTTGATGATTTCTCTGATCAAAGCGGGGTTATAGTTGACGCCTTGGTCGAGCGCTTGCGCCGTGATGCCGTCTTTTGCCGTGACAACGCCGACGATTTTGAGCTTGATGGATTTGTGGTCATAAACGTCTTGTAGGTAGGCTTTGTCCTCGGACATATCTTCATAGACGCCGTATTTGTCGTTATATTTGTAGAGGTCGCTCGGGACGATGACGCGGAGGTCGAGGTTTAGCAAATCTTCGTAGTTGACGGCGATGGGGTTGTCTTCGGCGTCGGAAGATTCGCCGGACATAAGCTTAGCGACGAGCGCGTCAAGTTCTTTGGTGTCTTTGAGACCGAGACCGTAGGCGAGGAAGTCGCTGATGACACCCTTGGCGCCGAGGTTAATAACCGCTTCGTCGTAATTCTCCGCCCAGCGACCGGCGAGAATGTCGTATTGCTCGTCGAGAGTTTCGCGGTCATTGGTGAGCGGGAGGTAAAGCGACATCGAGCTGCCGGTGAAGTTGGAGATTAGGTCGCCGCCGCCGAACATACTCATAAACGTATCCATCGGGTTGAGCTTGGCGAGCGTGTCGGTGGCATCGATGGTGTAGATGGTGGGTTCGATGCCGTAGCCAACCGTGAGAGATTTGACGTCGTTTTCTAGTTCTTCGGCGTGGTCGTCGTAGTATTGTTTGAAACTTTTAAGGTCGTTCGTGGCGACGGATTTGAGGGTTTCTGACAAGAGTGGGAGTTCGGCGACTTCCTTACCGGAAGATTCGCGGAGAGATTTGCCAGCTTCGCCGCCGTCAGCGAGACCGGAGGTCATCAGATTTGCCATTGAGAAAGATTCTTCGGTAATCATTAACGGGTAAGAGACGAGGACGTCTTTTTCTATCGAGTCAACATAGTTTTGGAAACCGGTGGAGACGGCGAGGATGAGGGCGATGCCGATGATGCCGATACTGCCGGCGAAAGAGACGAGAATAGTGCGAGCCTTTTTAGTGAGGAGGTTGTTAAACGAGAGGCCGAGTGCGGTTTTGAATGACATATGAGTCTTGCGCGATTTTTTCTTGGTTTCTTCGGTTGATTCGCGGACGAGTTTGCCGTTGTGGACGTGGGAGTCGGAAGTGATTTCGCCGTCCTTGAGGCGGATGATGCGGGTGGAATAGGCGCGAGCGAGGTCGGGGTTGTGAGTGACCATAATGACGAGCTTGGTCTTGGAGATTTTTTTGAGGATTTTCATAATTTGCTCGCTAGTCTCCGAGTCGAGAGCGCCGGTCGGCTCGTCGGCGAGGAGAATGTCGGGGTCATTGACAAGGGCGCGGGCGATGGCGACGCGTTGCATTTGACCGCCGGAAAGTTCGGCAGGGCGCTTCATCATATGGTCGCCGAGTCCGACCGCTTTAAGGGCGG
>CALEGA010000057.1 GCA_937876715.1 uncultured Candidatus Saccharibacteria bacterium
AACCGCTCTGTCAACAAACTCAAAAACGCTCGCTTTACCTCCGACTTCGTCCTCGGCGGGGAAGCAATCGCCAAACGCGAATTCGCCATCAACTGTATCATCCCCAATGTCTCCGCCTGCGTCTTTCGCCTCGACCCCAAGGCCCCCTTTAATAAATACCTAGAAAAATCTGCCGAATTCACTCAATGCGGCGACTGGTATTTTTACCTCCAAGTCTTAAAGCACGGCTCGCTCGCTTACTCGCGCCCCTCACTCAACTTCTTCCGCATCCACAACCGCTCCGTCACCGCTAGCTCCAAAAAGTCCCAAAACCTCCTCGCAGAAGTTCAAGCTCTCCACGCTCTCGTCGCCGAGGAATACTCCCTCTCTCCAGAAATCCTCCGCGCTCAACAGCTCGAACAATCTCGCCTTAATAACCGCATCAGCTAGCTATATCCCCTCTTTTCTGATATAATATATCTCAAAGGAGTTTTATGAAAGGAATTATTTTAGCAGGCGGCTCCGGGACCCGTCTTTACCCCCTAACTTTAGCCACATCGAAGCAGATGCTTCCGGTTTATGACAAGCCGATGATTTACTATCCGCTTTCCACACTCATGCTCGCTGGCATCCGCGACATTTTAATTATCTCCACCCCGACCGACCTTCCTAACTTTGAACGTCTCCTCGGCGACGGCTCCAAGTTCGGCCTCAAACTATCCTACAAAGTCCAGCCTTCTCCGGACGGCCTCGCCCAAGCTTTCATTCTCGGTGAAGAATTCATCGGTGACGATTCCTGTGCTATGGTTCTCGGTGACAATATCTTTTACGGCAATGGTTTCAGCAAGCTCCTTAAGGAAGCTGTCGTGAACGGTGAAAACGGTATGGCTACCATCTTTGGCTACTATGTACATGACCCCGAACGTTTCGGCATCGTAGAATTTGATGAAAACGGCAAAGTTATCTCAGTTGAAGAAAAGCCAAAGAATCCCAAGTCCAACTACTGCATTACCGGCCTCTATTTCTATGATAAGCGCGTAGTCGAATACGCAAAGCAGGTTAAACCTTCTGCAAGAGGAGAACTTGAAATTACAGACCTTAACCGTATTTACCTTGAAGACGGCACTTTAAACGTTAAACTTCTCGGCCGTGGTTTCGCTTGGCTCGATACCGGCACAATGGACAGCCTCGTTGATGCTTCCGACTTCGTTCGTATGGTTCAGAACCGCCAAAGCATCGTAATTTCCGCTCCC
>CALEGA010000058.1 GCA_937876715.1 uncultured Candidatus Saccharibacteria bacterium
CAAAATTTGGAGGATTGAAAAATGAAGAAGATCATTGCTCTGCTGCTGGCTCTGGCTATGGTTCTGTCCCTGGCTGCCTGCGGCGCATCCGAACCCGCTCCCACCGAAGCACCTGCAACCGAAGCTCCTGCTGCTGCTCCCGAAGCTCCCGCCGCACCGGAAGCCGCTCCTGCCGCTCCCGAAGTCCCCTCGCTCGACCCCTCTCTCCTCCAACAAGCTATCAACGACGTCCCTGACGAAGCCGCCGCGACCACGCCGGATGTTCCGTCCGCCGTCTCGCTCGACAACCTCGGCACTGAAGCGCCTGCGCCGGAAGTCAATCCTTTGACCACCGCCGCGCCCGCCGCTGATTTCTCCACGCCGGAATCGCCCGCCGCTCCCGCCGACCCCGCCACCGCACCTGCCGACGAGGCACAGAAAAGCACTCCGTCCGTCGCTTTTAACGACCCAGCCTCTCAACCTGACGCGCCCAAGCACGGCAAGAACATCGACCTCTCCAAGTTCACCGAAAGAGTCAAACAACACCCGATGCCTTTCATCATTGGTGGCGGCGCTATCATTATCATCGGTCTCGTCCTCATTCTTGCCTTCGCCGTCTAAGTTTCAACCGTTAAGTTAATTTTCCAAAATGACCAAATCTGCCTATATTACCACCGCTATCCCGTACGTCAATGGCGCTCCGCACGTTGGACACGCCCTTGACTATCTTCTCGCTGACGTCTATGTTCGCTATCAAAAAGAGCAGGGAACTACCGTCCGTTTTCAGGCCGGCACCGACGAGCACGGCAACAAAATTTTTAACAAGGCAAAAAGCCTCCACCTCCCCGTCGAACAATATGTCGCCGAAAACGCCGCCAAATTCCAAAACTTCATCAAAAGCCTTGACGTCGAACCGACCGACTTTATCCGCACGTCTGACGCCGACCACGCTCGCCGCGTCCAACTAATTTGGGAAAAAATCAAAGACCATATCTACCCCGACACTTACGAGGGCTGGTATTGCTCCGGCTGCGAGCGTTTCATTACCGACAAGGAATATGAAGAAACGGGCGGCGTCTGTCCCGACCACCAAATCCCTTACGAACGTCTCTCGGAAAAGAACTATTATCTCAAAATCGCCGACTTCAAAGACCGCATCAGGTCCGCCATCGAGTCCGGCGAAATGACCATTCTCCCTGAATTCCGCAAGCTAGAGATGCTCAAGCTCCTCGAAGCCGCACCCGACGTCTCTATTTCCCGCCCGAAGAAAAATCTCTCGTGGGGTATCCCCGTACCGAACGACGACGACCAAGTGATGTATGTTTGGATTGACGCTCTCGCCAACTATCTCACTGTCCTCGGCTACCCCGAGCAAGACATTTCCGACTTCTGGCCCGCCGACGTTCAATTTGTCGGCAAGGACATTTTACGTTTCCACGCGATTATTTGGGCGACAATTCTCCTCGCCCTCGACCTCCCGTTGCCGAAAGTTATTCTTTCCCACGGACACGTCCTTTGTAATGGTCAAAAAATGTCGAAATCCCTCGGCAACGTCGTTGACCCGCTCGAAATTATCAACAAATATGGCATCGAGCCGTTCCGTTATTTCTTCCTCCGCCACATCGACACTTTTGCCGACTCCGATTTCACCTGGGAAAAATTCGACGCCGCCTACACCGGCGAACTGGCGAACGACCTTGGCAACCTCGTCCAACGCCTCGCCGTCCTTGACTCGAAAAATGAAGTAATTCTAAATAATAAAATAGAAAATTCAGAAGATAATTCCAAATATCACGAGTTAATGAATTCGTTTGAATATTCTAAGGCATTTGATTATGTTTGGGAAAAAATAAAAAGTATAAATAGAGATTTAGATATTGAAAAACCGTGGTCTCTAGCAAAAACAGAACCAGAAAAAGCTAAAGAAATACTAGAAAAACTAACAATAAGATTATTAAATTATTCAAAATTATTAAAGCCTTTCTTACCAACAACTTCCGAAAAGATAAATAAAATTTTCAATAATCCTATTACAATCCCAAAACCACTTTTTCCAAAAACCGCTTAAAAACTTCTCAGATTTCAAATTTCGGATATAGTTCAAGGAAGAGGCGAGCACCGCAAAGGAGACGTACTCAATGGTACGTCTCCTGCGAAGCGCAACCTCTGACGCAGAAATATACCAAAATTTAAATCTATAAAAGTATAATGAATACTAAGGAGACCAGCGCTAATGCTACTAGCACAAACCAGATCCACGAAAAGCGCCCTGTCTTCTCGTATTGCTCAAAATATTCCGAATTCTCAATAAAATCTGGATCCTCTCCATCCGCCATCTGCGTCTTTTGCACTTTCTCGCGCAAATCAGCATTGATTTTCTCGGTCAAAGCTTTATTATCATCTTCATCTTTGGTGACCATTACGCCCATAGGGTGGTTCTCCTTTTTCTTCTTCAATTTTGCGGTTTTTGATTATCTTATTATACCATACACAGAAAAAGTGTGATATAATACGGGCAAATATCAATTAAGGAGGTTTATGGCTAAATCGAAAAAGTCTGGTAAAAAACCCAAGACGACCCCGTCCGTAAAGGAAGAAAAAACCGCAAAAGAAAAACAGGTGGACAAAAAGAAAACTGAAAAAGTTAAAGAAGAAAAAGCTCCCGTCAAGGAAGTTAAAGAAGTAAAAGAAGTCAAGGAAACCAAAGAAGAAAAAACCGAAGAGAAAAAAGTCATCACTTCGGAAAAGAAAACCGGCTTCTGGCACAAATTCTTTGCCAAAAAATATGACACCGACGAGAGCATCTTGACCATCTTCAAGAACAAAAAGGTCTATGGCGCCCTTCTCGGCGAAATCCTCGGCACTATGTTTATCACGATGATTATCTTGACCTTAGGGCTTTACCAATTGCTCTATCTCTTCTTGATTCTCACCGTCATCTACATTGCCGTTCGCAAGCTTTCCGGCGCTAACCTCAACCCCGTCATCACCGTCGGGATGATGGCGACCCGCCGTATGTCCGTCATCCGCGGCATCCTTTACTTGCTCGCGCAAGTAGTCGGTGCGTGGCTCGGTCTCACCCTCGTTTCCATTTTCCTCAACACCAGCGGTTCGGAAACCGAACTCCCTGGTATGACCGCCACTCCGGATGGCAAATTCTGGATTATCTCGATGCTTGAGTTCACTGGCGCCGCCATCATCGGCTTCTTCTACGCCCGTTCCCAAGCGTTCAAGAAAAACACCGCCGCCTTCGGTCTCGTTGCGGCAGGTGGCGTGCTTATCGCGCTCGTCGTCGTTTACGTCATCACCGCTAACTTCTTCTCGCTCGAGGGTACGTTTATGCTTAACCCCGCCATCGCTTTGATGTACCAAATCTTGCCACAAAGCGCCAATGGCGTTGGCGAACTCCTCGGCGGCATCGGTCTCGCCCTCTGCACCTACGTCATCTTCCCGATGCTCGGCGGTGTCATCGGCTTCTATCTCTCCGACGCCAGCGAAACCCTCGTCGAAGAATAAAGAATAAAACTTCGCAACTTAAAAGAGGCGCTCTACTGGAAAAAGCGCCTCTTTTGCGTTATAATATATATAATATGTCGAAATTAGAAGAATTGAAGACCGAGCTTAAAAATCTCGGTCGCGAGTACGCCAAAATCAAAACTTTGCAGCAGGAGCAGCGCAAAGCTTTCGGCGAACAAATCAACCGTCAAAAGGCCACTCTCCTCGCCCAAATCAAGGAGCTTGAGGAAGCCGCCGAATCGGAGAACGTCGAGCCAATCGACCTCACCGCGCCTTTCACCGAAAACGCCACTAAACTTGAATTTACCACCGGCACCAAACACCCGCTGACGCAGGAACTTGAACGTGTTGCGGAAATCTACCGCCTGATGGGCTTCAACGTTATCGAAGCGCGCCAGCTTGACGACGAATTCCATATGTTCGACTCGCTCAACTTCCCGAAAGAACACCCCGCCCGCGACGGCTACGACACTTTCCGCACCGAAGAGGGCTTCATTCCGCCGGCACACACTTCGACTATGCAATATCGCGCACTCACTCGCTTCCGTGACGACCTTGACAAATACGGTCAAATCGCCGTCGTCGTGCCAGGGCGCGTCTTCCGCAACGAAGACGTTGACGCCACCCACGAGCACACTTTCTATCAGTGCGAGGGCGTTTTCGTCTCCCGAGATGCCACGCTCGGACAAATGCTCGCGACGTGGAAAAACTTTTTCGAAACTTATTACGGGCAAAAGCTCAACATCAAGACCCAACCTGGCTTCTTCCCGTTCACCGAACCCTCGCTCGAATTTCAAATCGAAAAGCCAAAATCCCTCGGCGGTAAGGGCGACGGCTGGCTCGAGATGGGCGGTTGTGGGATGATTCATCCGAACGTCCTCAAAACCGCCGGCATCGACCCCAGCCTCTATCGCGGCTTCGCTTGGGGTGGTGGCATCGACCGTCTTGTTATGCTTAAATATGGCATCAACGACGTCCGCTACTTCGAATCTGGCAAACTTGAATTTTTGAAGGAGTTTTAATCTATGCTAATTTCTCTAAACGAACTCAAAAAACTCGTCAAAATCAAAATCCCTGACGACGAACTGTTCCGGCTGATCGGCTCCCGCCTCGTCGAAATCGAACACGTCGAAGACCTCGCGCCCAAATACAAAAAAATCTACGTCGTCAAAGTCTTAAAAGCTGAACCCATTGAAGGCACACACCTCCACCTTTGCCAAATCGACGCCGGCAAAGAACTCAACAATTACATCGACCCAGAACACGACGGATACATTCAAGTCGTCTGTGGCGCGCCAAACGTCCACGAAAGCATGCT
>CALEGA010000059.1 GCA_937876715.1 uncultured Candidatus Saccharibacteria bacterium
ACTAAAGAAATGGCTTGCAGTACACTTGAGAAAAACACCTTGGTTTTGTGGAACAGTAAAAGCGAAGAAGCCGAAGATGGATGGGAGAAAAGTGGCGTAGAGAGTTAGGTTTTCTGCAATACCGTTCATAAGGGCGTGGAGGATGTTGGCGTCGGAGACGGCGACGCTGAAACCGGAACTTTTAGTGAAGCTGCCAAGCAGGAGGAAACAGGAGATGCCGACGAGGAGAATAGGAATTAAAGTGGCGAGGAGGAGGCGGCGGTTTTGGGTTTTGGAAAATTTTTTATGTTGTTTGAACCATCCCCAGACGAAGTCGATGCCGACGATGAAGGCGAACATAAGACAATGGGTGTGGACGAGTGCAGCGAGAGCGAGCGCGAGGCAATAGCGAAACGGTTTTTGATAGCGCTCTTGGTGGAACATAATGAGGAGGATGACGGCGAGAGGGAGGAGACAATAGCAACGGGCGACTACGGGGAAGAAATATATCATAGGGAGGGTAAAGATGAAGATGATGCGTTGGTAAAGTTTGAGCGGGAGATGTTTAAGTATTAGCCACGCCGAGACCGCCGTGATAAACCAGCTGATGTAGTTGATGGTTTCGAACGGGAGACCGAGCTTAGCAAACGGGAACAGGAGGAGATACCACGGGAGGAAGTGTCCTTCAAATTTCATACGGGCGACGAGTTCGGGGAGAGAGCAATCGCGCGCGGTGAGCCACGCTTGCGCTTCGTCTTCCCAGTTTTCGTGGAACTGGAGCGCAACAAAAGTAATAATGAGGTAGATGGCGAAGAAAATGAGAATAGTACGATTAGCTTTGAGCCATTTTTTAAGAGTGGCAAGACGGGAAGCTTGTTTCATTTGGTCGAGTTGGCGGGGTTGCCAGGGCGGAGTCCGCGCTTGCGTTTCATATATGCCATTTCAAGATAGACGAGACCGCCGAGGGCGATGAAAGCATAATAGGCGAAGAAGCGCCAAGTGAACATTGCCCAGAAAGTGTTGCCGGAGCCGAGGTGAGCGAAGACGAGGTAGAACGAGCCCTCGGCGGCGCCAGCGTTGCCTGGGGTGGGGATGAAAGTGATTGCGGCTTGAATCGTGAGGGCGGTCATAGTGGCGGGGAGGTAGCCGACGTCGCCACCGAAAGCGCGAACGACGAGAAACGGAATGCTATAAAGGCAAAGTTGATAAGCAAAGGAAAGTGCGATGACTTTTGCTAGAAGTTTTTTGTTCTTGATGACGCGGCGGACAGTGTCGGCGTATTTTTGGATTTCGTTGAGGGTTTTCGCTTCGGTTTCTTCGAGGTGGCGAACGAGACGGATTTTAGCGCCGAATTTCAAGATAGCGGAGGCGACTTTTTTGGCGGCTTTTGGTTTAAAAGTGAAGAAAAGAATCGTGGTCGGGACGAAGGCGATAAAGAGGATGCCGACGAAGCTGGCGGCGTAGGTGACTTCAGAGAGGACGATGCCGGAGCCGAAGATGAGAGTGAGGAGGCAGAGGATAACGAATGCCGTTTGGAGCGAGACGAAGCCGATGATAGGAATCATCGCGGCGTGTTCGCTGTCGATTTTGCCGTGCTTGTGCATATGGTGGATTTGGAAAGGTTGCCCACCAACAGCAGATGGCGTGATATTGTCGTAATAACGGCCGAGAATGACGGTTTGGGCGGCGAGTTTTAAATCCTTTTTCTTGGTGAAGTGACGAATGAGGATATAATACTTGTAGACGTCCGCCGACAGACCGGCGACGAAAGCGACGACGGCGAGGAGCAAGAGCCACCAAGTGAAGTGTGCTTCGGGGAGACCCTCGTCGCGATTAAGTTCCTTTGAGGCGGTCCAATAGATAATCAAGACGTTGAAGATGATGAAAGCAAGGATGGCAAGTTGTTTGACGCGCTTGCGTTTGAAAAAGCTTTGCTTCTTTTCTTCTGGTTTTTCAGCCATATAAAATGATTATACTTGATGCTGTGCAAAAAAGCTAGGTCTTAGTAACCTAGCTTTTTTGAGAATTAGTGGCGTTTTTTCGAGAAGGCGTAAGTCGTGGCAGAGCCAGCGAGGAGGGCGAGACCGAGGACGGAGCCGGCGCCGGTTTTAGGCAAGTTGTCTTTAGTTTCGGACTTAGGAGTGACGGTTTCAGTGGTGTTGGCGACGGGGTCGAGCTTAGTGTCTTCCGCCTTTTTGTCTTCCTCTTTCGAGTTTTCGGCGACTTTTTCAGGTTCTTTATTGTCGTCTTCACGGACGAGGCTGGATTCTTGGTTGTTTTCGGCGAGTTTAGCCTTGTTTTTGCTGGTGATAGCAGAAATAAGAACGCCGATGAGGACGATGATAATAATCCCCATAATCAAAGAGACAATGATGATTTTTTTCTTCTGTTTTTCTTGGTCTTCGGTTTGACCGTACATAATATAACTCCTATTTACAGCCCACCGAAAATATATCTTATGTCTATTATACCATATAAGTTTATTTTAGACAAGTGTTATGTAACAATTAGCATATTTTTTACTGGTTTCGTCGAGGGGTGCGGGAGAGGAGACGATTAAAATGCCGCCTGTAGTAAGATATTTTTTAAAGTCGAGAATGTTGTCTGGATATTTGTCATAGGGCGGGTCGATGAAAATGAGGTCGAATTTTTGGTCTGGCACGAATTTGTTGGCGTCTTGCTTGATTATTTGGCAATTCTCGATATTTTTTAGATTTTGCTTGAGGCATTCGAGCGCCTTGAAATCTTTTTCGACAAAAGTGGCGGAGATGGCACCGCGAGAGAGCGCCTCGATGCCGAGGGCGCCAGTGCCGGCGAAGAGGTCGAGGACAGTTTTGTCGGTTAAGTCGGGCGTGCCGAGGCGGGAGGTGAGCATATTGAAGATGGCGAGGCGTTCGCGGTCGCCCATTGGGTGAGTGGTTTTTGAGTTCGGGCTTTGCAGTTCCCTGTTTTTGTATTTTCCGGAAATTATGCGCATAGTGATATATTTTCCTTAATTTTAGTTTAATGTTGTCAGTTGTTGGTAGCGTTTTATACAGCTCGTGAGTTCAGGGTAGTTGGTTAGCTCCTCGGAAGTGGCGGCGAATTTCTTGGCGGCGGAGGCGGCGAGAGCGATTAGTTTCGAGTCGAGTAGGCTGGCGAATTGGAGGTTGAGGGCGCCGTGTTGGAGGGAGCCGTAGATTTCCCCTGGGCCGCGGAGCTTGAGATCTGCCTCGGCGAGATGGAAGCCGTCGGTGGATTTTTCCAGTTCTTTGAGGCGGCGAGAGGGTTCTTCATTGGCGGTGGCGAGGAAGCAGATGGCGGCGTCTTTGCCGCGACCGACGCGACCGCGGAGCTGGTGAAGTTGGGCGAGGCCGTAGTTGTCGGCGTCCATAATCACCATCAGGTTAGCGTTGGGAACATTGACGCCAACCTCGACGACGGTGGTGGAGACAAGGATGTCGATTTTGCCGCTGGCGAATTTTTGCATAATGTCGTCTTTTTCGGCAGGCTTCATTCGACCGTGGAGAAAAGCGACGGTGCTGGTTTTAAAGATGGTTTGGAGTTTTTTCGCCTGTTTTTTGACCGAGGTAGTTTCCGCCATCGGGTTGTCTTCGATGGCACGGCAAATCCAGTAGATTTGTTGTTTTTTAGCGAGATATTCACGAACCTTGGGGTAGAGTTCATCGCGGAAGTTGACTTCCTTGATGATTTTAGTGGTGATAGGTTGGCGACCCTTGGGGAGTTCGTTCAAAATCGAGACGTCGAGGTCGCCGAAGACGGCGAGTTGGAGTGAACGCGGGATGGGCGTGGCGGTCATCATCAGGAGGTGCGGCGCTTTGCCGGTTTGTTTGACGGTTTTTTCGAGGAGTTTTTGACGTTGGTTGACGCCGAAGCGGTGCTGTTCGTCGATGATAGTGAGGGCAAGGGATTTAAATTGCGTGTCGTCGGTGAGGAGGGCGTGAGTACCGACGATGAGGTCAACTTCGCCGTCTTTAATTTTCTGTTTGAGGAGGTTTTTGTGCTTGGTGCTGCCGATGAGGAGGGCGACCTTGATGCCGAAAGGCTCCAAGAGTTCTGCCAAGGATTCGGCGTGTTGGGAGGCGAGGATGGCGGTCGGAGCGAGGAGGGCGACTTGGTGTCCAGCTTTGACGGCGGAGAAGCTGGCGAGGGCGGCGACCACGGTTTTACCGGAGCCGACGTCGCCTTGGAGGAGGCGGTTCATTGGCGAGGGGTTTTCGAGATCTTTCAAGATTTCGTAAGTCGCGAGGCGCTGGGCGTTGGTGAGTTTAAATTTGAGGTGGGAGACGAGATTTTTAATGTCGCTGGCAACGAAAGGAATTTGGACAGCTTTTAGTTTTTGGTTTTCTTTTTTGTTGAGTTGGCTGGCGAGAATGAGCTCGAACAGTTCTTCGTAGGCAAGGTAGTCGCGAGCGGCTTTGACGTCGGCGTCGGATTCGGCGAAGTGCGCCTTGAACAGTGCTTCCTTGCGAGCGCCTGCTCTCGTGAAGCTGACGTGGTCGGTTTCTGGCAAGAGGTCGGGGATAGCGGCAAAAGACGGGCGGAGGTTTTCGAGGATTTTTTTGAACGTTTCGCTTTTAATGGTGCTGCGGACGGGGTAAACAGGACGGAAGCCGTTGTTACGTGCTGCTTGTTTTTCGACGTCGGTGGCGAGTTCCGCCTTGGGCGAGGTGAGCTGGTAGCGACCGCGGTTGAGGTCGTAGTTCCCCGTGAAGTAGTAGTCTTTTTCGGGGTCGAATTGTTTAGCGCGGTAAGGTTGGTTGAACCAGACGACGCGGATGGCGTCGGTGTTGTCGCGGATGACACCCTCGGTGATGGTGAGGTTTTTTCTTAGAGTACGCCTCGTGGTGAGGTCGGAGATTTTGCCTTTGATGACGACTTTGCCTGGCTTGATGTCTTTGAGGGCGGTGGTTTCGGTGAAGTTTTCGTAAGTGCGGGGGAGGTAGTAGAGGAGGTCACGGACGGTGAAAATGCCCGAGTTATTGAGGATTTTTTCGGTTTTTTCGCCCACGCCTTTGATGGACGCGACGGGATCAGTTAACTTTGGATTCATGAGCCTTGCGCCATTTGGCGATTTCGCCGTGATTACCAGAGAGTAAAATGTCGGGGACTTTCATCCCTCTAAAGTCAGCAGGTTTGGTGTATTGGGGATATTCAAGGTTGTCACCGTCGGAGAAAGATTCGATTTCGGCAGAGGTTTCGCCGCCGAGGACGCCTGGGAGGAGGCGGGTGATGGAGTCGATAATTATCAGAGCGGGGAGTTCGCCGCCGGTGAGGACATATTTGCCGAGGCTAATTTTGTAATCGACGAGGCTCAAGATGCGTTCGTCGTAGCCCTCATAGTGAGGGCAAAGAATAATAAAATGATTATTTGTTTGAGAAAAGTTTTGAGCTAAAGTTTGGTTCCAGATTTCGCCGACGGGGGTGGGGAGAATGACTTTTGCCTCTGGGTCTTTTGCCTTGACGCTTTCGATGGCGGCAAAGACGGGTTCACAGCGGAGGAGCATACCGTCGCCACCGCCGTAAGGTGTGTCATCGACGGATTTGTGCGGGCCGAGACCGAAGTCGCGGAGGTTGACGAAGTCAAATTCAACAATACCCTTGTCCTTTGCCTTCCACATCATAGAAGTATTGAGGTAGGGTTCGATTGCCTCGCGAAAGAGGGTGATGATGGTGAATTTGATTTTTGTCATATATTGTATATTATATCATATTTTGATGAAAAAGCCTCCCTGGGGAGAGGGAGGCTGGATTAGGAGGGATGGCTCACTCATTGGCTAGTGATTCTAGGGACATACCGTGATCGATGTCCTGAGAGAGCCAATAGACAAAGTGCGCAATGCTGGTTTCCACCTTTTCGCCAACCGTGCCGATAATGTAATAATCGGGGTAATCGACGAGTCTGAGACCGCCGGTCGTGGCGATTTCTGACTTTATCATCTTAAAGCAGGGGGTGATTTCGTAACATACGCCCGCCACTTTACCCCGTTTAGTGGGGTTGATGAGGTGACCGTAGGTAAAAGTACAGACGCGGTCGCTCGTGGCGCCATTACCTCTTGTGTGGAGATTCATAACGCAGTAGAGCTCTTCGCCAGTTTCGGAGTTGCGCAGATGCAGCTCGACCCATCCGTTGTTGGACGGGGTATGAAGCTTGGTTTTGGTGATTTTCCAGCTAATGCCGGTTTGTTTGATAACTTGTTTTAAGACTTTTAGGGCGTATTTTGCCCATTCGGCGCTTTTGGAAGAGGCGCCGACCAGCCTTTTGTAGTTATCACAGCATTGGATGGTGGTCTGCATAAAGGGTGCGCAGGGATCCGGTTGACAGCTGGTGGGCTGGCAGGTGGGGACTTGCGGAACGCAAGGGCTTTGGGCGACGACACAGGGTGCGCCGACGAAGCACCAATCGTAGCGAGTCCGGTAGATGCCGGTGACTTCCGTGGTGACGTGCTGCGGCAGGAAAATTGTGCTACTGTAGGGCGCGTAGCAACCGGGAGTCGCAAGGGCAGGTACGACCGATAAACAGATAACCAAAATGAGGAAACCTAAGAAAATACGCTTCATATCGTATTCCTCCTGAATGTAAGGTGCGCCAACTTCTCCCCAAGTTGGCTAAGAGTATATAACTAACCTCTTTGGGGTGAGGATAACTCTCATTATACCACTTTACACTGAAAATGTCAATAGATGGTTATTCTATTTTGGTGATTTCGCCATCTTTGAGATGGAGAAGCCGCTGATTTCTGCTGCCGCGGAATTTGAGTGATAAATCTCTTTGCGCGAGGATGAAGGGACCGTCGATCAGGGCGTCGAGGGATTTGAGGAACTCCCACTGCTTGCCGCCCTTTTTCTTGATTTGTTCGTAGGTGTAGCCGGAGAA
>CALEGA010000060.1 GCA_937876715.1 uncultured Candidatus Saccharibacteria bacterium
CGCGGGGAGGATGTTTCTTTTAGGGTTTTAACCCTTTACCTAAGACCGAGGAGACGTATATCCCTGACGGAACCGAGAAAGTTGCGAAGAATGAGCAATCTTTCACGGCTTCCCAGTGGAATGACGTCCCCGCAGGTCTTCGGCGAACCCTAAAAGAAACGTCCGACCGCAAGCCCTAAAGCCGACTTCAGCTTTTGTTCGGGTTTTTAAAGCTTTTCCCGAACATCCACCCCAAATCCCCCAAATCCCACTTTTCCCCGCTTCCCTGCCTTTTTCACCCCTTAGCAACCCAAAAACCAAACTTTCAAAAAACCTCAATTAAAAATTTTCATAAACCACTAGAACAAAAACCGAACAAAATAGGGAAATACAAGAAACAAGCCCTGACTTTCAAAATCAGGGCTAAATGTAAATTAGCTAGTTCGTCTTCCAATAAATAATCAACGCCACCAAAGCGAGCACCACTCCAACAAACAGCACCCAATTCCCTATTCTCTCTAACCTTAGCAGTTCCCTCCCCGACTCTGTCCGCATCTGCTTATAGTCCTCGTTCCCTAACCTTTCGCCACCTAAAAACGATTGCGCATTATAACCTTCCTGCAACCGCATCTCGGCAAGCTCTTCCTCTGCTGCCGCTTTCAAATCCTTGCGCCGCGAATACGTCACGGCATAAAACACCGCCATAAACACGAGCCCGACTCCGGCAACCCACGCCGCCGACAACAAAAACCACCAAAAATTCATTTGCGCTCCCTCCTACTCGCTAAAATCTAAACTAGCCAACTCTTAAAGAACCATAACTACAATATATTATAACATAAAACACAAATTATTTCCAGTATGCTTTGCGCTCGAGTCTCACGTCTATATACTCAACACCCTCTTGTCCTGCCAAATAATCTATCATTCTTCTGGCATCCTCCGCCGAAACCGCCGCATTCCTGTCCGTTGACACCTTAATCACCCCAGAAAATCCCTCAACCTCCAAATCAATCTCCCTCATCTTCCCTGTCGGAATATGCGCCCGCGTAATCTTCATCTCTTTCAGCGTAAACTCCTCCTCAAGATTATAAATCAGCTCCTTGGTTCTCGAACTCACCCCTTTCAAATCCGCCCTCCGTCCCGTCTCATCGTCAATCACCTCTACGCTCGGCTCCACCTCAACCACAACCACCTCCTCTTTCTTCGACATCCACTTAATCCACTCCGTAAACGCGCGCACCCCAAGATAAATCATCGCCGCGCCAAGACACACCACGGCAAAAATCGACAAAACTTTCCGCTTCCGAATCGTCCTCCGCGCTCGTTCCCTCTCCGAGTCCGAAGTCACTCGTTCCCTTTTCGCCGCAATCGTCTTACCTGCTTGCATTTATCACAATCTCCGCCAATTTTTTCGCCGCATCCAATTTCGCTTCCTCGTGCAAAGCCGAAGCCAAGTTCGCTCGCTCCGCAGGTCGCCGCGCTAATTCCAAAATCTCGTCCAACAAAATCTTCGGTCTCGCCAACATCTTTTCATCATCCACCACCTTCGCCGCGCCAAGTTCCGCCAAACGTTCCGCATTCTTCGTCTGATGCCCGCCCGCCAGCTCCGCAAACGGCACTAAAATCACCGCTTTAGAAAGCGCTGCCAACTCCGCAATCGTCGTCGCTCCCGCCCTAGAAACCACCACGTCCGCCGCGCCGAGCAACTCCGCCATATTCGAGTTAAACTCCCACATCCTAAACCCGCTCTTCAGCTTCGCGTCCTCCCAAACCTCATACTTCTTCAGCTCCGTCATCTCCTCATAATGTTTCCTCCCCGCCACTAACCCCACATCTACGTGCTTCAAAAGCTCCGGCAAAATCTCGCTCACCGCCTTGTTCAAATGCTCCGCACCCTGACTCCCGCCCGTAATCACCACCAAAGACCTAGAACTAGAACAAAAACCGAACGCTTTTCTCAAACTTTCCTGCCTCGACGGAGACACTTTCCTAAACTCCTCCCCAATCGGCGTCCCCGTCCACACCCACTTTTCCCTGCCAGGGATCGGCTCTTCTCGCCGCACTTCTTCCCCATTTTCATCAACTTCAACCACCTCGCGCACGCTGTCGAACTTCGCACCCATCGCCACCACGACCGCCCTTTTCATCAACAGCCGGTTCGCCAGCCCAGGCGTCGCATCGCTCTCGTGAATCACATACGGAATCTTAAACGCCCTCGCCGCAATTCCCACCGGCAGCCCGACGAACCCACCTTTCAGAAAAATCACATCCGGACGCGACGACTTCGGTAATAGCCTAAAAAAGCTCTGTACCACCCCCGCGCAAAACCCAAAAAACCCCAAAATGTTCTTAAACACCAAATCTTTCAAAGTCACTCGCCACAGCTTAAAATAATCCGCCAATTTCCACCCCGCATACCGCCTAAACTTCCCCGACATCACTTTCCGCACTTTCATATTCAGATCCCCGCCGTTCTTCCCCAGTACCGTCAGCTTCAACACATTTTTATAATACTTTCGGTCGGTCCAAAACTCCATCCTCGCTCGCGGATTAATCGCCAAAATCTCCCGCACGACCGCAATCGCCGGCGTGATATGACCGCCGCTACCCCCTCCGACTACGAGCACTTTCATTGAGCCTCCCTTTCTTCAAATGCGAATTAGAAAACTTCGCCTGTTTTAACTCTTTTTCCCTCTTAGTATAGCACGAAAGTTGCGTTACAATCCCGAGCGCAATCGTCACAAACATCATACTCGTCCCGCCATATGACAACAGCGGCAACGTAATCCCCGTCAACGGTATCAACCCCGTCATCGCCATAATGTTCACCGCCATCTGCATCGCCACCCACGCAAACACCCCGACCGCAACCAACCGCTTTTCCTCGTCCGCGCCAAGTTCTGCCACCCGCATCACTCGCGTCAGCATCACCACAAACACCCCGACCACCATCGACAGCCCGACAAACCCAAACGTCTCCCCCATCACCGCAAACACCGAGTCGTTAATACTCTCCGGCAAATACCCCGTCGCCTGCACACTGTTCCCTACTCCGACCCCCGTCAGCCCACCCGTGCCAATCGCAATCATCGCATTCTCAATATGATATGTGTCCGCTCCGTCCCCGTTAAAAAACGTTTTCACCCGCTCCACACGGTGCGGACTCGTCACAATCACCAGCACCCCCGCCGCCAAAATCCCCGCGAGTACAATCAAAAACTTCTTCAACTCCACCCCGCTCGCAAAAATCGTCGCGAGGATAATCGCAATCAACACCGCGCCCGTCCCCAAATCTTTCTGCACCACAATCACAAAAAACAGCGACAACAAACTATATAATCCCGCCGGCAACCAAAAATCGCTTGAATTGAGCTTCCCCTCCGCTTTCCGCGTCGCCGCGAGCTGCGACAAATATAACACCAGCCCGAGTTTCAAAAACTCCGCCGGCTGCAAACTACCAAAACTCCCAATGTTAATCCACCGGCACGCGCCCAGCTCACACTTCGCGAGCGAAGACCCTGCTTTCGCGAGCACCACCAGCGCCAGCGACAGCACCAGTCCAAGAATCAGCACCCACTTCCCATATTTCCGCACTTTCTCATACGGCACTTTAAACGCCACAATAAACGCCGCAATCGATAGCACCACATTAATCAGCTGCCGGACAAAAAAATGATTTTCAGAAATATTTCCCCCATACGCCACATTCAAAAAGTTCGCCCGCATCGGTCCAATCGCATAAATAATAATCAACCCCGCAAGGAGCAAAACAAGTGTTGTAAAAACAATTATCCTATCGCCACGATGTTTCCGCATTATGCTTATAATTATACCATATTAAAGAAATTAAGGATTGCATAATTCGGAGATAGTTCAAGGAAGCAGGAGTAACGGAACGAGACGTACTCAATGGTACGTCGAGTGAGTAACGCATCTGCTGACGCAGAAATATCCCGAATTATGCAATCCCACAAGCAGATGCAATAAACAAGCCCAGCACTGCTGCTATTCCCGCTATTACCCAGAAGCGCATAACTATCTTCGCTTCCCCCCACCCTTTCGCCTCAAAATGATGATGAATCGGCGCAGAAATAAATATCTTCCGATGGAAAAACTTCTTCGAACTCATCTGCAACAGCGACGAACCCGCCTCCACCACCAACATCAACCCAATCACCGGTAACAGTAAAAACGCATTCGTCATCATCGCCACCACGCCCAGCCCAGCACCAAGCGCAAACGACCCCGTGTCGCCCATCATAAACCGCGCCGGCGGCACGTTGAACCAAATATAACTGAGAAGCCACCCCACGACCGTCATACAAAACGCAAACAACATCCACTGCCCTTGGAACAGCGCAATAATCCCATACGCACCATACGCAATCATCATCAACCCCCCGGCAAGCCCGTCCAGCCCGTCGGAAATGTTCGTCGCATTCCCCGTCGCCACCACCGCAAACGTGAACAAGAATATCATCCCCACCACGCCAATATCAAAACTCCCCACAAACGGCACCATCACCGCGGTCCACCCGAGCTTCGTCGCAAAGAACCACCCAAGCGCCACGCCCACGATAGAAATCAGTAGCAACTTCGAACCGGCGCGTAATCCCGCCGCTCCTTCCCCGCTTCCAAACACGTTAATCAAATCATCAATAAACCCGACAAACGCACCACCCAAAAACCCCGCCAGCGGCAGCCACGTCTGCCCACGGTCAAGGTTGCAAATCAGCGTCACGGCACTCACCACGACCACGCCGATAATCCCCGCCATCGTCGGAAAATGTCGCTTAAACTTGTGTGCGTGCAGCTTCGTCATAATCGGCAGCGCCGTTCCGTCCGCCGTCGTCTTTTTCTGCTTTTTCCAAAACTTATATTTATAAGCAAAATATGTATAAACCGGCGTCAAAAACATCGACAATAAAAACGCACCGAGAGCCAAAATCAAGCCATAAAACATCTCATTGTTGAGTTCTGTCTTCCACATATTCTTCTATTTTACTCCTTTCCGCTCAAAACGTCCACACGGCTCATTAACTTACGCTCCCGGTTTAATCTTTAAATAATCAATTAGATATTTAGAAATCTCCGTAAACGTCGGCAACGCTTCCCCTTGCCCGCTCGCCTGTGTTCCATCTTTCCACAATCTCAGCATCACGAGATACTCCGGCATCTCTCCGGCAGCTCCGCCAAATCC
>CALEGA010000061.1 GCA_937876715.1 uncultured Candidatus Saccharibacteria bacterium
TCAAACAAAAATGGGAGTTTGGTCCTCTCGGCTTCCCGCAGAGCGATATTATAACCAATGAGCAAGGCATTACCTATCAACTCTATGAACACGATATGGTTATCGCTGGCAATGATAAAAATGGCTACTCATACGTCAACAAAGGCATTTTCGACAAATGGGCAGAACTTGGCTTCTATGACAGCGGTCTTGGCAAGTCTATCACCAACCTTATGAGCAACAAGAACTCCGGCATTGAATGGCAAGAGTTCGAACACGGTTTTATCGTTGGCAATAAAGCACACGGCTACTTTATCTCTATGGGGCCAACTCGCGAAGTTTGGGTCAAACAAAAATGGGAGTTTGGTCCTCTCGGCTTCCCGCAGAGCGATATTATAACGGGCGCAGATGGCATCCAAAAACAAACCTATGAAGGTGGTACTATTTTCTACTCCAAAAAGTCCGGCGCATATTCTACCTTGAACTGATTCTGACTTTAAGCTACAATAAGGGGAATGAAAAGGGAAGAAATATTATATGTTGTTATGCCGGCATATAATGAGTCCGGCAATATCGAAAATACCATTAAGTCGTGGTATTCTATTCTGAACGGAAAATCAAAACAATCAAAGCTTGTCGTTGCGGATAGTGGCAGTACGGACGATACGCACAAAATCCTTCAGAAGCTTAAGAAAGCGTATTCGCAGTTGGAGATTATTTCTGATACAGCCAAACAACACGGCCCAAAAGTAATTGCACTATATCAATACGCAATCAAAAATAGCGCCGACTATATATTCCAAACCGACTCTGACGGGCAAACCGACCCAACAGAATTTGAAGCTTTTTGGCAACTTCGTAATAATTACGATTGCGTCATCGGCAATCGTAAAACACGAGGCGATGGTAAAATTCGTACTTTCGTCGAAAAAGTAGTTTGCTTAATGGTTAAACTATTCTTCGACGTTCGCGTTCCTGACGCCAATGCCCCCTTTCGCCTTGTAAAAACCACAACAATTGCAAAATACCTTAATAAACTATCTTCGGACTACGCTATCCCTAACATCATTCTTACGTCTTACTTTGCGCGTTTTGAAAAAACCATTTTTAAAGAAATTTCTTTTAAGCCGCGTACAGCTGGCGCCAACTCCATAAATCTGAAGAAGATATTAGATATCGGCCGCAAAGCATTCGTATCATTCTTCCATTTTAGAAAAGATATGCAGAAAACTGACCCCAAACTTACTAAACAAATCCGACTTCATAAACTTGCGACGCTCAGTATTCTAGCTGTTTTCGGCATTGCAACTCTCGTAATTTCGACTTCTAGCCCATCCCATCCGTGGAATCGCGGCGAACCCGTCACTGATTCAAGCGTATTTTTGACTATCGGTACTCAAATGAAGGCAGGACTTACGCCATATCGTGATACTTTTGACCACAAAGGTCCGTTCCTTTTCGTTATCAACTATCTCGGCGTCGCCATCAACCAAACTAGCGGCATAATCATCTTTGAATGTCTCGCCATCTTCACCACGTTCATCATTCTTTACAAGATTAGTCGCCTAAAATGTCGCAGCCGCTTGCTATCGGTCGTTTTATCCCTAGTTGCGATGAGCCTATATATCACTATTAATCAGACCGATCGAGGCAATTTAACTGAAGAATACGCTATGCCATTTATTGCGACTGCAATCTATATATTCGTCGATTATTTCCTTAATCATCAAACGACACCGTTTAAAGTTTTTCTCGCCGGTCTTAGTTTTGCTTGTGTCGCTATGCTTCGAATTAATATGGTTGCCGTCTGGGCCGTCTTCTGCCTAGCCATACTATTTCAGCAAATCAAACATAAAACTTACGGCGACCTCCTTAAATTTATTGCCGAATTTTTACTAGGCGTCCTTACTGTAACTCTCCCAATTATGATTTGGCTCACCGCAAACGGGGCAATAAGTGATTTCATCAACATTTACTTCATATTCAACTCTACCTACACGGCTTCTAAAGGCGGCATTGCTTCAATGGCATCATCCGCTCTTTACTTCATCTCTTTGCCGACAGTAGCATTGTCGCTCATAACCTGCTTAGCGCTTCTTGCTAAGCAAAAAGATAATTTAATCTGCCTCTATCTTTTGACGATATTGGCTTCAATTGCTACCGCCGCTATGTCGGGCAGAATTTACCCACATTATGGTATGATTTTGACTCCGCTCATCGTATTTCCGTTAGCGTATTTTGGTGAGTCGCTTCGCTCAGTTGATAAAAAAGGCTATGTCGCCGCAGCATTCTTTATAATCATAATTTTTGAATTTTACACTCCATGGACAAGCATTCTTAAAAACGCAATCGATAGCTTCGACCATCGTCAAATTGGCGAGCCGGTAGCGGAATCGCTCACTAAGCCATGTGAAATTATCGAAAGGTTAACTTCTCCAACGGATAAAATTTCAGTTTACGGTAATCGAAACTCAATTTATCTTCGTTGCAACAGACCTCCCGCCACCAAATACTCCTACCAATCCCCCATTGGCGAAGTTAGCTCACCTATCCTTGAAGAATATTTCCGTGAACTCGCTGACGAATTGCCCAAAATTATTGTTGTTCAAGCCAAGCACGAAGATGAAAAAATTCGTACATTTTTAAATGCTAATAATTACAACCTAGAATGGGAAGAACCTATCGAAGACGGCACCAAAGTTTATTCTTTAAAATCTCGGCAATACTAATTTTTCAAAAACCTCCAGGGCCTTTCCGAAAGTTGCGTCCATATCATAATAAGCATATTCGCCCAATCGTCCACCAAAAATTACATTATTTTCCTCGCCAGACAACTTCTGATACTTCTTAAGTATTTCTAAGTCCTCTCGTTTTCGCACTGGGTAATATGGCTCATCTCCAAGATGCCACGTTTTGCTATATTCTCTAGCAATAATAGTTTGCGCCTTATCTTTCAGCTCCCATTCAGGGTGAAAATGCTTAAACTCGATAATTCGCGTAAATGGGACATCGGCATCTGCATAGTTCATTACCGGACAACCTTGAAAATCCGACACGGGCAACCTCTCGATCCCGAATTTAATGCTCCTCCAAGCCAATTCGCCAAAACAATAATCATAATATCTGTCAATCGGTCCAGTAAAAACGGTTAAAACGCCACTCGCGGTCATTTTCTGTAATTCCGTGCTCTCTAAATAATCCGTATTGAGTACAAGTTTAAGATTATCTCCACAAGCTTTTATCATATTAGCAAACAACTCGGCATAACCGTTCCTAGGCAAACCCTCGTACTTATCCTTGAAATATCTGTTATTATAATTGTACCGTACCGGCAAACGCTCAATTATATCCGGCGGCAATTGCTCGACGGGAGTTTGCCATTGCTTGGCGGTATAGCCCATAATAAACGCTTCAAATAATGGTTCGCCAATTAACGAGACGCCTCGGTCTTTCAAATTTATCGGATTTTTCGGCGCCTTACTTGCCTGTTTTGCAATTTTCTCCCTCGCTTCATCCGGAGAATAGTTCGCACGGAAAAACTGATTTATAGTTCCAAGATTTATTGGTAAAGGAAACACTTCGCCATTATGAACCGTGTAAACGCGATGTTGATAATCGGTAAAGTCCGCAAAAGATTTCACATATTCCCAAACATTTTCTCGCGACGTATGAAACAAATGCGCTCCGTATTTATGCACCTCAACACCAGTCTCCTTGTCGAACTCGGAATACGCATTTCCGCCAATCTGCTCCCGTTTCTCAACTAAAAGGACTTTCTTATTAAGCTTCGTCGTTGTCCTCTCCGCAATTGTTAAACCAAAAATCCCCGCACCAACAACGATAACGTCAGGCTTGTTCACTTCTTTCTCCGCAACCAACTAGGGCAAATTCGTTTCGTTTTCAATCGTTCCAGCTCTTGCAATGCAACTTTATACTCATTCGACAACGTTTCATACTCTACCGACATCGTATGTGCTGCGTCGAAAAATTCTCCCTCCATCCTTTGTTCCGCCCTCAACAACTTTAAAATTTCTGGGTCAATTTTCTCCAACTTTTTCGCATACTTCGCATACGGCGCTTCGAAATTTATAATAGCAGCTGCTCCGTGTGTCATCCTTTGCGATTTCGGCGGGAGCTTCATATAATCCCCATACCTCTCGTTCAAATCTTCATGAACCATACTGGAAATCGGAATAACCGTATCTTCAAACTTTACCACACGCGGGTTCTTCAATCCCGCGGCGCGCATCGTAAATTTATGCGCTATCGCAAACTCTGCCACTCGTTCCGCAGACGCATATTTATTTGCACGACAAAGTTTCTTTTCCCACGCTAACAACTCTTTCTCGCTAAGCTTCGACGCTTCTGGATAGCGGTCAAAAGTGAAAGCTTTTATAAAATACTTTCTCACCTCAAGAAGAAACGCCTTGCGTTCCTCCTCGTCGCTAGGCGCACCGACTAAGGGAAAAATATCTACATAAACGCCATAATGTTTGTTCTTATCAAGTAGGCACGGCGCTTCAATAAAAGTCGTATTTTTGTTATGCACTTTTCCGCCCATCCAATTCAACTCGTGAAAAGCAAACGGCTCCTTTAGGTCTTTTTTACAAGCTTCTTTAAATCGCTCAAAATCATCGATCGGAATCCCAAGGTCCATATCATCATCCCAGGGAATAAAGCCTTTATGCCGCCCCGCACCGAGCGCCGTCCCCGCCACGGCATAATAACGAATCTTATTTTTATCGCATATCCGCTTAACTTCTTTATAAACTTTAAGAATTTCTTTTTGCAGTTGATTCATGCTTCGCTCCTTTCTTACGTGCTTTTATCGTCAACGTTGCGCCAACGATTGCTGGTAATAACGCCATTGTAAACAACCCAGGTACACCAACATTATAAAACACGAAAGTTATTCCAGCCGGATGTCCAGCAGGGTTAATAAAGAACCACGCCGTCGCAAAACTATAAACTAGCGTTACGCCGAGAAACGCCAAGCTAACAGTTGCACAAGCTAATGCCACGCGATTTTCTCTTACATATTTCTTTAATTTCTTACGATTTTTAATCATCATCACTACATAATAAACATAGGTTCCAAGCATCACTACGACCAAAAGCACATTCACAATCCTATAAAACCACATCGTCACTTTCACGACGGTCTTCGCAGTTTGCCTACCAGATTTTTCAACCATATTTACGTCATCCGTCATATGTAAAACACGATTAATCAAAGTATAGTCCGTTTTGCCGCGCTTAGTCCCATATTCTACCTCCGTCTCGCCAAAACCAATCTCGTAGCGAGTGAACCAAATTGAATCTTCCAATGTCATCCCCACCTGCTCAAGAATATCACTACTTTTAATTTCTTCCCAAGTATATCCGCCTGTCGAAGCAAGCAGTTGAATTTTACCTTCCGCTTTCTTTAAGGTGCCATTCTTGAATGCTTCATCGAGCTCAGTATTTACCTGTTTAAACATATTGCTTACATCGAGCTCGCTCGTCCATAAACCTGCGTCTAAAAGTTCAGAACGCATAATCCAAGTCAAAAAATCTCGCCCAATCGGATTTTTTTCCAAACCGCCAGGCTGGAATCCTGTCGTCTTAATTTCTTCTAAGAGTTCTGGATGCGCACCGAGCGTCGGTGAAACTTCAAAGGCTTTTTCTATGGCGTCGAGCGGCGCCCAAACGCGCATTGTCCGATTAGGCGAATCGATTTCATAAATCTTCTCCACGAATTTGCCAAGTTCTCCCCTCGTTCGCGTATTCGTCTCGTAAACCCCAAAGAACGCGTGGTTTATACCCTTGTAAACATTCGTCCACGTAAACCAAACGAAAAAGGGAATCAGGCAGACAATTCCCCAAGTTGCTATCTTCTTCCAACCCCACTCACTTCGCTTCTTCCGTGCTTTATAAAATACTATGACAAACTCCACAATCAACAATACGGCAAGACACGCCATCATCCAAATCCCATCCTCTTTTAGATAATAAGAAAACGCAAATACTAATCCTGTAATAATTGCTGTCCAAATCGTTTTTTTATACTTCTCTTCGCGCACGATATTTATTAATCCGAGTAGCAACAAGCTGAATGTCAAGATGATCGCTGGCGCAATAATCGCATTCCGATAAATCCTTAATCCTCCCCAGGACGTAAATGCAATCGGCAAGAACAGAACGTATGCAAACGCGAATAATCGCACCCACTTATTCTTCGTTACTTTGCCAACTAGCAACCAAACCACATATGCTGTCACTGCCCAGAAAGCTGACAGAACTATCGTGTATGGCAATCCAGTTACCGCTGAAAAGCCTAAGAACAATGAAAAGCTCAAATCTTTAATTAGCGTCAAGTTCGTCGGGTTTGTAAACCGGCTAGGGTCTAACCCTCTTAACATTGCCACATCATCATATGTCTCACTTGTACCGAACCATCCCCCCATCGCCTTGCCAAGCCAAAGCCTCGCCGCTATGAGCAAAATCATAATTATATATATATAATTCTTCTTTAAAAAACCTAAAAACCTCTTTTTCATACCAAAATTATAACACACTGTGTTATAATAAATCCTAAGTTAAAGTGGAGTAATATTTATGTCTAAAAAGAAAAAGGTTATCATCATTGGTGGTGGTCCGGCTGGTCTCACGGCGGGCTATGAATTACTAGATAAATCCAAAGATTACGACGTCGTCATTCTTGAAGAATCCAAGGTCTTCGGCGGCATCTCTCGCACCGTCAATTACAAAGGGAATCGTATGGATATGGGCGGTCACCGCTTCTTCTCTAAAGTTCCTGAAGTTAACGAATGGTGGGAAAAAATGCTCCCCACCCAAGGCGCGTTGCCTTATGACGATAAAAAACTCCACCGCAAATCCAACATTAAAAAGGGCGGTCCTGACCCAGAAAAAACCGACAAAGTTATGCTCCGCCGCAACCGTCTCTCTCGCATTTTCTTCAATCAAAAATTCTTTGACTATCCCGTCTCACTCAAAGCCTCCACTTTAAAAAATATGGGACTCGGCACTACTTTCGTCGTTGGCTGTAGCTACCTCAAATCCGCCGTCCATAAACGCCCTGAAAAATCTCTCGAAGATTTCTATATCAACCGTTTCGGCAAAAAACTCTACTCCATGTTCTTTGAGAACTACACCGAAAATCTTTGGGGTCGCCACCCGCGCGACATCTCCCCCGAATGGGGAGCTCAACGCGTCAAAGGTCTCTCCATCTCCGCCATCTTAAAAGACATCTTCGGCAAAGTCTTCCACAAAAAGAATCGTAAGGTAGAAACCTCGCTCATCGAAGAGTTTGCTTATCCAAAACTCGGTCCAGGGCAACTTTGGGAAATTACCGCCAAAGAAATCAAGAAAAAGGGCGGCGAAATCATTATGCAAGCAAAAGTCGTCGGCGTCAAAAAAGACAAAAAGAACAACTTCACTGGTGTCGTTTATGAAAAAGATGGCAAAAAAGTTGAGCTCAAAGGCGACTACGTCATTTCTTCTATGCCAATCAAAGACCTTGTCGAGGCTATGAATGATGTCCCGAAAAAATATCTCGACATTGCTTCCGGTCTCCCATATCGTGACTATATGACCGTCGGTATTCTGACTAAAAAACTTGCTCTCAAAAACGAAACCAACATCAAAACTCTCGGCAATATCGTTCCCGATAACTGGGTTTATGTTCACGATAAATCCGTCAAAATGGGCCGCTTCCAAATCTACAACAACTGGTCGCCCTACCTCGTCAAGGACGTCGAGCATACTGCGTGGGTTGGTCTCGAGTATTTCTGCAACGAGGGTGACGAGCTCTGGTCAATGACCGATGACGACTTCGCTAAGCTCGGCATTAAAGAAATGGCAAAAATCAATATCATCGACAGCGAAGACGAAGTTCTCGACTATCACGTCGAACGCGTCAAAAAAGCCTACCCTGCCTACTTTGACACTTACGAACACATCGACGACCTCCGCGAATATCTCGACTCTATTCCTAATCTTTTCTGCGTCGGTCGCAACGGTCAGCACCGCTACAATAACCTCGATCATTCTATGTGCACTTCATTCGAAGCCGTCAAAGACATTCTGAGTGGCTCGACCGACAAATCCAACGTCTGGAACGTCAACACGGAAAAAGAATATCATGAGTCAAAATAGCCATACTATGCTTTGTATGATATAATACAAAGATATGGCAGAAAAAGATGACTATATAAAAGCGTTAGAAGATGAGCTTAGCGCCTCCCTTGAACGCGAAAAAATACTTTCCGAGACAGAATTGTCTTTTCGCGCTTTCACTGCTAAAAAATTCAAAAATAGCAAGCTTTATAAAAACGTCATATCAGACCCTGACAGTAAAGCCGGTAAAATAGCTCGCGCTCCGCGCTCAGTTTATCGTTTGATCAAAAATCCAGAGGTCAGAAAAAGTTTATTGCAAAAAAAAACGGTCAACGACACCAAAGTTAACGAGCTAAAAAACAATCATTTTCTTGAGCCGTGGGTCGTCAAGCACGAGTTGCGCAAAAAAATTGCCGAACAAGCCATCAAAGACGGCAAAAAGCTTGCTCTCTACTTTGTTGAAAAACCTGATAGCTCCACATTCCGTTACCGCTGCTATAACACTTTTACTGCCACTAAAAATAGTCAAAAATGGCAGGCTGTCTATTTCTTTAAAGATGAAGTTGAAACCGTCGAAAACTTATTGCCAAAAAGCAGCGTGCTGGTTTTTGGTCGTCAATCTGGTCAAGAAAAATTAATTGCTAAATTAACCGAACTAGCACACAAAAATAACATCAAAGCCGGTCTCGACATTGACGACCTCGTCTTTGATATGAAATATCTTGATATGATGCTTGACACCATTGGTGAAAAAGTTAATCAAAGCTACTGGATGGCATATTTTGCCAGTGTTCAAGCTATGGCGAAACAAATGGATTTCTTCATTACTACTAATGAATTTTTAGTTGGCAAGCTCCAAGCTTCGCACAACAAACCTTGCGTAGTCATTTGCAATTCGCTTAACGACGAGCAAGTCAATGCTTCGCTCGCTTACGTCGGACGCAAAAACCAACAGAAATCACGCCCATTCACAATTGGCTATTTTTCGGGCTCGCCCACTCACGCTAAAGATTTTCAAGTCGCCGAACCAGAGTTGGTCAAATTCCTGAATAAGCATTCCGATTCTGTTGTGCACGTCGTTGGTTTTATGAGATTTTCCGACGAAACTGAAAAATTAGTTGACGCCGGTAGGATTAAATTTGTGCCCATGGTAGATTTCCGCAAACTCCAACGTCTTATGTCAGAAGTCGATGTCAATATCGCTCCGCTTGTTGATAATGATTTTACCAACTGCAAATCCGAACTCAAGTTCTTCGAAGCAGCAATCGTAGAAACTCCAACCATCGCTTCGCCAACCTTTACCTTCAAAAACGCTATCAAGGACGGCAAAACAGGCTTCCTTGCCAAGCCGAACGAATGGTTCGACAAGCTTGAATACCTTTATGACCACAGTGAAGAATCCCAAAAAATCGCTAAGGCCGCTAAAAAATACTGCCTAGAAAACTACTATGGCGAAAAATTCCTAAAACAAGTCGAGGAAGCTTACGATGCCATCTCTAAGTAAAATTAAGCAATCCCTCGGCAACAACAAAACTCTCCCCGCCATCTACTCTTTTCTTTCCAAACCTTTTTCGGCCAACCTCCGTCACCTTGAACCGCCTCTCGATATTCCTAAAGCACCTAAAAAAGTCACCGTCATTATCCCGAACTATAACTACAAAAACTTTCTCGACGCTCGTCTTAAATCAATTCTCAATCAGACCTACCCGATTTACGAGTTAATCATTCTCGACGATGCTTCTACTGATGGCTCCGCTGATTTTATCGAAAACGAACTTCTCATCAAAGCCCGCACTAAAAATCCCGACCTTAAACTAAAGTTTCTCAAAAACACCAAAAACTCCGGCAAATCTATCGTCCAATGGCAAAAAGGTTTCAAACACGCCACTGGCGACTTTCTCTGGCTTGCCGAAGCCGATGACCTTTCCGACTCTAATTTTCTCGCTGCCGTTATGCAAAAATTTGACGATAAAAAAGTCGTCTTATCTTACGCCAATTCTGTCGCCATCAACGAACAAGGCAAAGTGTTGACCTATGACTTCCAAAACCACTCCGTTGACAAACAAAAAACTGGTCACTGGCAAATCGACTTCGTAGAGAACGGGGAATCAGAAATTAAAAACTACTTCGCCATCAACTGTAACATCCCCAACGTCTCCGCTTGCGTCTTCCGCCTCGACAAAAATATCCTCTACGACAAATATCTTGAATCCGCCAAAAGCTTCACTCAGTGCGGCGATTGGCACTTCTATCTACAAGTTCTCCAGCACGGCAAAATCGCTTATTCTCGCCCTGCTCTCAACTTTTTCCGCATCCACCAAAACTCCGTCACGGCAAGCTCCAAAAAATCCAGTGAGTTACTCAAAGAAATCGAACAAATCCAAACCGAAGTCGCCAAAAACTATACACTTTCAGACTCCGTTCTTGCCGCCCAATCTCGCGAACTCACCCGTATCGCAAATAGATAATTTATGGTATAATATACTCAAAGGAGTTTTATGAAAGGAATTATTTTAGCTGGCGGTTCTGGCACCCGTCTTTACCCCCTCACACTAGCCACTTCGAAGCAAATGCTTCCGGTTTATGACAAACCGATGATTTATTACCCACTCTCAACGTTAATGCTCGCAGGTATCCGCGACATCTTGATCATCTCCACCCCGTTGGATTTGCCAAACTTCGAGCGTCTCCTCGGCGACGGTTCACAATTTGGGCTCAAGCTTAGCTACAAAGTCCAACCCTCTCCCGATGGTCTCGCTCAAGCATTTATCCTTGGCGAAGAGTTTATCGGTGACGATGCCTGTGCTATGGTTCTCGGCGACAACATTTTCTATGGCGACGGTTTCGTCAAATCACTTAAAAATTCCGTTAAAAACGCCGAAGAACAAGGTCGCGCCACCGTCTTCGGTTACTATGTCGATGACCCCGAACGTTTCGGCGTCGTCGAATTTGACAATGATTGGCACGCTATCTCGATTGAGGAAAAACCAAAGGTGCCAAAATCCAACTACGCCGTCACCGGTCTTTACTTTTATCCCGCCGGCGTCTCTGCGCGCGCCAAAGAAGTTCAACCATCCGACCGTGGCGAACTAGAAATCACCACCTTAAACGAATTTTACTTGAACGACGCTAAGCTTGACGTCCAACTCCTCGGTCGCGGCTTCGCGTGGCTCGACACCGGCACGATGGACTCTCTCGCCGATGCCTCTGATTTCGTCCGCGTCATTCAAAAACGCCAAGGCGTCGAAATTTCCGCTCCCGAGGAAATCGCCTACAAGAACGGCTGGATTTCTAAAGATCAACTCTTAGAGTCTGCCACTAAATATGGCAAATCCAGCTACGGTCAACACCTCAAAAATGTTGCGGAGGGGAAGCTTAAAGACTAATGTTGACTTTCGAAAAAACTCCAATCAAAGACGTTTATGTCATCACTCCTAAAGTTTTCGGCGACGACCGCGGCTACTTTATGGAAACTTTCTCCGACCAAGATTTTAAGAACGCCGGCTTAAACTACACTTTTGTTCAAGACAACCAAAGCTCATCTAAAAAGGGTGTTCTTCGCGGTCTCCACTTTCAAAAAACTCATCCTCAAGCTAAACTCGTCCGCGTCTTAAAAGGCGAAGTTTACGACGTCGCTGTTGACCTCCGCGATGGCTCCGAAACTTACGGTAAATATGTCGGCGTCCTCCTTTCCGAAGAAAACAAAAAACAACTTCTAATTCCGCGCGGCTTCGCGCACGGCTTTCTCGTTGTTTCCGACTCTGCCGAGTTTGCCTACAAATGTGATGAATTTTATCATCCCGAAGACGAAGGCGGTCTCATCTATAACGACCCCGACATCGCTATTAATTGGCCTCGGCTCGACACGGATTACATTTTAAGTGAAAAAGACACTAAACACCCGACTCTTAAAGAATCTAACATAACTTTCAAAGGAGAAAACTAAATGGGAAAAACTATTGTCGTCACTGGTGGCGCCGGTTTCATCGGCAGCAACTTTGTTTATTACATGTTAAACAAATATCCCGACTATAAAATCGTCTGCGTCGATTGTCTAACTTACGCCGGCAATCTTTCTACGCTCAAACAAGCTTTAGAAAACCCAAACTTCCGTTTTGAAAAACTTAATATCTGTGACAAAGAGGGAATCAAAAAACTCTTCACGGAAGTAAAACCCGACATCGTCGTTAACTTCGCCGCCGAATCTCACGTTGACCGTTCTATCGCTGGCCCAGAAATTTTCGTCGACACCAATATCAAAGGCACGCAAACTTTGATGGAAGTTTGTCGCGAGCTTAACATCCCGCGCTACCACCAAGTTTCTACTGACGAAGTTTACGGCGACTTGCCGCTCGACCGTCCCGACCTTTTCTTTACCGAAACTACGCCAATTCACGCCTCTTCACCTTACTCTGCCAGCAAAGCCGGCGCCGACCTTCTCGTTCTTGCCTATTGTCGCACCTATAAATTCCCAGCCACCATCTCCCGCTGTTCCAACAACTACGGCCCTTATCATTTCCCGGAAAAACTGATCCCTCTGATGATTGCCAACTGCCTGAACGATAAGCCCCTGCCGGTGTATGGCCAGGGCCTGAACGTGCGGGATTGGCTGTATGTGATGGACCATTGTCGGGCAATTGATTTAATTTTTCATCAGGGACGCGCGGGCGAAACATATAATGTTGGCGGGCATAATGAACGCAATAATATTACGATTGTAAAGACCATTTGTTCGATTCTGGATGAATTGCGTCCACGAACAGACGGCAAAAGGTATGAATCACAGATTGAATTTGTCGCTGATCGCGCGGGGCATGATTTCAGATATGCGATTGATGCAGGCAAGTTGGAACAGGAACTGGGGTGGCGCGCGATTGAGACATTTGAT
>CALEGA010000062.1 GCA_937876715.1 uncultured Candidatus Saccharibacteria bacterium
CTATGGTGGGATTAAAGAGATGTCCGAGCAGCCAGCCGCGATTATCGTGACGGATGCGATTGAGGACAAGAACGCCGTGAAAGAAGCGAAAGCTTTGCATATTCCAGTGATGGCGATTTGTGATACGAACGTTGACCCGACCGGAATTGACTATGTGATTCCGATGAACGATGATGCGATTAAAGCTGAGCAACTTGTGCTTAACTATTTTGTCGAAGCTATTAAAGCCGCTAAAAAATAAATTATTTTAAAAGGAGGGATTATGACAAAAATTTCCATTGACCAAATTAAAAAACTTAAAGAGTTGTCGGGTGTCGGGTTGACCGATGCAAAAAACGCGTTGGTGGAAGCCGACGGTGATTTCGACAAGGCGCTTGAAGCGATGCGCAAAAAAGGTTTGACCAAGGCGGAGAAACGCGGTGACCGTGAGACCCGTGAGGGCTTGGTTGACGCTTATGTCCACGATGGGCGGATTGCGGCGATTGTCGAGCTTAACTGTGAGACTTCGTTCGTAGCGAAGACCGACGAGTTCAAGACCTTGGCGCACCAAATTGCGATGCAAGTGGCTTCGATGAACCCGCTTTATGTTTCGGAAGCTGATATTCCGGAAGACGTTAAAGCGGCGAAGATGAAAGAACTCGAAGAGAACTTCAAAGGTCCGGAGAAGATGAAAGAGCAGATTCTTGCTGGTCAAGCCAAGAAAGCGTTTTCTGACAAGGTTTTGATGAATCAACCTTATATTCTCGACGATACGAAGACGGTGGAAGCGTATATTAAAGAGTCGATTGCGAAAACTGGTGAGAACATTACTGTTCGTCAGTTTAAGAGAATTGAATTGGGTGTAACCGAATAAAATTTTTGAAATAGCCTCATTGCGAGGCTATTTTTTGTTATAATAATTATTATGAAAGAAGAAGCTGAGATGAAAATTTCGGTCGTGGTGCCGGTTTATAACACGAAAGGGTATTTGCGTCAGTGCGTGGAGAGCCTTTTGAGGTGGAACAATGAGACGAATACGGAGGGTAAGGGCTTCCCTGGCGAGATTTTGCTGGTTGATAATGGTTCGACGGACGGGAGCTTTGAACTGGCGGAGGATTTGGCAAAGTTGTATCCGAAAGTGGGAATTAGAGTGATGAAGTGTGAGACGAAAGGCGCGGCGGCGGCGCGGAATTATGGCTTGAGAGAGGCGAGAGGTGAGTGGGTATGGTTTGTGGATTCGGACGATTTTGTGGTGCCGGCGGCGATTGCGAAGTTGTTTGGGCGGATTTCTCAGGAACCGGATGCGGAAGTGGTGACGATTGCGATGCAACGGGTGAGCGAGTCGGGATTCGATAAGAAAGACGTCCTGCCGGCGGTGCGGGCGGGGTTGGATGACCGGTCGATGAAGTTGATGGATTGGGCGCCGACGTTTGTGCGCTATGGGCTGGGACCGGTGCAGGTGCCGGCGAAGCGAGAGTTTTTGTTGAAGAATAAGTTGTTTTATGACGAGGGGATGATTCACGAAGATATGGCGATTATTTCTGCTTATATATTATATACGGAGAAAATCGCGTCGGTGAAAGAGCCGATTTATATGTATCGCCAACGGGAGGGGTCGGTGCTACATTCGTCGAAGTGGAACGAGCACGAGCTGGACATTTTTAAGGCGCTCGAGTTGTTAAGCGAGCGGTTTGAGAAAGCGGGGAGGTATGGGGAGTTTAAGGCGGAGTTGGAGTATTTTTATATCTGGAATTTGCTGGACGACGCGGCGCGGCAGTTTGCGAAATTTAAGGAGGGGAGGCGAAATTTTGCGCAGATTCGACACGCGCTTCAATCGCGCTTCCCGAAGTGGCGAAAGAATAAGTATTTTCTTGAATGTGGATGGAAAGTGCAGCTGCGTTGCCGCCTCGCCTACCACGGGATTGTGAAATAAAAATAGACCTCTATCAAGGTCTTGGTGGATCTTGCTGGGCTCGAACCAGCGACCTTACGAATGTGAATCGTACGCTCTAGCCAGCTGAGCTAAAGATCCGCTGAGTGATATTATACCATAGGTTCGTGTGATATAATAGATGTATGGATTATGATTTTGAGAAATTAGAAACTGAGAAGCGAGGAATCGAGGCATTTTTGGCAAAGCCAGATGCGTTTGCCGACCCTGAATTTGCGGCGAAGTCGAAGCGGATGGCGGAACTTACGGGTATTTTTGAGTTGAAAGCGCAAATTGAAGCGGACGAAAAAGCCTTAAGCGAAGCGAAAGAACTCTTGAATGACGCGGAATTAGGCGAATTAGCAAAAGACGACGTGGAAAATTTGACGAAGAAGTTGGAGACGGAAAAAGCGGAGATGGAAGAAAAAATGATTCCGCGCGACCCGCTCGACGACCGACCGGCAATCGTGGAAATCCGCGCGGGAGCGGGAGGCGACGAGGCGTCGCTATTCGCGGGGGAGCTATATCGAATGTATGTGCGATTTGCAGAACGGAACGGTTTGAAAGTGGAGCTGATGTCGCAGAACGAGAACGAAGCGGGTGGAATGAAAGAAGTGATTTTTAAGATTAAGGGCGACAATGCCTATGGTTTGATGAAATTTGAGGGCGGCGTACATCGCGTGCAGCGTGTGCCGGTGACGGAAAGCCAAGGACGGATTCACACTTCGACCGTAACGGTGGCAGTGCTACCGGAAGCGGAAGAACACGACGTGGAAATCCGCGAAGAAGATTTACGCATCGACATTTATCGCTCGGGTGGGCACGGCGGTCAAGGCGTGAACACGACGGATTCGGCGGTGCGGATTACGCATTTGCCGACAGGGATTGTGGTAGCAATGCAAGATGAACGAAGCCAACAACAAAATCGCGTGAAAGCAATGACGATTTTGAGGACACGTTTAGTAGAAAAACAACGCGAAGAAGAACGGAAGAATGCCAGTGCAGCGCGGAAGTCGCTGATTGGTACGGGTGACCGAAGCGAGAAAATTCGGACGTATAATTTTCCGCAAGACCGGATTACCGACCATAGGATTCATTATTCGAGGAGTAATATTGGAGCGGCGATGGATGGGGATATTGAACATATTGTGAGGGAGCTGACTAAATATGAAAGAGAGCAAAAAGCCTAAAGCCTATCAAGACGGCTATGTCGATTTTTATGGGCTGAAGTTTTTGGTAACGCCAGACGTTTTAATTCCCCGCCCTGAAACGGAAGCGGCGGTGGATTTGATTTTATCGCTGGCGGGAGTGCCTTATCTCGCAGGAGTGGCGGTGCCGCCGTCGGTTTTGCCAGTTGAGTCGCGGATTTTGGACGTGGGGACGGGGAGCGGGTGTATCGCCGTGACGGTGAAGCAGAAGTTGCCGGAGGCTTCGGTTTTTGCTTGTGATGTTTCTGCCAAGGCACTTGAAGTGGCGCGAAAGAACGCGGGAAGATTGGGCACCGAGGTTGAATTTTTGGAAAGTGATTTACTGGAGAATGTTTTGGGAAAGTTTGATGTGATGGTAGCGAATTTGCCGTATGTTTCGCGAGATTGGGAGTGGCTTGATCGGGAGGCGTTAGATTATGAACCAGACTTGGCGCTGTATGCCGAAGATGGCGGTTTAGCGATTATTTTTAGGTTGCTCGAACAAGCTAAAAACCGAACCAAATATCTAATTCTTGAAGCTGACCCGTGCCAACACGAGAAAATAACCTCGAGCGCAGGGGCTCAAGGTTATAAACTCTTGAAAGTCGTTGGGTTCCAGTTACTCTTTGTATTCGGCGAGAGTTAGGTCGATGGTAAGAGTTTGACCGTCGCGGAGAACGACGAGGGAGACGGTATCACCGACGGAGTGTTCGCCGAGGAGCGTGCCGAGAGAAGTGGAGGCGCCGATTTTAATGTTGTTGATGGCGAGGATGATGTCGCCTTTTTTGAGGCCGGCTTTTTCGGCGGGAGAACCTTTGAGAGTCTCAGCAATGTAAGCGCCATAAGTGGAAGCGAGGTCGTTTTCAAAGGCGGTGGTGGCATCGATAGTTTGGTAGCTAACGCCAGCATATGCCGCCTTTGCTTCACCGGTTTCGAGAATAGTTTTCAACATACCTTTGACGCTAGAAATAGGAATAGCGAAACCGATGTTGTTGCCGGAAGAAACCGCAGTGTTGATGCCGATAACTTCGCCGGCGGCGTTAACGAGTGGTCCACCGGAGTTGCCGGAGTTAATAGCGGCGTCGGTTTGAATCATGTCAGTAAGAGTTTCGGCGTTTTGATAAGAGGAGTCAGTGGCGGTAAGGGAGCGACCGGTGCCGGAAATGATGCCGGAAGTGACAGTGTTTTGATATTGACCGAGAGCGTTGCCGATGGCGATAACTTGCTCGCCGATAGTAATGGTCTTGGAATCGCCTAAAGTGGCGGCGGAGAGATTGTTGACGTTGTTAATTTTTAAGAACGCGACGTCGTCGAACGGGTCAGTGCCGACGAGGTCAACTTCTTTATAAACCGTGCCATCGTCAAGCACAACGTAAATCTTAGTGGCACCTTCGATGACGTGCTTATTGGTGAGGACATAACCGTCGCTCGAAACAATGATACCGGTACCGGCAGCAGCGCCAGTAGATTCGGTCTCGCCGTAGAAGAAACTGTAGGACTTAGTTTTAGTCTCCGTGATAATCGAGACAACGGACGGCGCAACCTTGGAAGCAACGTCGGCGATTGAGCCTTCGGTGAAGTTGGCGGAGTTGGAATCCTTAGCAAAATCTTGGACGAACGTGCCGGCGGTACGAGTGCGGTAGATACTGTAAAGGAGATAAGAATTGTAGCCGGTGATAAGGAGCGCGACGAGGGCGAAGATAAAGCCGGTGATGGCGAGACCTTTGCCGGATTTAGGTTTTGTTTCCGTTTTTGGTGCAGCTTCAATAACTTCTGCTTTTGACATAAGATAACCTCCTTTGGTTATACGTTAAATATTGGTTGCGAAAAGCCGATGATGATAATGGCGAGAATAACGACACTGAAAATAATGGGGACGGCGACTTCCTTGAACTTGAACCTGCCGTCGCGACTTTCGACGGAACGGTAAACGCGTTCGGTCATAAAGGCGAAGATGGTGAGAATGATGGCGAGTTGCGGAATGATGAGACCGATGTCGATAAAAGTATAAACGATGAGCCACGAGTGACAGAGGAGAGCGATTTCTGCGAAAAAGACACCGAAGATAAGAGCGGGATAACCACGGTCGTTCATATTGTTGTTTTGAGCAAGGACGTGACGAGCGGCGCCGTAGCCGACGACAAATTCGAGGAGGGAGATGAGAACGGAGTTAACGCTGGCAGAAAGAATGGTCACGGCGGTAGTGCCGATAAAGATGGCAAAGAGTGCCTGAATGAGGTTCCACGTTTCCGTAGTTCTTGGCTTGACGACGGTGAGCCAGAGAATATAGACGGCGCTCAAGATATAGTGAATGGGGAGAACGGAAGTGCCGGCGAAGAAAGCGAGCAACACAATCGAGAAACCGACGATAAGGTCAACGAGGTTGCTTTTAACGTTGAGCCAGAGATAATGTGGACGGACGGCGAACATACGCCACTTGGACAAGAGGACAAGAATGAAACCAATAATCCAAGAGCCGGAAATGATGGTGGCAAAAACGGAACCGACGCCGAGGAGAATGTTCATCGCGATATGAAGAATGTTAGAGAGGGCGTTGCGACTTTTGCGGATGAAGATGTAATCTGATGCCATATATAATATATTATATCAAAAATCTTAAAATAAAACTTAAAATATAAAAATAAGCAGATTTTCTAGCGCGCGTGTTATAATAGGAGATATGGATAAAGAATTTAGTCACGCAACATTTTTACAACGTCACCCGTTAGTGAGAGACCTTTTGAGTTTAGTTTTGTTTGTGGGCGCTGTGGCACTGGGGACGTTTCTTTTAAACACGTTTATTTTCCGGTCATATAACGTAGTCGGCGGGAGTATGGAAAACACCCTGCTCGGCGACGACCGGATGATTGTGAACCGTTTGACGGTGAGCTGGGCGCACTTCTTAGGGCACGAATACGTACCGGAACGAGGGCAAATTATTGTCTTTGCGAACGGCAGTTCAAGCGGAGAGATGACCTGCGCAGCGCCGATGGGGATTAAGGATCAATATCTCATTAAGCGCGTGATTGCATTCCCCGGGGAGAGAGTGCAGGTGAAAGACGGCGTAATGACAATTTATAATGACGAGCATCCGGACGGGTTTGTTTATGATACGGAATGGCGCAAAGCGGCAGACGACGGGCCGAAAGAGCATACGAGCGGCGAGGTGGATGTGATTGTGCCGGAGGGTGAGTTGTTCGTATCGGGCGATAACCGCGAGGGGTCTAATTCATACGACTCGCGCAACGGTCTTGGAACGATACCATATTGTCGCGTTGCTGGTCCCGTGATACTTAGGCTGTTTCCATTAAACAGGTTTCGGTTTTTTTAGTGTTCTTCTTCGTTAAAGAAAAAAGACGCCAGATGATAAAAGGCGTCTTTTCCATTTTGAGCTACATCGCGGTAAGATTCCACTGAAGGCTGGTTGAGTTAAACTCCAACACATAGCGTTGGTGGTTCGCGATGATGTCGAAGAGGTGATGTGCCGTGCTGCCGATGAATTTGATGTGAGTACGGAGAAGCTCCGTAACCTCGACTTCAGATTCGCCGCGTTTCTTGAAAGAAAGCGGTTGGCAGGGCGTCATCTCATAGCCGAAAAGTGCCATGACTTCGACGCGCTCTGATGTGGTTTTATTGTTTTTCATAGATAACTCCTTGAATTTATTTTTAATTCGTAGAGTCATTTATGTGAGCCCAAACTTTAAAGGCTCTTGGTAGCAGGAAGAAAATGACGGAACTTCCCACTACTACGGTGATTTTGTCCAACCAGTGACCGAAGTATAACTGGACAATAATTATTATAATTGACTTATGGCAAAATTCAAGAATTAAACCGCGAGTGCTTTGAGTGCTTTTTTGAGCGCGGGACGGTCGAAGCCGACAATGCGGTTGATTTCTTTGCCGTCATTGTCGAGAATGAGCGTGGTGGGGACGGACGAGATGCCAAGGTCGATAGCTTCGGGAGATGTGACGGCGTCGACTTCTTCGTATTTGACGTTTTGGTGGTCTAGCCAATCGAGCAAGGCGTGGCAATAGACGCAAGTTGGGGTGGTATAAACTTTTATCATACGTACATTATAACACGGTCGGCTATAACGGCGAAGGTACTTAGTCGGGCACAGGTCGCGCCAGCCCGTCGTTACGGGTGTCGCGCCTTTTTGCTCGGTCGTAACCTGCGCACAGCCCGACGGTAAGTACCATTCGCCTCGCCGACCTAATTGAACCGTAATTCGAACGATGTCAATTCGTCAGACGAGACTTTTATTTCCCAATTATTCCTTTTTGCTAATGAATTTGCTATAGAAAGGCCTAAGCCAGAACCGGGATTGCTTTTATCTACTTGATAAAACCTGTCAAAAACATGATTAATTTTATCTTTTGGAATTATCGAACCATCATTTGAAATTGCTAGTTTTTTACCATCTATATTTATTATTATCTTTTTATTACAATATTTTATTGCATTATCTAATAATATTTCAAATATTTCCTTGTAATCCTGTTTGTTAGTTTTTATTTTTTTATTAACACAATTATATTTTATATTTATTTTCTTCTGTTCGAGGCGGGATTTGAAAGAGTTGAGGACGGATTGGCTAACGCGTTTTAAATCAAATTCTTCGACGGTGAGAGTTTCTTGGAAAGTGTCGGTTTTAGCAAGGCGGAGGAGAGCGAGGTTCAAAGTTTCGATTTTGTCGGCTTCGAGCTCGATGTTTTTAATCCAGTGGTTTTTTTCGCTGAGGTCGGCAGCTTCGAGATTTGCTTTGATTGCCGCGACTGGGGTTTTGATTTCGTGGGAGGCGTTGGCGATGAAGATTTTTTGCGCTTCGTAGGCGGTTTTGACGGGCTTGATGGCTTGTTCGGCGGAGAAGTAGGAAGCGATGGCGACGATGAGCTCGACGGCGACGCCGGTGGCGATGAGAGTGACGAGGAGAGAGTTGAGGTTTGCTTCGCGGTCAGCGAGGATGCGTTCTTCCATAATTTGGCGGAAAGAAGTAGAACTGCCGTCGTCGCGTAGGAATTCAATGGTGGTGCCAATTGGTGCAGGTTTGCGTTCGGAGGAGTTTTTAGCGACGAAGTAAACGGCGGAAAAAGCGACGAGCAAAATGACGGAGGTGGTGATGAGATTAATGAGGATGAAGTGGTTGCGGAGTTTTTTGAACATAGTTCTATTTTATAACAAGTTTGTAACCAAGACTACGGACGGTTTTGATTTCTACCTTGCTGTCGAGTTGTTTGAGCTTTTTGCGGAGGTAGGACATATAGACTTCGACGTAGTTGTCTTCGGCGAGCATATCGGCACCCCAGACGTGGGCGAGAATGTAGTCTTTTTGGACGGTTTTGTTGCCGGAGTCAATGAGCATTTTGAGGATTTCCGCTTCCTTTTCGGTGAGCGACTCGTCGTTGAGCGTGCGGTTGGTGTAGTCAAATTCGAGGTCGGCGAATTTGATGGTTTTGGTTTCACGGAGAGCGGGACGACGGGCGAGAGCGTTCAAGCGGGCGATGAGCTCGCTGGTCTTGAAAGGTTTGGCGAGGTAATCGTCGGCGCCGATTTCCAGACCTTTGATTTTATCTTCGACTTCGCTCAAAGCGGAGAGCATAATGACGGGGGTTTTAATTCCCTGCTTGCGGATGATTTCGAGGATTTCCAGACCGGATATTTTCGGGAGCATAATGTCGAGCACTAAGCAATCATAAACCGGTTTTTTGGCGAGTCTTAAGCCCTCTTCGCCGTCTTCCGCCCAATCGACGTTGATGTTGGCTTTTTTAAGCAAGTGAGTGACGGCGTCGGCTAAGATTTTTTCGTCTTCTACGTATAATATTCTCATTTTCAGTTTCCTTGTTTATAATATATATTATATATAGAAAGCTTAAAATCAACCTTAAAAAATTTGGAGGAAATATGGAAAACTCAGAAATCGTAGATGCGCTGTCGGGCGTGTGGTATCTTGCAACGGCAGAAGATGACCAGCCGCACGTGCGACCGTTGGACAAGGCGGCAGAAGTGGGCGGGAAAGTTTATTTCGGGACGGTGCGGACGAAGAAAATGTTTGCGCAGATTTTGCAGAACCCGAAAGTGGAGGTGTTTGCGTTGAATGAGTTTGGTGCGTGCCGGTTTGAGGCGGAGGCGTATGAAGAGGAAGACGAAGCGGTGGCAAAAGAAGCATTCGAGAAGATGGAAAAGCCGATGGATGAGAACTCGGTAGCAGTGAGATTCGAGAAAATCAGGAAAGTTTAGCTTCGGAGTTTTCTAATAGTGGGGATTTCTTCGACGAGGACTTTGATGCAGCCGGCGATAGGTATGGCGACGATAGCGCCAAGTAAGCCGAAGGTGTAGGTGCCGAGAATCATTGCCATTAAGATAATAACTGGGCGGAGGTTAAGCGCGTTGCCTTGGAGCTTCGGCGCGAAGATGTTGACTTCGATGAAGCCATAGACGATGTAGAAGGCGAGCCAGATGATGGCGACGATGGGGTTGTTGAAGATGAGGATGAGGGTGACAAGGGAGGCGCCGATGACTTGTCCGAACATTGGGATAAGGTAGAAAGTCATTGTAATCAGACCCATCGGGAGGGCGAGGCGCGTTTCGATGCCGAAGATGAGGCAGAGGGCGAAGACGGAAAGCGCTGTGACGGTGCCGTCGAGGAGGGCGATGAGGACTTGTCGGCTGAAGAAAGTGGAGACGACGTTGGTCATCTTTTTGGTGATGATGCGCGCTTCGGTGATGGCGCGGATGTCAGTGTCTTTTTCTTCTTTCATGTCTTTTTTGGATTTTTTAGCACCAAGCGTGTTCCAAAGTGAGTTGACGAGGCTTGGTCCGTCGAGGAGGAGGAAGAGAGTGAGAACGAGGGTGATGACCGCTTTGCCGACGATGCCACCGACGGTGGTGAGGCCGGAGATGACGCCAGCGCCGAGCGAGCCGAGCAAGCCGTGGGAAAGTTCTTCGATTGACTTGACGATTTCGCCGGAGAGATTTTCGATGCCGAAAGATTGACCGATACTGTTGAGACCGGAGAGGTCGGCGTGTTCGACGGTTTCGGGGAGAGTGGAGAGGAATTTGGCAAATTCGGTGACGATGACGGGAGCGATGGCGGCGACGATGCCGGCGATGACGAGGAGGACGATGATGTAAGCGAGGACGGAGGCGAGGCGAGATTGAGTCTTCTTGCCGATGAGGTGGTCAACTTTTTGCGCGAGCGGGCGAATAGCAAGAGCGAGTAAGGCGGCGATGCCGATGATGGCGAGTGCTTCAGAAGCGCGAATGACAAAGAATGTTAAAAGCACCAAACCTAAAATAACGAGCCAAAAGCGAATGAATGTTTTAGTTTCGATTTCGACAATCTGTCGGGACATAATGACCTCCTAATATCCTTATATTATATATAATAGCATATGTTTTCTATTTTTGGGGAAAAATGGTAAAATATTGCCAATGTTAGTCAGTGATTTTAACTATGATTTACCTGAGGAGCGGATTGCGAAATTTCCGCCAAAAGAGCGTGGTTCGACGCGGCTTTGTGTTTTGAAGCGCGAGTCGGGGGAGATAGTTGATTCGTATTATCGGCAACTTGATGAGTGGTTGAGAGCGGGGGATGTTTTGATTTTGAACGATACGAAAGTGATGCAATCACGGCTGTTTTGCGAATTGCCGGACGGTCGGGCGCGCGAGCTAGTGGTGTTGGAAAAGCACGGCGACGAAGAGCAGCGCGTGATGTACCGCGGGAAGTTGCACGAGGGAGATGTTTTGACCGTGAAAGGGAGTGCCGAAAAAGTGGAAGTGTTGAAGATTTTGGACAACGGGATTGCGGAAGTGTCGGGAGATTTGCAGGGGTTAGCGGAGAAGTATGGCTCGGTGCCGTTGCCGCCGTATCTGCATCGCGACGCGACGGAGGACGACAAGAAGCGGTATCAGACGGTGTGGGCGAAAAATATGGGGAGTGCGGCGGCGCCAACCGCGTCGTTGAATATGACGGATGAGTTGCTTGCGCGGTTGCGAGAGAAAGGGGTGAAGATTTGTTATTTGACTTTGCACGTTGGGCTAGGGACGTTTTTGCCAATTCGGACGGATGAGGTGGAGGCGCACAAGATGCATTCGGAGTGGTTTGAAATTCCCGCCGAGACTTTGGCGGCGATTGAGGAAGCGAAGAAGTCGGGCGGACGCGTGGTGGCGGTAGGAACGACAGTGGCACGGACGTTGGAGTATTATGCGGTTTCCGGCAAGACTAGTGGCGAGGACGATATATTTATTTACCCTGGGTTTAAGTTTAAGATGGTGGATGCGCTGGTGACAAATTTTCACGCGCCAAAATCGACGGTACTGATGTTGGCGGCGGCGTTTGCGGGATGGGAAAATTTACACCGCACTTATGACCACTGCGTCGCGAACGGCTATAACTTTTTGAGTTATGGGGATTCGATGTTGATATGTTGAAATTTGAGATTTTAAAAAGAGACGGTTTAGCGAGAGTGGGGGTGATGCATACGCCGCACGGCGACATCAAGACACCGGCTTTTGTGGGCGCGGCGACGCGGGCGACGGTGAAGGCGCTGACTTTTGCGGAAATGAACGAGCTAGGCTCGCAGGCGGTGCTGGCGAATACATATCATTTATTTTTGGCGCCTGGTGGCGAGTTGATTCGCGAGGGTGGTGGGTTGGCAGAGTTTACGGGGTGGCATAAACCGACGTTTACGGATAGTGGCGGGTTCCAGATTTTTAGTTTGCCGAATGTGAAAATTTCCGAGGAGGGTGCGGAGTTCAAGAGCCATATTGACGGGCGGAAGTTTTTGATGACGCCGGAGAGTTCAATGCAGACGCAGTGGCAGATTGGCGCGGATATTCATATGGCGTTTGACCAGTTGGCGAAGAGCGAGTCACGCGAAGATATGCAGCGGGCGATGGCGCAGACGCATCGGTGGCTGACGCGCTGTGTTGCTGAGCACGAGCGGTTAGAGAAAGAGTATTTGACGCAGGGATTGCCAGAGCAGTACTTGTTTGCCGTGGTGCAGGGCGGGACGTTTTTGGATTTGCGACGGGAGAGCGCGGAGTTCGAGGGGGAGTTGGAAGTGGATGGGTATGGCATTGGCGGAGTGTTTACTGCTGATGGGATGGACGAGATGTTGAAGACGGTGTGTCCGATTTTGCCGGAGACCCGACCGCGACATTTGTTGGGGATGGGACAGGAACCGCGCGACTTGTTTATCGGTGCGGAGTTCGGGTGCGATACGTTTGATTGCGTTGGTCCGACGCGGATGGCTCGGAACGGGTCGCTTTATACGTTGGACGGGCGAGTGAACATTAAGAATGCTAAGTTTAAACACGATTTTACGCCAGTGATGGCGGATTGTGGTTGTGAGTGTTGTAAGAATTATACGCGCGCGTATTTGCATCATTTGTTTAAAGTGGATGAGATTACGGCGAAAGTGCTAGCATCGATTCATAACGAGTATTTTGTGGTAACGGTGGTGGATAAAATTCGTGATTCCCTGCTTGATGGGAGTTTTCAAGAGTATAAGAAAGAGTTTTTGAGTCGGTATTACGGTAATCTTTGATATTCCTTAGGTTATCTGTTATAATCTAAAAATCTCGCAGAGAACTTTTACAGAAAGGAAGTGTTTTAGTTGCGAATTCGCGACGAGTGGGACTTTAATACGATTGGCACGCAGCCGCCGGATTTGGTTGACGCGTTGACGCCGGTGAACCTGCACGAGGAATTTGAGAAGTGGCTTGTTTCGAAAGACAAGTCGTATAGTCCGCAGTTTTTGTATGACGAGAAGTTGATTCGGAAGACGTATAAGAGTGCAGTGCGGTTGATTATGGTGCTGGCGCATCTTGCTGAAGAGTATTTGAAGTATGACGATTGGCAGGCGGAATTGACGTTGGATTTATTGGTGACGCAGGTGGAAGACTTGAATGCGACGATTGAGATTTTGGAAGCGGTGCTAAAAGACGAGGGTATGGATAAGTTGGAGGTGCCGGTTTATCGTTTGTTTGGCAAGCCGACGCTGAAAGAATTGGACTTATCAACGAAGCTGACGTATGAACGGAGCGGCGCGATTTTATTGGACAATTTGATTGATGATGACGAACAAGGGCAGTTTAGCCGCGAGAAGTTGAGAGAAATTGCGACGGGTTTTCTGCACGATTTTAAAGGGATTTTGACGCAGGAAGAGGGCGATAAACTGACGGAGAAGCGGTTGAATACGGAGCAGATTGCGGACGTTTTGGAAAGAGTCGTGCAGTATATTTCTGACCATTCGGAGCTGGACGAGTTGCACGTGCGACTTTATATTTCTGAATATGCGGACAGATTTGGTGTGGCGCCGGCAGGGGTGGAAGCGAAAATGTTTAATATCGAGATGCCAACGGAAGATTTGTTCGCAGACCAGTTGTTGCAGACGGTGGCGCACGAGCTGAACACGCATCTTCGGGTGATGATTTCTACCGCGAAGTTGCAGGACGTGATTTCGCCGTATTTCCGACCGTCGATGACGGTGCGGACGCAACGCGGAATGACGCAAGAGGGGTTTGCGACGTTGAACGGTGAGTCTTGTATCGACGATGCGTTTTGTTGTTGGTTCGAGCCGATGCTGATGTTGGCGCCGTATTTCGTGAAGCAAGGGCATAATTTTGCCGAGACAGTGCGGTTTATCTATGAAAGTTATGATATTGACCCGTCGCGCGACGATCCGGCGATGCACCGAGATATTTGGACGCTGATGCAGATGTTTTATGGGCTGGGTGATACGTCGAAGCCGGAGGGTTATGTTTTGCCGTGGATGCAGGTTTATTTTCTCGGGCCGATTCGGACGTTGAAAGAATTGACGCGGGTGGAGACGGCGCAGTTTGGGCAGTTTGAGGAGCCGCTGAGTTTGATGCGGTATTCTGAGCTGCCGCTGGAGTTTATTCCGAAGATTAATCATTTGGAGAAGCAGCTCGGGCATAAGCTTGCTTTTGACCCGTTTGCGAGGTGGGATTTTGCGAATTTAAAGCCCGACGTGATAACGCCGACGGAGTATTGTAAGCACTTACTTTTGGACATTTAGTACTTTATACGAAAAATCCCCCGCTGGACTAGCGGGGGAGTTTTTATAAGTTCTTTATTCTGCTTTGACTTTTTCTTCTTCACCGTACCAGTAGGCAAAGGCGCAGCCCTTAGGCGTGACGTTTTCAGCAGGTTTTTGATTGCATTGGAAGTGGAGGCGGGCTTTTTGTTTGGTGACGGGAGCGTCGTTTTCGTATCTAGTGATGACGAAGTCAGCGTAGAGGTCTTTATCTTTGGTGACGCCGAGGTCGGTGACTTCAGCAGTACGCTCACCATCGACGGTGAATTTTTCATAGACATAGCTGTCAGCTAAGCTGCGGAAAGCGGCGAGTTCTTGTTTTTCCATATAAGTTTTTCTTTGACCGAGGAGGTAGAAGAAGCCGAAGAGGAGCGCGGTGATGATTAAGCCGAAAGCGACGAAGCACTTGCCGATGTGATTGTGGTCGATGACCGGTTTCGCAGTTTTAGTGGTTTTGGTTTTTGATGATTTAGAAGATTTTTTTGTAGCCATAAGCTTATTTTAGCATAAGCTAAATAAATTGCCAAATGGTGCCGGTGGGGGTGTCGAGGAGAGTGAGGTTTTTCTTGGCGAGTTCATCGCGAATTTGGTCGGCGGTCGCCCAATCTTTCGCTTCGCGAGCTTGGTTGCGTTTTTCAATTAACGGTTTTAGCTTGGCGTCGAGTTTTTCATAATTAGCATCGCGGTCAGTGTTAGCGAAATCGAGTCCGAAGAGTGCTTCGACCGGCCCTGACCAATCGGCGAGAGTCATATTTTCTAGTTCGGCGTCGATAATAGCAAAAGCTGCGGCGGAGTTAAGGTCGTCGTTTAGCGCGTCCGTGAGCTTGGTTTTAAGTTCGGCGAAATGAGGCGTAGTGTTTTTGAGCTGACCTCGGAGAGAACGGTCTTCCTGGCTAGTTTGCTGGAAGGTAGCGACGTAGGCGTTTTGCCATTTCAAGCGACGAGTGCGCGCCGCTGCTAAATCTTCCCAGGTGAAATTGCGCTCGGCGCGATAATGACCTTGATAAAGCCAGAGTTTAAAGTCGGCGGGCGTAAAGCCTTTTGCCGCCAAATCTTCCAATGTAATAATGTTGCCGAGCGACTTGCTGATTTTCTCACCGTTGATGGTTAAGAAATTGCAGTGCAACCAATAATTCGCAAGCGGCTCATTAAAGGCGCCGAAAGTCTGGGCGATTTCGTTGGTATGATGAACGGGAATGTGGTCGATGCCGCCAGTGTGAATATCAATCGGTTCGCTTAATTCTTCGTGGATAATCGTGGAACATTCAAGATGCCAGCCAGGGTAGCCGTCGCGACCAAGAAATTGCCAACGCATAGCGTGATTTTCGCCCGCTTTGATGAATTTCCAAACAGCAAAATCAGAAACGTTGCGTTTTTCGGAACTGAACGCTACCCGTGCGCCCGCCTTTTGATGGTCGAGGTCAAGATGAGCAAAGTTGGCGTAATCGGGGAACTTGGCAGTGTCGAAGTAAATGCCGTCAGAAGTTTCGTATGTGTAGCCGTTGTCGATTAACTTTTGGACAAGTGCTTTCGATTGTTCGATATAATCCGTGGCGCGCGCCCAGACGGCAGGGTCGAGCAAGCCGAGTTTAGAAAAACCATCCTCAAATTTGTCGATGTAGAAATTGGCGATTTCCCAAACGGTTTTACCCTCGCGCTTAGCGCCCTTTTCAAGCTTATCTTCGCCTTCATCGCCATCAGAAGTGAGATGCCCGACGTCGGTCAAGTTCAAGACGCGATAGGGTTTATAATTATTGGCAATTAACGTGCGCAATAACAAATCCCAGTAAACGTAGGCGGCATAGTTGCCGAGGTGCGGCGTAGAATATACGGTCGGGCCGCAAGTGTAAATTTTAACTTGGTCAGGATTTTGCGGTTTAAACTCTTCGAGTTTTCTTGTCGCCGTGTTAAAGAGTTTCAGCATTTTCTGCCTCCTTTAATAAATTTGGCACGATGGAAACGAGGTCGCGTAGGCAATCATCGTAGCCGATGTCATAAGTACGAAAACCAGCGGCGTAAGGATGCCCGCCACCGCCATAAAAGCCGGCGATTTTGTCGGCAATCGGCTTGGCGGTGCGGATTTTGCCGGTCAACTTACCGTCAGGATAGGTTTTAATCGCGACCGCGACTTCGACGCCCTCGACTAACCTTAATTCTTCCAAAATGAGAACGTTGGGGTTGTATTCGTCGGAGAATTGTTCGATGTCCTCCCAAGGAATATGGACGGTGGCGAGCTGACCGTCGAGCGAGTATTCGACGCGTTTAATCAAATCGGCTTTATAATCCAAAATTCGTTGGGATTTTTTCATATATTCGCGACGTGCTTCTTCGAGGTCGGCAATGTTGAGTCTGCCTTTTTCTAACAAGTCGGCAATGTGGCGGAAAGTTTCAGGCGTGACACTGGCAGAAGTAAGACCGAGCGTGTCAGAAGATATACCATATATGAGATTTTTGGCAACGTCGGCGGTAATTTTGAGGTTTTCTTCGTTCGCGATTTTATAAATTAAATCACAGCAGGCGGGGAGCGGCTCAATAATACTGGTGTGTGGAAAACTCAAATCATCTTCGGTCTCGTGGTGGTCGAGGACGAAGACGGGCGTAGTGTTCAATTTGTTTTGAATAGCGGGGTCGTCAAGAAGTTTAGAAAGGAGGGTGCTGGAAGCGGTGTCAACGATGATATAGCCGTCGGCTTTCCAGCCAAATTCATTTTCCACGCGCGACCAATCGGTATAATAACGGAGATATTTCGGAATATCAACAGGGCAATAGAGCGAAACGGTGGCGTTGGGATTTATGCTCGTGATGAGATAATCCAGCGCAATTGCCGAACCGAGCGAGTCGCCGTCGGGGTTCTCTGCCTGAATAACACAAAGGTTAGTTTTATCTTTCAGAAAGTCAATAAACGAGTGGTACATAGGGTTATTATAGCATAAGGTGTGGTATAATGGGAGGTATGGAAATTTTTATGGTAATACTTATAGTGATAAATGTGATTTTAACGGGGGTGGTGCTGGTGATTGGAGCGCGGAGCAAATCTGCGCAAAAAGATGAGAAGAAGCTTGCGGAAATCAGCGAGAAGTTAGTGAAAGCTGACACAAAAATCGAGGTTTTGAGTAAGAATATTGATGACCTGACGCCGAAGATTTCGAGCGAGTTCAGGGAGAACCGAAAAGAGATTTCTGAGAACTTGAGCGGGATTTCCAAGACGGTGGATTCGCGAGTGAAAGAGATGCAAGTTTCTAACGAGAAGAAGTTGGAGCAGATGCGGGAGACGGTAGATGAGAAGTTGCAGGCGAGCGTGGAGAAGCGGTTTAATGAGAGCTTTAAGCAGATTTCTGGGCAGCTGAGCCAAGTTTATCAAGGGTTGGGGGAGATGAAAAGTCTGGCGACGGGCGTGGGCGACCTGAAGAAAGTGATGGAGGGGGTGAAAACGCGGGGGATTTATGGCGAAGTGCAGCTCGGTGCGATTATTGAAGATATTTTGACGCCGACGCAGTATTTGACGAATACGCTGATTAAGAAAGGCTCGAGCGACCGCGTGGAGTTTGCGGTGCGGATGCCTGGGAAAGAGGCGGAAGTCTTGCTTCCGATTGACTCGAAGTTTCCGGTTGAGAATTATCAAAGATTATTGAAGGCGTATGACGAGGGGTCGAAGACGGAGATTGAAGCGTATCGGAAAGCTTTGCGCAAGGACGTGGTGGAGCAGGCGAAGAAAATTCACGATAAATATATTGAAGTGCCGAAGACGACGGAGTTTGCGATGATGTTTGTGCCGACGGAATCGCTCTATGCGGAGATTTTGCGGATTCCTGGGGTGGATGAAGAAATTCGGCAGAAGTATAGTATTTCCCTGTCCAGCCCAGCGACGCTGCCGGTGATGTTGACCGGGCTTTTGATGGGGTATCGATCAGTGGCAATCGAGAAGCGCTCCGCTGAGGTGTGGAAGATATTGGGCGGGGTTAAAGCGCAGTTTGGGAAGTTTGGCGATTTGCTAGAGGGGGTCGAGAAGAAGCTGACGGAGAGTGCGCATAAGATAGAAGACGCCAAGAAGCAGACGCGTAGAATAGAAAAAACTATGAGCGATGTCGAAGCGTTGCCGGAATCAGAGCTTGGTGCGATTGGCGAGGGCGGCAGATAAAGTGATTTGGTCGGCGTAGCTTAGGTCAACGCCGAGAGGTAAGCCGCGAGCTAGGCGAGTGATTTTTAAATCGTCGAATTTTTCTTGTAATAATTTTTGCAATAGTAATGCGGTGGATTCGCCCTCGACGCTGGGGTTGGTGGCGATGATGACTTCTTTGACGTCGTCGTCCTTGACGCGATCAACGAGCTCCTTGATGTGGAGTTGTTCGGGAGTGATGCCGTCGATGGGGGAGATGGCGCCGCCGAGGACGTGGTAAGTGCCGTGGTAGGACTTGGTCGCTTCGAGGGCGTAGATGTCGAGTGGTTCTTCGACGACGAGGACGGAGGTTTTGTCGCGGGAAGCGTCGGTGTAGAGCGGAGAGAGCTCTTCGCTGGCGTCGATGAGGGCGAAAGTTTTCGGGCAGAGTTTAACGTTGGAGTGGAGGGCG
>CALEGA010000063.1 GCA_937876715.1 uncultured Candidatus Saccharibacteria bacterium
CCCGCCGATTCCTCGCCGGAGATATATAATACGGCGTGTTTTTTAGCGATGAAAGCGCAAATTTGCATTAAAAGAGTGGATTTGCCGATGCCAGGTTGACCAGTAAGGAGGGTGACGGAACCTTTGAGAAAGCCGCCGCCGAGAACGATGTCGAGGTCTTTGAACGGAGTTTTGAGCCGTTCTTTGGCGTCGGAGGGGACGATGGACTTGATGTTGACGTAATCAAGTTTTTTGCCGGAGACTTTGGCGTTTGATAAGGCGTTTTTGCCCTCCGCGGCTTCGGCGGGCATAGTTTCGACGAGTGTGTTCCAGTTGCCGCAGTTAGTGCAGCGACCCGCCCACTTGGCAAAGGTCATGCCACATTCCGTGCAAGTATATTCTGCCTTGTTTTTTGCCATATTCACCTCTGTTATTTTGCGATTTTCCGATATTTTTTGCGCAAATCGCTACCGCGCTTCAATAAATCTTATTTTCCGCCGCAAACGACGTCGTTGGCGTGAACCCAGCCCTCGATCGAGCCGCCGTCGAGATATTCGCCGGTGGTCGGTGCGACGCGGACGATGCCGCCTTTTTCGACGAAAGTGGCGAGGGGGTCGGTTGCCATATATTCTTGGTCCTTGGGCCCGAAATCGTGTGAGTTGACGTATTCTACCATTTCTTGAATCAACTTAGGCGACATAATGTATTTACTGACGTGGACGAGGTTGGAGTTGACGTCCTTTAAGTCGGGTTTTTCGACAATTTTGGTGAGTTTGCCGTTTTCTGTGGAAATCATACCATATTTAACGACCTCTTCGCGCGGGACTTCGACGCCGAGAATGGCGGACTCGTCGGGACTTTGGACGGATTTTAGCAAAGATTCGGCGGCAGATTCGCCGTTTGGATTCCAAATGAAGTCGTCGCCAAAGAAGACGAAGACGGGTTCGTTGATGTTATATTCTTCTGCGACCATAGCGACGGGGACGGCGGTACCGTATTTAGCGGAGGGGTCTTGGGAGGTGTAGTGAATTTTGACACCGTCAGGGAGAGTTTTGGCGAGTTCAAGGCGGTCGGTTTTGCCGCGGGCTTCGAGATATTGGTTAAGGGCGATGTTATCCTTGTAAAATTCGCGAACTTGGCAAGGTTCGACGTTAGAAATGACCATATAAATATCTTTAACGCCTGCCTTGATTAGCTCCTGAACGGAGTAATCGACCAGCGGGCGGTTGCCGACGGGGAGCATAGATTTTTCGATAATCTTGGTGATGGGGAGACGGCGAGTACCCCAACCCGCGACAGGAATAATGGCTTTAGTAATTGGCATATGGAAAAGTCTCCGTTTAATTTATACGGCTATTTTACAACAATTAGCGAGTCTCGCCAAGACTTCGGCAGATTTTCTAAGCCAAGTAAGGTGGCGACAGTGGCGGCGACATTGGAGAGTCCGGCGTCTTTTATATCATTTATGATATATTTTCCGCGATTTTCGGTATTATCGTAGAAGATACAGGGGACTTTATTCGTGGTATGAGATGTTTTTGGCTCATCTTTGTCGTCGAGCAGCTCTTCGGCGTTGCCGTGGTCGGCGGTGATAATGAGGATGCCTTTCAATTCATCGACTTTCTTGGCGAGGCGTTGGAGTTGGAGGTCGATTGCCTCCATCGCGGTAATGGTCGGTTCGATTTCGCCGAAGTGACCAACCATATCGCCGCCCGGGAAGTTGAGGCGGACGAATTTATATTTGTCGAGATTGTCGAGAACGGCGTCGGCGATTTCGGCGGACTTCATCCACGGGCGAGTGTCGAACGGGAGAGTGTCGGAGTCGATTTTAATGTGGTCTTCGCCCTCTGCTTTGTCGTAGGAGTTACCGTTGAAATAATAAGTGATGTGTCCGAATTTGACGGTTTCCGAGACGGCGAGTTGGGAGATGTGATTTTGCCCGAGGAATTGGTTGAGCGGGTCGTGGATTTGGACGGGCGGGACGAGCTGGTTTTCTGGGACGTGGGTGTCGGAGTTATATTCGGTCATACCGGCGAAAATTATATCATCCGGCGAATAATTTCCGCGGTCGAAGTACGGGAAGTCGATGTAGGTGAAGGCTTGGGCAATTTCGATGGCGCGGTCGGCGCGGAAGTCGTAATAAATAAAACTGTCGCCTTTTTCGACTTTGCCGACAGGTTTGTCATCATTATCGACGACAATGAACGGCGGGAGATATTGGTCTTGGATTTTGGGGTCTTGTTTGCGGAAAGTCTCGATTGCCTCTTTGGCGGAATGGAAGTGGTTTTCTGAGACGCCAAAGAACATATCCCAGCCGAGCTTAACCATTGTCCAGTCGTTTTCGTAACGGTCGGCAACCGCTACCATCCGACCGGCGCCAGAGGCGATTTTGTAATCGCGGTCAGCGAAGCGCTTAAGGAAAGTTTCGAGACGATTGATGTATTTTGGTTCGGATTGAGGCGGGACGTCGCGACCGTCAAAGACGAGGTGAACACGGATTTTTTCGACGCCACGAGCGTTTGCCATAATAATCATTTTTTCGAGGTGGACAATGGTGGAGTGGACGTTACCGTCGGAGAAAATGCCGGAGAAATGTAGGGTGGATTTATTATTTAGGACGTTGTCAATAACTTTTTGCCACGCCGCGGAGTCCCAGATTTTGCCGGAGGAGAAAGAGCTTTCGATTTCGGCGATACCTTGTTTGATAATTTGTCCCGAGCCGAGGGCGTTGTGCCCGACTTCGCTGTTGCCCATATCGCCCTTGAGGATGCCCACTGCCTCGCCGGAAGCGGCGAGCGGAATGTTGAGATATTCTTTGGAAACGCGGTCGAGAAATTCGGTATGGGCGAGCGAAACGGCGTTGCCCTTTCCTGCCGGTGCGATGCCGACGCCGTCCATTACGGCTAAAACAATTGGTCCGTCAAAATGCAATTTATTCATAAGCATATTATATCAAAAATAGCCCCGCAGGGCTATTTTATTTTAGGCTTTTGGGACTTGCTGCGTGATGCAGTGGATGTCACCGCCGCCGAGGAGAATCTCCCTAGCATAGACGGTTTCTATCACTTTGTCGGGGAAGCAATCTTGTAAGATGTTGATCGCCGCTTGGTCGTGTTCGTCGTTAAAAATCGGCAAAATCACAGCGCCGTTACAGTTGTAATAGTTAATGTAACTGGCGGGCAAGCGGTCGCCCTCGTTGCGCGGGAACGTGCCATCGACAACATCAACGCCCTCGGATTCTTCCTTGGTAATCGTGATTGGGTTCGGAACGTGGATTTTAATGACTTCCAGTTTCCTGCCCTTGGCGTCGGTGACAGATTCGAGATATTCGAGGTCTTTCTGGCTGCGTTCGTGCTGCGGGTCTTGTTCATTGTCTTCCCACGCGAGCACGACTTTACCTGGAGCGACGAATTGACAAATGTTATCAATGTGACCGTTAGTGTCTTCGTCTTTGTAAATCCCGTAGGGGAGCCAGAGAACTTTTTCCGCACCGCAGTAGTCGAGGAGATATTTTTCGATTTCCTCTTTGCTGAGGTCGGGGTTGCGACCTTTGTCGAGGCAGGTTTCTTCCGTAACAAGGAGCGTACCCTCGCCGTCGGAGTGAACCGAGCCACCCTCAAGGACGAAGTCGTCCGTGCGGTAGCGGTCGGCGCCTTCGATGGCGCAGATTTTTGCTGCGATTTGGTCGTCGAAATCCCACG
>CALEGA010000064.1 GCA_937876715.1 uncultured Candidatus Saccharibacteria bacterium
TTATACCTTCTTTTTTGGAGATGCCCGAGAGGGTGAGGGCGAGGCGGACGTTGTTTAAGATGGTTTGGTGGGAGATGAGGTTGTAGCTCTGGAAAACGAAGCCGATGCGGTGATTGCGGTAGGCGTCCCAATCGGAGTCTTTGAAGTCCTTGGTCGAAACGCCGTCGATGATGAGGTCGCCGGAAGTGTAGTGGTCGAGACCGCCGACGATGTTGAGGAGGGTGGTTTTACCGGAGCCGGAGGGACCGAGGATGCTGGCAAATTCGGAGTCGCGAAAAGTTAGAGAGACGCTGTTTAAGGCGCGCTGCTTAAACTCGCCAGTATGATAAACCTTAGTAATCTTTTTTAGTTCTAACACACTCTCTCCTTTGTATCTTTCTATTATATATGGTTATGCTTTTTATTGCAATAAAAAATAACACTATATTTAGTGCTATCTGTCAAATGGTAGCCGGGACGGGACTTGAACCCGTATGGGAGACCCAAGCGATTTTAAGTCGCTCGCGTATACCAATTCCGCCACCCGGCCTCATAAAAATTTGGAGGTGCCGTTCTGCGTTAGCTGTCAAGGCGCCGAACAAGAAAATGCAAGCTCGCTTGCGATTTTCTTGGAGGTGCCGACCGGAATTGAACCGGTGTACGCGGTTTTGCAGACCGCTGCGTAACCACTCCGCCACAGCACCGTGCCTTAACATTATATCATATTTTTCCTGAACAAAGAAAAATGCGTCCGGCGAGAACGCATTTTTTGTTTGTTTGAGTTTTGGAATTTCTAGGTGAACGGGTAGTACCCCACCTCCTGAAATTCGAACGCCTCTCAACGTTTAGATCCGTTCGAATTTCTTACTTAAATTTTATCACAAGCAGAATACTTGTCAACGTTGATTTTCCAAAATCTTTATGTCTTAATTTTATTTCTTCCCTGTTCGGGTTGTTCGGTTATTATAAAATAAATTGTTAGATTAAACAAATTTTATCTCTATCTCTATAATATATATATATATATATATATGAAAACCCGCCTTTGAGAGGCGGGTAAGAGAAAATTAGGGACGATAGAAACAGTGAGGCAGATACCGATAAGTTCCATCAACGGGCGCCGTGCCGCACTCGAGAGCTTCGTGAGTCGAATGCTCGAGACCGTAGCCGTAGGAAATCGGCACGAGGTGCCGGCTGAAGACGCGGACGACTTGATAGGACGTGTTAGGCTCAGTGAGCCAGCAGACCGTCAGTTCGAGCTGCTTCATCAGTTCGATAAGGTCGATTGGCGGGCGCTTGAACGGCGGGCTGAGCTTTTTGCGTGCGGTCAGGAAGTCCGTTGCCTTGCTGTGCTCGAAGTCGCAGTAATAGTTAGCGTGGTCGAGCGGGGATACGATGTGGTTCGGAGCAGTGCCGTTCAATTCTCCGCTGAAGCCGGAGAAGAGACCAAAGTTCGTCTCGGCAGCGGCGATTGCCTCCAGAATGGCGCTTTCGGTCTCGCCGCCGATAGTAGCGCCGACGCCGCAAGCGAAGCACGGGTAGTTCGGTCCGCGGAGGACGGCGAGATAAACTTCGCCGTAGTCGTTGTCGAGCTGGGTGATGGTGAGTTTACGACCATTGGTGCGCCAGTATTCGATGCGCGACTTGATTTTTTCGCCGAGAACTGCGGGATCGATGATATAAGGCTCAAGGCGCTTATACCACGTGCGCATGCAGGCGTCGGCGCGGATGCGGCTCATTACTGCTTCCTTGATAGCGGTGAGCTGGTCGGGGTGAGCAGCGATGCCAGAATCGTTGGCGACATAGAGGAAGTCGTGATCTTGTCCACGATAGACCAGGTCTTCGGGGACATAGACAGGGCGGCCATCGAAAGTGACGCCAAGAACCCAACGCAGACGCCGATTTCTTCGGAACGGCTTGAGGGAACGTTCGCAAAGGCGATTCTCCTCAAGCGGAGCGAATGTGGTCGGGCTGAGATAGGTATAGCTCAGATGGTCAGCGCGCTCAATGATGTGCCGCTCAGGGCGGCGGAAAGCAATGCGGGTAGAAATTGCTTTCATCAGCGCCTTGAACTGCGCTTCTTCGGGGTCGTAGCTGAACGACGGGTCGTCATAGCTGATGTAGTTGCCGTTGGCGGTAGTTGCCAGATGTAACTCGTGGTTAAACGGAGAAACGGAAAGGTGAACCGCGGAAATTGGTCCGAAGTTTGATACCAATCTTTCCTTAGCGTCAAGCCAGAGTGTCTGAGTGTTGAGAACCTGCCGAGTCATAGAAACACCTCCATCTTCTAATTTTCTGATTTATAATGAACGTGCGGAAAAAATCACGCAAGAGTGTATTTATTATATCATAAGTTTGCGATTAAAGCAACTTGGTGACTTAGAAGTCGTCCGAATCTTCGACCGCTTCAATGTAGCGACGGCGAGTGCGGCGGATAATGAGAACGAAGACGCCGACGATGGTGAAAGTGGTGAGACCCCACCAGAAGACATCGAGGGTTTCGAAAGCGTAGAGGAGCGGTGAGCCCTCAAGGTAGGCGCGGTAAGCGTCGAGGACGGCGCGGTAGCGAGCGAGGAGGCTCGGACCGACGAGGGTGCGACCATATTCGGAGAGAGCGTTATAGGCGCTTTCGGCGGCTTTGATGATGGCGCGGGAGTTATAGTTGACATCTTCGGGGTTAGGCAGGCGAGAAATCATTGCCTCGAACTCGGCAACTTGGTCGAGAATGTCGAGAGCGGAGCTGATGATGGAGATTTTGTTATTGACGTCGAAGAGGTCGGAGAGGGAGAGATTGCTGTCGAAGACACCGAGAGCGTCAGTGTAGCCGGAGAGGGCGTCTTCGAGCGAGGTTTGATCCTCGGGTGTGACGTTGTTTGGTGTGATGTTGCCGGTGTGGTCGTTCGCCTCGGCTTCTTGAAGAGCTTTTTCTGCTTCTTCGATGCGGTGCTCGAGTTCGGCGATTTGGTCGAGGAGTTCGTTAAGATGGGCTTTTTCTTCATCGGTGACGTGAGAGTTGTCGAGCAAAGCTTCGATTTGGTCTTTTAGGTTTTCCAGTTCATCGAGATCATCTTTAGTGACGGTGTCGATATTATAGCTATTGACGCCGGCGTCAACCGCGGCGAGTTGTTCTTCGATGTCTTCGATGATGGCGAGTTTTTGATTAAGGTCGTCAAGCATCTGGTCGAGTTCTTGTTTTTCTTCGGGCGTGAGGTGGTTGCCATTGTTTGCTTCGGTTTCTTCGATTGCCGCTATGAGCGCCTCAACCGCTTCCTCATCGCGAGAGGTGACGGAATTGAGTGGCGGAATCGTGGCGTAGGAATCTTCAATGATGCCGACTTTTTCTTCGGTCTCTTCGATAGCCTCGATGGTGTTTTGGTAGTCAACGAGGAGATCGGAGACGACGCTGGTAGAGCCGTCGGTGTGGTTTTCCAAGAATTGAGCGAGTTCGGATTCGGAAGCGTTAAGGTTGCCGAGGTCATTAACGTTGGTGTGTTCGAGGTCGGAGACAACAGTGACGGAGCCAGAGCCGGTAGCGACAGTGATGTAGCCGGCGGTTTGGTTTTCTAGCGAGACATTGACGTCACTCAACCCTGGGAGGTCGAAGACGACACCATTTTGACTTAAGACGGCGACGTTGCCCGCTTTGTCGGTTAAGCGATAGTAGATGTTGACGGTTTTATCTGGAGCGACGGAGACGGTGCCGCCGGTGGTTGTCCACTCGGTTGACGATTTGAGTTCGTCAGCAGAGAGTTCAGTCTCAGAGACGATGTATTCGATGGTGTCGATACCGGAGCGGTCGTCAGTGGCAGACATTTCGTAAGTCTTAGTCTCGTTGAAGAGAAGTCCGAAGCTGATGGTGTGGAGGAAAGCGTTGAGGATGAAGCGGAAGCACCGGCGGAGAAAGAGGCCGAGGCAGCTATTGATCCGGATGGCTGGTATTATTCAAAAGACGAGGTTGCTTTATATATTCATACCTATGGATGTCTGCCGGGAAATTTCGTCACTAAGTCCGAGGCTGAGGATGCAGGCTGGAGCGGCGGCAGCTGGGGAAACAAAATGGTCACGGCGGCAACGATCCGGCAATACAGCAAAAAGCCCCTGCTGCTGGGCGCCTGCATCACCTATGTGCTGCTGTATTTCGGCATCTACAACTATCAGACCGTCATCGGCCTCATCGGAAACAAGGGCTTCGCTCTGGTCATCGG
>CALEGA010000065.1 GCA_937876715.1 uncultured Candidatus Saccharibacteria bacterium
TATCGCTGGCTACCCAGTTGTCGATGTCAAAGCCACTCTCTATGACGGTTCTTACCACGACGTTGACTCTTCCGAGCTCGCCTTTACTCTCGCCGGCGCTCTTGCCACTCGCGAGGGTATCAAGAAAGCCAACCCTGTTCTCCTCGAGCCTGTGATGAAAATGGAAATCACCACCCCTGAAGACTTCATGGGCGATGTCATCGGCGACATCAACTCTCGCCGTGGCCGCATCGACGAAATGGAAGATTTACCTGGCGGCACCAAGGTCATCCGCGCCTTCTGCCCGCTCGCTAACCTCTTCGGTTACACTTCCGACCTCCGCTCAATGAGCCAAGGTCGCGCCGCTTCCACGATGGAACTCTTCGCCTACGAGGAAGTCCCACCCAACGTCGCACAAGAAATCATCGAGAAGCGCAACGCCAAATAAAATGTCATAACGGTTGACAAAATAAACCGTTTGTGCTATAATGTACTCAGGTAATCAGTTTCGGGGAGGGAACTGAGAACTGAGTACATTAATTTTTTGGGAGGAATTAGAAAAATGTCTGTTTTTTACCACTCTGACGAAGAACTCTTCAATGAACTTATCGACGAAGTTGACGCCCAAATCGACGCCGAAAACGCCAAAAAGCCGTTTGATTTCAACAAAGAAATCATCGGCAAAATTGACGAAGACGCCAGCCGCATTGCTCACGGTGAAACCCTCACCAAAGTAATCAAGCTCCGTCACACGACCTTACACAACCTCGCACGCCAGCCCAAGTATCACAGCGCTGCCCGTCAGTACTGGAACACTTACTGCTACGAAGTTGCCAAACAGGTCAACCAACAGAAGCCGAGCCGCCACTTACATTTAAACGATTTCCCATCTCTGGAATACGCAATTTTGTAAAAGGAGGCGCCCTAATGTATCAGGCATCGAAAGGCGAAATCATCTGCAAGCTCGCAGACAACTTCGAAAACGAACCGTATCTATCACTCTTAGAACTCTTACGACTAATCAACTCATTCACCAACGGAATTTACAAAGTACATCACGACAATAGCAGAGAGGAGTTACTCGCTATGCCCAGTTTTTACGATTCTGTCACCAGAGGCAGGGACGCCAGCATCAGCCGCGAACCCAGGGAAAAGGAGAAGTTCCAGTTTAGCTACGACTTCTCCACCTCTGTCGATGCAAACGGCAATGTCCTCGTCCATCTCGAGGAAATCGACCTCGCTGATGTTCCGAAGAAAAGCGACACGCGCCGTTCTCACGAATGGTTTTTCCCGTGTAAGGTCATTACTGACTACTTAGACGCCCATCCGCTAAACATCAACGATCAGCCTAGCCGCGAGGGTTTAATCTGCCAGACGATTGACTATCTTGTCGTTCCAATGCGAAAAAACGACGATCAGGTTATCTCAGTTAATCAGCAGAGAGAAACCGTTACCAAAATCAACTTCCTGGCAGAATATGGCGAAAATCACTTCGAAAAAACAGGTTTCGACACAGCAATCGCGCTGAAATACCGCTACGATTGCGACCGTCTCGCGTTCTGCTACGCCATGCTCAAGGTTTTCAAGAACATCCATCCGAGAGACTTCTACGGCAGCGAGTACGACATCATCGTCAAGCTCCGCGGTCAGCCCCGTTTCCTGCATCTCTTACCCGTTGACTCCGACAACCCGAACGTAGAGCGTATCAATCCGTTCTACGCATTCTAATCCCCTCCCCACTCGCCTCGCTTACCCAAGCGAGGCATTTTTTATGAGCAAATTAGCACTCTATGCTTGACAGTGCTAAAAAAACCTATATAATATATATCACTATGCAAGATGAATTCTCTGAAATAATGCACCAACTCTCCGAGAACGCCCGCTTCTCGATTCAAAAAGCTGACTTCTACTCTAAAAAATACAACCGCGGCTATATGGGCACGGAATACCTCCTCCTCGGCATCCTTGCACAAGACGCCTCCGAAGGCGCTCGCCTCCTTGAAACTTGGGATGTTCACCTCGACACCGCCGAAAAAGCACTTAATAAACCCGCCGCCGACATCGAACCAGAGGGTCAAATGGCAATGATGTCCCTCTCCGAATCGACCATCTTGACGCTCCAAATGGCGCGCAACTTCGTCCACGACGAGGGTCTCGAAACCATCGGCACCGAACACCTCCTCTACGCCCTCATCAACCAACCAAACTCCAACGCCGCCGCCCTCCTCGAAAAAATGAACGTTGACCTCGACAAACTCGCCGAAGAAATCGAAGATCTCGTTGATAAACAAGCCGAAGCGCTCAAATTCTCCAAAGAAAAACAAAAATACACCCGCAAATCCCCCCTCAAATGGCTCTCCCGCTACGGCACCGACCTGACAGAAATGGCACGCACCGGCAAGCTTGACACTGTCATCGGTCGCGACCAAGAAATCGAGCGCACCATCACCGTCCTCTGCCGCCGCACCAAGTCTAACCCCGTTTTAATCGGCGAAGCCGGCGTCGGCAAAACCGCCATCGTCGAGGGTCTCGCTCAAAAAGTCGTCAAAAACGACGTCCCGTCCCTCCTCATTGGCAAGCACATCTACCAAGTTGACCTCAGCTCCCTCGTCGCCGGCACTAAATTCCGCGGCGAATTTGAAGAACGCATCAAAGGCATCATCGACGAAGCCGCCTCCGACGACTCAATCATCCTCTTCATCGACGAACTCCACCTCTTGTCCGGCGCTGGCTCCGGCGAAGGCACGATGGACGCTGCCAACATCTTAAAGCCCGCCCTCGCTCGTGGCAAAATCCGCCTCATCGGCGCCACCACTCTCGACGAATATAGAAAAAACATCGAAAAGGACAAGGCACTTTCGCGCCGCTTCCAAACCGTCCTCGTCGAAGAACCCGCTCCTGGCGTCACTTTAAGAATCTTAAAGGGAATTAAAACCCACTACGAAAAACACCACGGCGTCCAAATCCCCGACGAAATCCTCGAAACCGCTATCAATATGTCCGTCCGCTACATCAACGACCGCTTTATGCCCGACAAAGTCATCGACGTCATCGACGAAGCTTCAGCAATCGCTAAGGTCGAAGCCGACAAAAAGGGCGGCGGGGAATTAAAGCGCCTGAAAATCTCCGTCGGCGAACTCGAAGAAAAAATGGAACAAAGCGCGGAAAAGAACGACTACGAATCTGCCGCCAAGTTCAAAACCGAAGCAGAACAGGCAAAAGCAAAAATCAAACAACTTGAGAAAAAAGGCATTAAAGAAGAAGACACCCCCGTCGTCACCGAAGAAAACCTCGCCACGGCAATCTCCCTCAAAACCGGCATCCCTGTTTCTAAAGTCCACGGCGACGAAATGGAACTCCTCGCCAACCTCGAAACCCACCTCAAAAAATCCATCATCGGTCAAGACGAAGCAGTCAAATCCGTTGCCAAGGCAATCCGTCGCGGTCGCAGCGGCATCACGAATCTAAACCGGCCGATCGGCTCGTTCCTCTTTATGGGTCCAACGGGCGTCGGCAAAACCGAACTCGCCCGCGTCATCGCCCGCGAAGTTTTCGGCGGCGACAACGCCCTGATTAAAATCGATATGTCTGAATTTGGCGAAAAACACAACGTCTCCCGCCTCGTCGGCGCTCCCGCCGGTTACATCGGCTATGACGACGGCGGCAAACTCACCGAATCCGTCCGCCGCCGCCCTTATTCCGTCGTCCTTTTCGACGAAATCGAAAAGGCACATCCCGACGTCTTCAATATGCTCCTCCAAATCCTCGAAGACGGCGTCCTCACCGACGGTCAAGGCACTAAAATCAAGTTCAACAACACTATCGTCATTTTAACCAGCAACCTCGGCGCCAACGACGCTTACCGCGACGACACCTTCGGCTTCGCCGAAAAAACCACTAAAAAGACCAAAAAAGACCTCGAACGCGAATACGAAGAGTCTAAAACTTACGCTATGCGCGCCCTCAAAAAGGCAATGCGTCCCGAACTGATCAACCGCCTCGACAGCATCCTCGTCTTCCGCCCGCTCACCGAACAAAACGTCGAACGCATCTTCGACAACCTCATTGCCGACCTTAAAAAGCGCCTCGCCGCCAAAAACCTTGGTCTGAAAATCGACGACAAGGTTAAAAAATTCCTAATTGACCGCGGCTTCGACCCCAAAAACGGCGCCCGCCCACTTCGTCGCGCCATCGAAGACCACCTCGAATCCCTCCTCTCCGAAGCCATCATCAAAGGCGACCTCAAAAAAGGCGACATCGCCAAAATCGAAGTCAGCAAAAATATGCTAAAATTGAAAGTAGAGCATGAATAAAACTAAATCGCACACCGGCGCCATTATCACCTCTGTTATTTTTATCATTCTCGCCGTCTTTTTCCTCCTCAATCGCGTCGCCGTCATCGATTGGTTCAAAGGCATCGGCTACAACCCCACGCCCGACGTTTTGACTCTCAAAAGCTCGCTCAGCCTCACTCTAGAGGGCGAAAGGATTTTCAACGCCACCCGCCCGCTCCTCGCCTCCCGCGACGACTTCAACAACTCTTGCGAATCTCACGACGAAGCCGTCACCGTCCTCGGCTGCTACACCGGCGACCGCGTCTATATCTACAACGTCGATGACGAAACTTTAAACGGCATCCGCGAATCGACCGCCTCGCACGAACTTCTCCACGCCATCTGGTCGCGCCTCTCTGGCTACGAAAAAACTCAAATCATCCCGCTCCTCGAAGAAACTTACAAGAATCACACTGAACTCAAAGAAACCATCGACTCTTACGCCAAAGACGAACAACTCGACGAACTCTACGTCCGCCTCGGCACGCAAGTCAAAGACCTCCCCGAGGACCTCGAAACCCACTACGCCAAATTCTTCACCGACCAAGACAAAATCGTCGCCTACTACGACGCCTACATCAAACCCTTCAACGAACTCCGCGCTCAAATCGAAACCCTAAAATCAGAAATGACCAAACTAGAACAGGAAATCACCTCCCGCTCTAACGCCCTCGACGCCCGCCTCAAATCCCTCGACTCGGAAATTGACGAATTTAACCGCTGCGCCGACACTGCCGGCTGCTTCAATAGCTGGACTTTTGCCTCCCGCCGCGCCGAACTCGTCGCCGAGCAACAATCCATCAACGCCGAAAACGACGCCATCAACCGCCTGATCGACAGCTACAACACCAAAGTTGACACCTACAACAACAGCATTCTCCGCTCGACCGAACTCCAGAACTTAATCAACTCAAACTCCCCCGAAACTAAAATCGAAGAATAGAAAGGAAATTATGAAACAACCAAAAAACTACCTCGTCCCCACCGTCGTTGAAGAAACCTCCCGCGGCGAACGCGCCTACGACATCTACTCGCGACTCTTAAACGACCGCATCATCTTCCTCGGCGAAGACGTCAACTCCCACACGGCAAACCTCGTCGTTGCCCAACTCCTCTTCCTCGCCCACGAAGATCCAAAAAAACCAATTAAACTCTACATCAACTCCCCCGGCGGCTCCGTTTACGACGGTCTCGCCATCATCGACACGATGAACTTCGTCGAACCCGACGTCGAAACCATCGGCATTGGTCTCCAAGCCTCCATGGGCGCAATGCTCCTCTCTTCCGGCGCTAAAGGTCACCGCTACTGCCTTGAAAACTCCCGCATTATGATTCACCAACCCTCCTCTGGCACCGAAGGCAAAATCACCGACCAAGAAATTATGCTAAAAGAGGGCATTTTCCTCAAAAAACGCCTCGCCGAAATCTTCGCTAAAAACACCGGTAAGGACTTGAAGACGGTCGAAAAAGACATGGACCGCGACCACTGGATGTCCGCCGACGAAGCCCTCCAATACGGCATCATTGATAAGATAATAAAATAAGATATAATTTTAATATGGCAATCAACTTCGGCAACAAATTCAACCACCCCACCACCAACTACGAACAAACCTCCGCTCCCGAGCGCGTCGCCATCCCCCGTCCACAAGCTCGCGAAATCGGTCATAGAACCCTTAACGCCTGCTACGGCGGCGTCAACTACTCCGACTTCGCTCGTCAACTCCAAGAAGCCAACAACAATCTCGACTCTGCACTTGACCGCGCCAACGCCTCCGCTTGGAACGCCCTCAACTCCGTCAACTCCGTCAACTCTGTCAATTCTATCAACTCTGCCAACCGCTACAACCGCTAAAACTCCCCAACCTATGTTATAATATCCTTAAGCACAATCTTAAGGATATTATTTTATGGAAAATAGCACAAACCAAGAACCAACATCACCCCAACCAACCCCAGAGCCATCACCAACTCCAGCACCAGAAAACTCAGTACAATCCACCGCCGACATCCTCGCGCAATCAGAAACTCAACCAGAAGCACAGCCAACCCCCGAAGAAGTTCGCAAGGACAACAAAAAAGTCCTCAAAATCGTCCTCCTCGTCGTCGGCATCTCTCTTCTACCCGTCATCGCCCTTGTCGTTCTTATGACCGGCGTCGCTCTCCCCAGTATGCAAACCGCCCAAGCCGACACCCAACGCCGTCAAGACTACGCCTATGTCTCCGTTGGCATTACAAACTATATGACCGAACACAGCGGCAAGCTCCCACCAACCGGCGCATTCGACGTGACTCAACTCACCGCAAGACCTCTCATAGACCCCTCCGGCACCGCTTACAGCGCCCAAATCACCGCCTGCGACTCCTCCAACTCTAACTGCGGCGTCCCAACGCAACTCAAAACTGGCGAAATCTACATCGTCACCGGCGCCACTTGCGACGAACAACTAACCGCCCACAAATCCAAACGCAGCTTCGCTGTCTATGGCTACCTCGCGTCCGGCACTCACACATATTGCCTCGCCTCCGACAGCAGCTCAAGCAATTATAGCACCCCAAGTACCACCCCATCCGCCTCCAAGCAAATCTCCATTAGTTGGTACGACTTAGGCACCCCAGGCAATAGCTACACAGTAAAAATCGACACTGCCACGGGTGCATATACGCTCAAGGACCAACCAGGATGCAGCACTACAGAATGTTTGGATGGCACTTACTACCCATCGCCGAAAGAATACTCTGGCACCTACTCTGCAACCGACTTAACTAAAATCATCGCCGCTTATAATGTCCTCAACTTCGACCCCGAAGCTAGCTATAGCTACGAAGACTACGACGATTTTGAAAAGAAAGACTCTTGGGTTAGCGCGGTTTTTCACCTCGTCAATCCCGACGGCATCTACTACGAATGCTCAGGCAAATCTGATAGCTTCTGCACCGCCGACGCAGACGGCGACGGTGTCGTCACCAAGCGCGAACACGCCTACGCTCTCCTTGCCGAAATCACCCAATAAACCCCAAGCCTGTGCTATAATATACCTATGCACTCGGAGGTAAATCAAATCAACGGCATTTTTGTCGCGGCGCACGAACTCAAAGCGCCGCTAAGTTTGATGCGCCAGCTCGCCCTCAGCCTCGACCCTGACGATCCCAAAGAAACTAAAGAATACCAAGACAAGCTCATCTCCGTCTCCGACCGCGCTTTAAAACAAGTCTCCGACCTCGCCAAGGTCGCCCGCCTCGAAGACGCCTTGTTCGAAATGGAACCCGTCGCCATCCGCGGCGTCTGCGACGAAGTCACAAACGAACTCAAATACCTCTTCCGCTTCAACCAAAAATCTTTGCGAATCAAATACTCCAACCGCCAAAGACTCGTCGTCGCCAACCGCGAACTTTTAAGCTCAATCATCTACAACTTCTGCGCCAACGCCCTCAAATACTCCAGCCCAGAATCCGCCTCCAAACTCCTCGTCCGCGACGTCAAAACCGCCAAAAACCGTCAAACCCCCTGCGTCCGCCTCGAAGTCCGCGACTTCGGTCCCGCCCTCCCGACCGAAATCTACCAAAAACTCACCAAGAACAACCTAGAAACCCCGACCAACATCTCTTTCCGTCCCGACTCCTCCGGTCTCGGTCTCTACATCGCCACCAAATTCGCTAAATATATGCACGCTAACGTCGGCGCCATCCGCCACCGCGACGGCACCTCTTTCTTCGTCGAACTCCCCGTCTCAAACCAAGGAACCCTATTCATATGATTTTCATTATTGACGACGACGAAATGTTCGCCGATTGCATCAAATCCGCCATCAAAAAACACAACAAAAATATAGAAATCAAAACTTTCACCAACGCTCTCGACGCAATGAACTGTCTCGACGACTTGCCCGACCTGATTTTCCTCGACATCCTCCTCCCTGGTCCCGACGGCTTCACATTCCTCAACGAACTCGCCTCCTACTCCGACACGGCAAAAATCCCCATCATCCTCGTCACTAGCCTCCAGCTGCCCGAAACAGATTTGTCAATTTACGGCGTTCGAGCTATACTAAATAAAGAAAAGATGAAACCAGAAGAGGTCATAGCTTATGTCAAGCGATTCACCAACTAAAAACGACATCCGCACCAAGGCAATCGTCCTCCGTCGCACCAACTATGGCGAAGCCGACCGCATCCTCAACTTCCTCACCGAACAAGGCGTCATCGCCGCCATCGCCAAGGGTGTCCGCAAAGAAAAGTCTAAGCTCGCCGGCGCCGTCGAGCTCTTCACCGTCTCCGACATCACTCTCCACAAAAGCCTCAACAACAAACTCTGCGTCCTCACCAGCGCCAAAATGCTCGAACACTACGACCAAATCGTCTATAAACTCCCTGAGCTCGAACTCGCCTCGATGGTAATGAAACAAATCGGCAAATATGCCGAAACCTCGACCGGTCCCGAATACTTCGACCTTTTAAAACAAGTCCTCTCCGCCCTCAACGCCGGCGTCCACCCCGAGCTCGTCGAAACGTGGTTCTGGTTCAACCTCGCCAAAACTAACGGCGAACAAATCAACCTAATAAAAGACACCGACGGTAATGATCTCGACCCGTTCAAAACCTACGTCTGGGACTCCACCGAATCAGCCTTGCGCGAACAACTCGGCGGCAACGTCACCGCCACCGAAATCAAACTTATGCGCCTGATGCTCAGCAACACTTTGAAAACCACCTCGCGTGTCCAAGACATCGTCCCCAAACTCCCCACCATCCTCTATATTGCCAAAACTATCAATAAACAGTAAAATATAAATATGTCAAATTTAGATTCTATCGTTAGTTTATGTAAAAGAAGAGGCTTCATCTTCCCAGGAAGCGACATCTACGGCGGCTTCGCCGGCACATGGGACTTCGGACCTCTCGGCGTCATGCTCAAAAAGAACATCATGGACACTTGGTGGTCTTACTGGGTTGACAAGCGGGACGACATCTTCGGCGTTGACGCCGCTATTTTAATGAACCCGCGCACGTGGATCGCCTCCGGTCACACCGCAACGTTCGCCGACCCCTTGATCGAATGCAAAGCTTGCCACGGTCGTTTCCGTGCCGACAAGCTCGCTGAGGGAATTAACGAATCCGTCACCACGGAAGAATTTAAAGCACTCCACGTCAAATGCCCGACTTGCGGCAAAGAAGATTGGAGTGACATCCGCAAGTTCAATATGATGTTCGAAACCCACGTTGGCGCCGTCCTCCCCGACGACGACTCCGAACTCACCGACCAATCCGTCGCCTACTTGAGACCCGAAACCGCCCAAGGTATCTTCACAAATTACAAAAACGTCATCGACACGCTATACCCGAACCTCCCGTTCGGTCTCGCCCAACAGGGAAAAGCCTTTAGAAACGAAATCTCCCCTCGCGACTTCATCTTACGCGACCGCGAATGCTCGCAAATGGAAATCGAATACTTCGTTGACCCAAAAAACTGGGAAGCCGAATTTGAAAAGCTTCTCGCCGAAAACGACAAATTCTTGACCGACGTCCTCGGTCTCGACCCCGCCAACCTCCGCCACGAAGAAGTCGCCGAAAAAGACCGCGCTCACTACTCCAAGCGCACAGTTGACTTTATGTACAAATACCCGAACGGGGAAGAAGAATTAATGGGTCTCGCCTACCGCACTGGCTTCGACCTCCAAAACATCGCCCGCGAATCCGGCAAATCAATGGAATACCGCGACAAAATCACCGGCGAAACTTTCACCCCGCACGTCATCGAACCGTCAATCGGCGTCGAACGTCTCTTCCTCGCCGTCCTCGCGAACTCTTGGGACGAAGAAAAAGGCATCTTAAAACTCCCCGAAAACCTCGCACCGTATAAGTTCTGCGTCAGCCCACTTCTGAAAAACAAACCCGAACTCGTCGAAAAAGCCAAAGAGGTCTATCAACTTTTGAAAGAAAAATACACTTTCGTCACCTGGGACGACTCCGGCAACATCGGTAAACGCTACAAAAAACAGGACGAAATCGGCACCCCTAAGTGCATCGTAATCGACTTCGACACACTAGAAGACGGCACCGTCACCGTCCGCGACCGCGACACTGCCGAACAAATCAGGGTAAAACCCGAAGAATTGTAGTATAATATATATTATCTAAAACAAAGGAGTTATTTTGCTATGGCAGATTTTAATAAAGTTCTAACCCCGGGCGATTACGAAAAAGGCGAACTTAACGTCGTCATCGAAATCCCCACTGGCTCCAATCACAAAATCGAATGGGACCGCGAACACGCTTGCTTTATGCTTGACCGCGTCGAACCAATTGCTTTCGCTAAACCTTGCAACTACGGTTTCATCCCGCAAACCATTGACGAAGACGGCGACGAACTTGACGCCCTCGTTATCACCGACCAACCTTTGACGACCGGCATCTGGCTCAAAACTCGTATTCTCGGCGTTATGAAATTCGTCGATGGCGGTGAAGTTGACGACAAAATCATCGTTGTCCCCGAAGACGATCGCAACAACGGTGACAAATATCAAACTCTCGAAGACTTACCAAAACAACTCATCGAACAAATCAAATTCCACTTCAACCACTACAAAGATCTCAAAAAACCAGGCACTACTGAAGTTAAGGAATTTGCTGACGTTAAAACTGCGAAAAAAGTCATCGCCGCTTCCATCGACCGCTACGTCGAAGCTCACCCTGAACTAAAAGCCCGCGAAGAACTCAAAGACATCGCCGCCGACGCCAAAGTCGCCGCCAAAAACTTCGCCAAAGAAGCCAAAAAAGCTTGGAACGACGCCACGAAATAAGTTAATCAAAAATAAACCCGATCAAACGGGTTTATTTTTATATGCTATAATACACCTATGAACAGAGTACCGTTAGCTGAGCGCATGCGTCCCCAAACTTTAGACGAAGTCGTCGGACAAGACGACATAATTGGCAACGGCAAAATCTTGACCGAAATCCTCAAAAAAGGCGAACCCGTCAACCTCATCTTCTGGGGTCCCCCCGGCACCGGCAAAACCACAATGGCAAAAATCTTGGCTAAGGAATATAAGGCGGACTTCGTCGAAATCTCCGCCGTCACCAGCGGCAAAAAAGACATCGAACAAGTCGTCGAACGCGCCAAAGTCAACTGGAACCTAAAAACCCGCACCGTACTCTTCGTTGACGAAATTCACCGCTTCAATAAAGGACAGCAGGATTATCTTCTTCCTTTTGTGGAGGATGGCACGGTGACTTTGATTGGCGCGACCACAGAGAATCCCTATTTTGAGGTGAACGGGGCGCTTTTGTCCCGGTCTATTATCTTTGAGTTGAAGCCCATCCCCAAGGAAGATATCAAGGAGCTTTTGAAGAAAGCAAGTAAATAAATTGTTTGATGAAGGGAAACTGAAGGCAAAGGAAAATGTAATTGCGGAACCGAAAACGGTTTCGGAAGAAAGCAATTTTCTTATGAACCGCATCCTGAAAAACTTAGAAGAAAAGGCAAGACGCAAAGAGGCA
>CALEGA010000066.1 GCA_937876715.1 uncultured Candidatus Saccharibacteria bacterium
TGAAATATATGCAAATACGCTTTCATTGCAGCAAATAGCTGAGCAGTGCGGATATGCTGATTATGTATATTTTTCTAAAACATTCAAAAAAATTACCGGCAAAACTATTGCTCCTGTCGCTGCTGCCCTCTCTCCCGAGGAAGAAAAGAAGAAGCAAATCCCTAGCTTCGTTCTAAAAGAGTGGAAAGAAATTAGCCAAATCGACGCCAATGTTTGCCCAAACGATGCACTTTTGAACAACCTCTGGTTTTACCGTCCCGAAGAAAACGCCGCCTATTCAAAAGCTTACTACGAGCTTGTAAAAAACATCCGAGAACTCCCAGAATACATCTTTATCATCTCCGACAATATTGAGAGAACAATTTCTAGCCGTATCGAAAAACTACGACCAAAGACAAAAGTTACAATTATAACCACAGATATAGATAATTTTAAGGCAGAATATCTTCCACCAAACGCAGCTCTAATAGAATTTGGGCGCGCCACAAACGGTATGGAAGAGTTTGGCAAAGATTATCTCCTCTCTCAATTGCTCATTCAGCTTGGCTGCAAAAAAATACACCTCATCAATTCTGATTTTGGCTACCGGTGGGTTATGTCGCATCAAACACTAGTTAAGGATAATTTTGAACTAGATGTTTCGGTTCTTGCTAATAATATAAATCCGTGTCTAGCAGAAATCTATCCATTAGTTCATCGTGTCTTTACCGACAACTCAAAAACTGCCAACCATCTTTCCGAGTCTGATGGTTTTGAACTCAAAAAGTTCGCCTACTAAAACTATTTAAATAAATTTAAGTACTCGTCGGCAACTCTATCCGGTTCACCGTCATCGACAATCTTGCCACCCTCAACTAAAATTGCTCTATTGCAAAACTTCCGCACATCGTTCATCGAATGCGTAACCAAGATAATCGTCTGCCCACCTTCTTTCAGCGAAGCGAAGTAATCATTGCACTTCTGCTGAAACGCTGCATCACCCACGGCAAGTACTTCGTCTAGCACTAAAATATCGCCCTTGGCACGAATTGCAATCGAAAAGGCAAGCCTCACCTGCATCCCGCTCGAATAATTCTTCAACTTCTGATCCTGGAATTCCTTTAGCTCTGCAAACTCCCAAATATCATCATACATCGCATCCATTTCTTTATTAGAAAAACCAAGCAACGCACCGTTAAGATAAACGTTCTCGCGTCCGGTCAGTTCTGGATTAAACCCAACCCCAAGCTCGATAAAGGGAACTAAAGTCCCATTAATCATAATCTGCCCTTTACTCGGATAATAAATCCCCGCCAAAATCTTCAGCAATGTTGACTTGCCGCTTCCGTTCCGCCCTACAATCCCTACAAACTCACCTTTCTTAATCGTAAAATCTAAACCCTTCAGAACTTTTTGATCCTTATAACCTTTCACTCCGCGTAATCGATTAAATAACGCTTGCTTCAATCCCCAAGACCTTTCCGTCGGCAACCTAAAACTCTTGTGCAGATTCTTTACTTCAATCGCATTTTCATAGCTCGGTTCAATCAACACTTGGCGCTCGCCAATTTCTCGCTTACCCATTAGACTTCCTCCGCAAAGAACTTAGATTTTTTCCTGAAATAAATTGCTCCCAAAACTAAAACGGCGAACACAATCAAAATCGGCACCGCCATCGCAATCGGATTATTCAAATAATTCCACGTCGTCACTGCCTCAGTTGTAATCAAATTATAACGTATATCTTGGATAATCTGCGCAATCGGATTAAGCAAAATAATTTTTGCCGCCAACGGACTTGTAGTGGCAACCATCATCACCGGATAAATAATCGGCACTGCATAAAACAAGGCTTGAATCAGCACGTCCCAAATCGACGCAATATCTCTAAATTTCACATTTATCGCGCCAAACAAGAAAGAAATGCCGAGTGCCAAACAATACAATTCAAGCACAAATACCGGCACCAACAGCCAGCTCAAACTCGGCGTCACGCCATTTATCAACGCAAACACCATCACCACCACTAGGTTAATCGCGAGGTTAATCAGTGCCGTGAATGTTGTCGAAGCTACCACAATATATTTTGGAAAAGAAATCTTCCGAATCAACTCCCCTCTCTGCACCATCGCCTGAATCCCTTGGCTTGTGCATTCCGTAAAAAAGCTCCACAGCGTCGTACCTGTCAAAAGATAAACTGGGTAATGTGGAATATCGCTACCAATCTTCAGCAACTTCGCAAACACAACATACAAAATTGCGAACATCATCAGCGGTCTCAATAATGCCCAAAGATAGCCCAACACCGACCCCTGATAACGCAACTTAAAATCCGTCTTCGTCAATTCTCGAAGCAAAATTCTATTGTTACGATAAAAAACATTCGGAATATTCATAAGACTATTCTATCACAGACTAGCTAAGATTGTCTAAAAATCTCAACGTGTCTCTGACGGCGTCCTCAATCGTTAGCTCTGTTTTCCAGCCCAGCTTCTCCAACGCAAGGGAAGGGTTCGCACAGACCACCGCGAGGTCGCCCGCTCTCCTCTCGCCGATTTTCTTTGGCAGCTCTCGTCCAGCAATTTTTTCAAACGCATCAATAATCTCAAACACCGATGTCGCTTTACCACTACCAAGGTTATAAACAGAGACGCCGTTGCCCATACGCTCAAGCGCCGCCAAATGCCCTTTCGCAAGGTCGGTTACATGAATAAAATCGCGCTCGCAACTTCCATCCTCCGTCTCGTAATCGTCGCCATAAATTACCAACTCTTTAATTTTCCCTTGATAAACTTTTGTTACAATCGGCATCAAATTATTCGGGATTCCGTTCGGGTCTTCGCCAATCAACCCCGACTTGTCGGCGCCCACTGGGTTAAAATACCTCAAAATTGTCGCCGAAAACTCTTTATCCGCCACACAAACATCTTTAATAATTTGCTCGATCATCGCCTTTGTCCAACCGTACGGATTTGTCACGCCCGCGCCTGTCGTCATCGTCTCAACTAAGTGTGCCGACTCCAATCCCTTATCGCCATACACGGTTGCCGAAGAAGAAAACACTAACTTTTTCACGCCCGTCTCTTGCATCGCTTTCAACAAATTTACCGTCCCTTGAATATTGTTCTCATAATACATCAAAGGCTTTTCGACGCTCTCGCCCACCGCCTTTAGTCCTGCAAAATGAATCACCGCATCAAACTTTGCTGATTTTAAAACTTCCAGAGCCCCTTTATAATCTAATAAATCAACCTTATAAAACTCTGGTTTTGTCCCCACGATTTTTTCAATCTTATCAAGTACCGTTATTTTTGAATTAAACAAATTATCTAAAATCACCACCTCGTGTCCCGCCTTTATCAATTCGACGGTCGTATGGGAACCAATATAACCAGTTCCACCAGTTACTAAAATCTTCACGGATTCCGCTCCTTCTTTTCTCGTATATTATATATTATGGTATAATTATAACATATATGAAAAAGGACTCCACATTCCTCTCGAGGGTGTTACTGATTTTAGGCGACCTCTTAGCGATTGTTTTTTCGTTCGCCTTCGCTTACTACTTCCGTACTCACCTCGACCAGCGCCCGTTCTTCTTTGAGTCTAACCTCGGTGGCTTCATTTTAGAAATCATTTTTCTTATTCCAATCTGGGTTCTTATTCTTGCTTCTCTCGGACTCTATTCAAAAAACATCCTCGCCCGCGAGTCTCGCGGCAAAGAGGCGAGCCGGCTACTCGTCGCCTCTATGGTCGGCATTATGTCCATTATCACTTGCGACTTTTTCGGTTCTTCCGACCTTTTTCCCGTCCGCACTGTTGCCATTTACGCTTTTATTCTTTGCTACTTCTTCCTCTTGCTTAATCGCTCGATTTTCCGTCTCATTCGCGACCTCCGTTTCCGCAAAGGTCACGGTACCCTCCGCGCTGTCGTGATAGGGAATAACAAAAACACCGACTACCTCACCGATTATATTTCTTCCACCCCAGAATCCGGTTATCAACTCGTTGGCATTGTTGCCTCCCGCAAATATTTCCCCAAAGACCTACTCAAAAAACAATACGCCTCCCTCAAGGATGCTATCCGCTACGCTAAACCCGACGTCGTCTTCCAAACCGACGAACGCCAAACTGAATACGTCTATCAGCAATCCATCAATCGTCACATCATATATTACTTCGTACCATCAGAATCGGCACTCTCTTCTCAGCTCGGCGAACTTGAGCTTGTCGGCAACACTCCCGCTCTCCGTGTTAATGCCACGCCACTGAGCGGCAACTCGCGTTACCTTAAGCGTTTCTTCGATATTCTCCTCGGCGTCATTCTCTTTATTCTCGCTCTTGTTCCTATGCTCTTCGTTTGGCTCGCCGTTAAGCTCTCCGACATCCGTCACCCCGCCATCTACTCCGAATATCGCCTCTCGCAATTCAATCGCAAGTTCAAAATTTACAAATTCCGCTCTATGAAACCAGAGTATTCCGGTATGTCGCCCGAAGAAGCATTCAAAAAAATGGGACATCCTGAGCTCATTAAAAAATATCGCAAAAACGGCGACTATCTCAAGGACGATCCGCGTATCACTAAGATCGGTCATTTCATCCGCAAAACCTCGCTCGACGAATTGCCACAACTCTGGAACGTTATCCGCGGCGACATCTCTCTCGTCGGTCCTCGCGCCCTCGTCCCGGGGGAACTAAAGACTTACGGCGACCGCTCGCTTCTTCTCACCGTCAAATCCGGCCTCACCGGTCTCGCTCAAGTTTCCGGTCGTCGCGATATTTCCTTTGAAGAACGCCGCTCTCTCGACCTCTACTACATCAAAAACTGGTCGCTCGGGCTCGACTTCCACATTCTTCTCCGCACCATCAAAGCCGTCTTCAAGAGCGAAGGAGCTAAATAATGAAAGTTGCTATTGTCTGCGATTGGCTCGTCTCTGTTGGCGGCGCCGAACGCGTTCTTCGCTCAGTTTGCGATCTCTTCCCCGACGCGCCCATCTATACTTCTCAGTACAACGAAAAGAAAATCGATTGGTTCAAAGACCGCTCGGTTCACGTTGGCTGGCTGCAAATTTTTCCAACTAGCTTCCGCCGTTTTCTCGGTCCACTCCGTCAAAGCTATTTTAACCACCTCGACCTTTCCGATTATGACCTCATCATCTCTGTCACTGGCGCCGAAGCTAAATCCATCAAAAAGGGAAACACTCTTCACCTCTGTTATTGCCACGTCCCCACGCAGTATTACTGGGGTCTCAAAGAGGACTATCTTACCAATCCAGGCTTCGGGATTTTAAATCCTCTCGCTCGTCTCGTCCTTAAAACCGCTCTCCCGCGCCTAAAAAAGGCAGATTACGCCGCCGCTCAGCGCCCAGATGAGTTCATCACTATCTCCACTTATGCCCAAGAACAGATTAAAACCGCCTACGGCAGGGAATCGACCATTATTTTTCCGCCTGTTGCCGTGGAAAAGTTTTCCACAAGGGAGTTTTCCACAAGCAGGGAAACAATAAAGCAGCAAAAAAGTCAAGCCAATAAAACCGAACAAAAACAACATAAAACAACACAAAAAGCAAATAATGCAAATCCTACCTCTGTTAAAGCTGGCGAACGCTACGGCTTCGTCACTACTTCACGACAAGTTACATGGAAACGCCTCGATCTTGCCGTTAAAGCTTGTATGGAACTCAAAGTTCCCCTCACCGTCATCGGCGAAGGTCCCGAGCATAGAAATCTCGTCAAACTCGCCAAACGTTCGCGCAACATTAAATTCGTTCCCCTCCAAGACCAAAAAGGACTCAAACGCTATCTCGAACAAGCCGAGGGCTATATCTTTCCCTCCCTTGAACCGTTCGGCATCGCTCCTGTTGAGGCGCTCGCCTGTGGCTGCCCTGTTATCGCCTACGGCAACGGCGGCGCCCTTGATTACGTTATCGACGGCGAAAACGGCGTTCTCTTCGGTAAGCAATCTGTTAATTCCCTCCGCCAAGCTCTAAAACGTTTCTCTACCCTCAAATTTGACGAAAATAAAGTTAGAAAATCTGCCCTTCCCTTTTCCGAAAAGTACTTCAAGGAAAAACTCAAGGCACTTATCGTCGAAAAAGTAAAGGAACATAACAACATAAAACCGGAAAAAGACAAACTAAAGAAAACCATAGAACCGAAAAAAGTCAAATCTACCCCTAAGCCTAAGCCTAAACCCGCCACAAAAAAGCCAGCGCCTAAACTCAAACCGGTCGCAAAAACTAAACCACCAAAAAAGGTTAAAAAGCATGTCGTTAAAAAAACGCCCGAAAACAGTACGTTCATCAAAATTAACTAACTTCCGCCTCGCCCTCCTCTATTCTTTCCCCGCTGCCCTTTTTTGTTCCTATTATCCGCTCTTCCACTTCTCCGAATCCGCCAGCACCAATTACGAACTGTCTTTAAGCCTTATTTGGCTCTTCCTCTTCTCTGTTCTCTCTCTCAAAGACGCCATATATTATATATATAATATAATCAAACAATTCAAGGCAAAACGCTCTCTAAAGACCATTCTCCCCCTCCTCGCTTTCCTCTTCCCTCTCTATTTATCTCTTACGGCGCTCTGGAGTACTAATCCTCTCCGCGCCGTCCTTACCTCTGGCATTCTCTGGTGCATCTTCATCTCCGCCATCGGTGTCATTCGGCTTGCCCAAACGAAAGCTTTCGCTAAGGATAAATTCCTCAAATTTTTCCTCCTCACCACCTGCGTCTTCTGTGGGTTCTGCTGGCTTCAATCTCTACTTGACATTTTTGGGGTCGATCGCAGCATTACTCTCCTCTGTCCAGGCTGCACCTCTTACTCTTTCGGCTTCCCTCACCCCTCCGGCTTCGCCATCGAACCTCAATTTATGGGCAATCTTCTCCTTGCGCCCTCGCTTCTCTCTCTTCATCTCTGGCTAAAATCCAAAACCACGAAAACTGTCTTCGACTCCAAAAACCTCCTCTTCATCTCTTTCTTCATTGTTGGCACCCTCTTCCTCACTTTTTCCCGCGGCGCCATCTACTCTTTTGTTCTCGCATTTGTCATCCTCCTCATAGTAAACCTCATCAAACTTAAAAACCGCATCTGGCTTAAATCCATTCCGCTCATTCTCGCCAGCTTCCTCTTCACGCTCTTTATGCAAGGTCTCTTCTCTGCTGCCTCCTACACCAATAGCACTTTCGCCTCCGGCATCGAAAACTCTATCTCCCAACTCTCCCTCGGCAAAATTGAGCTCCATCTCTCCCCTAAAACGGAAACGCCAAACTCCGCCTCACCACAAGAAAAAACCTCAATCGAAACACTCCCTGTTGGCAGCCAGACCGACGCTCCCGTTTTTGACGGCTACGTCGAAGAATCTACCAGTACTCGTATGAAGTTCAACCGCATCGCTCTCGAACTTGCCACTAAAAACGCAAAAACTCTACTCTTTGGCTATGGTCTCGGCTCTGCCGGCGAAACTATGTTCAAAGAGGGAAAAACCGACACGCCTTTTGAGATTGTCCAAAACGAATACCTTTCCCTCCTCCTAGAAACCGGTCTCCTCGGTCTCCTCCTCGCGGCGCTAACTCTAGTTATCGTTCTTTCTTATCTTAAAAAACTCAATCGCCCTGAGCGTTATCTTCTCGGAGCGATTGTTGTTAGTTTTCTCGCCTCACTACTGTTCTTCTCTGGTCTTCCTAATGCCGTCCACCTCCATCTCTTCCCCGTCTTCCTCGCTGTTACTTTTCCGACTTCTCCTCAGAAACAGCCTTCTTCTCTGAAGTCTTCCCCTCGCGCTTAGTTCCAAATACAAACTTATCGTAAACTAAGAAATTAATCACCATCGTCACTGCCGTCATCAGTACGTAATTCCCCGTAGTCTCCACGAACTCGTAGGAGAAACCGAAGCCGATTCCTTGGCAAATATCAAACGCAAATTTATACAAGAATCCGAACAGACCAAAGAACGTGGTCAGCAGCGGTCTCACCGCAACGTTCAGCAGCACGTTCCAAATAAAGAACTTTCCCAGTTGCTTCTTTCCGACCTCGCGGTCTTTCCAGGTGAACTTCGAATGTAGGAAATACCCTACAAAAATCGAAATCGCGCCAGAAATCAGCGTCGCAATCCAAAGTTGCCCTTCTTCTTTGAACACCAACAGCGCCAGTGCTTCATACATCCCGTAATTTATCACGGTATTCAGCACGCCAAAGATAAGATACTTCCCCTTTTGCTTAGTTTTCTCGCTCAAGCCTTTCTTTTCTTTGCTCATTTTACAATTTTCTCCATTACTTTTTTAACTTTTTCAATATCTTCTGGTCGGTTATGATAACCCAAAGAAAATCTAATTAGTGGCGGGAAATGTCGCACCTTATCAAGATAATAGTGCGCACAGAAATATCCCGTTCTTGCCATAATCCTCTCCGCGCCCAGCGCTTCTCCGAGCAAATGCGAATCTACGCCATTGATAAAGAAGCTCATCGTCGGATTCGCCTCTTGATTTACGAGCGTTACTTTCTCGCTCGCGTTCAAAAATTCAAACAACTCAGTATAATTATTCTTCAAGTTTTCGTGGTCAGCTTTGCTAAGTCCCTCTAGCCAATCGATCGCCGCTCCCAGTGCAATTGCTTCGCCCCAAGCTTGCAAACCTGATTCAAATTTAGTGTACAAATGATCGGGGTTTTTCTCGCTCGAAAGTAAGTACGACTCCTTGTCAACATCATCTACCATTCCCCCACCAATAAATGAGGTTTCAATCTTCGGCAACAAATCTTTCCTCACCGCTATCGCTCCCATACTCGGCGCATAAAGCTTGTGCGCTGAAAAACAAATCGCATCTGCCTCAGTTTTATGCAAAATGTCGGCAGAATGCGCCATTGCTTGCGCTGCATCAATAATCACAATACCACCTGTTTTGTGTGTCTTTTTTACAACATCTTTAATATTCACCAGCTTTCTGCCATCGATATTCGAAGCAGCATTCACTACCACAACGGCTTTCTCTGGGATTTCTTCCACCGGCAAGCTTCCGTCTTCCTCGCGCGATAAAACTTTTCGCGGCATCCCCCACTTCTTCGCGAACGCCATTGTTGACAAGAACGGAGAATTATGTTCAATATCACTCGTCACTACAACATCAAATTGTTTTCCGTCAAGTTGTTGCAAAAGCAAATTTATGCCATAAGTCGTGTTCAGCGTAAAGGAAACAAAATATTCGCGTTTTGAAAGCTTCAAATATTTCAAAACTTTCTCTCTTGTTGCCTCCACCCGTCGGTCAGTTTCGATTCCCCACGGATACTTCACTCGTTCGCCGCAAGAGTTAAACTTTTCATAATATTCGTCCAGGGCATTTATCACTGGTCGTGGACGCAAACTCTGGCACGCCGCGTCAAGATAAACTTCCCCCGATTCAAGATAGTCAAAATCATTCATACCCCTCATTATACCACGTCAAATCCGAGGTGTGGTATAATAACCGTATGGTTTGTATCGCTGCATTTATTATTCTCGGCCTCATCGGCATTTTTGTTGCCATCATCTCGATTTTTAAACGCGACTTTGGTCGCGCCTACTGGAAAGCGCTCAAAAAAGCGTGGGGTTGCGTTGGCAAAAAAATTCGCCTCCAAAAATGCGACACCAATTTTAAAGACGACGTTAAAAACACTCTCCTTAAAAAAGTCATTTTGAAAAAACCAAATTGGGTCAAGCCTCTCTCTGCCATTATTGAGGTCTTTTCCATTATTATCGTCATCGTTTTTATCTGGGCAATTTTAACTTCCGTCAAGTCCCTACTCGCTCTCTGGACGCTCGGTACTTGTAACGTCACTAAGCCTTCTGCCTGCTCCCTCGGCAGTGAAGTCTGCTCTCTTGGCAACGAAGATGATGACGCCAACATCCTTGAGCAAACTGGTCGCTGGTTCACCGAATGGGGAGACATCTTCGCCGCTATCCCTGACCGTCTCAAAAATTGGGACGCTAAAGAGTATTTCGTCGAACCGACCGTGATTGTTAATGCTCGGGTGCTCGACGAGTCTAAAGCTGCGCCGAAAGACGACGCTCCTTATGCGCTCGACCTACTTGATCCGGGCTGCTCCGCTTGTATGATGAGCTTCCGCAACCAACTCGAATCTGGCTTTTTCGAATCCCACCAAGTCGCCATCTTGCTCTATCCCATTCAGCTTGACGATGGTGGCTACAAATTCGCCAATTCTGACCTCATCTCTCGCTACTTCTACGCCACCGCTCTCCTCGACCAAGGCGAAACTCCCGAAAACCAAAAGCACTTCGACTCAAAACTTATTCACAAAATCTTCACTGGCAAAACCGAATCCGGTCAACTCACCCAAAGTTACCTCGCTTCCCTCAGCTACGACGAAGCAAAAGCAGAACTCAAAAACTTCCTCAAAGAATTTGGTGCCACCAACGAAGACCTCAAGGAAATTAGCCGGCTCGAAAAATCCGACGAAGTAAAAGAAATTCTCGCCAAAGTGAAAGACGCTGCCGAAAATAAAATCAAAATCACCGGCATCCCCACTTTGATTTATAATGGTAAAAAACATTTAGGACTCTATGAAAACTAAACTCTTACTCATCATCTTCGTCTTCGCCATCGCTAATCCCGTCGGTTCTGCGTTTGCTGCTGAACCTGCGCTTACCAAAGAACAATCCGCCAAGCTCGCCGAATCCTGTGGCACGGTTCGACAAAACCTCAAAAACCTCCAGCGTACCGACGCTCGCGCCCGCACTTATTTCGGCTCCATCTACGAAACCGTCTCCACCAAATATCTCAAACCACTTAATCTCCGCCTTGTTGACAACGACCTCGCTAACTCCAATCTCCTCAATCTCCAAACTTCCGTCGCCGCCGCTCGTGCCGATTTCGTTGAAGATTTCATCACTTATTCGAAATCGCTCGAAAACTTAATTGCCATCGATTGCCGTCTTGAACCGGAAAACTTTTATAAAAAGCTCCTCGAGACCAGGGAAAAACGCGCCACCGTTGCCGCCGACGTCAAATTGCTCAACGATTTCCTAAGCAATGTTGTTAAAAATGCCGAAAAACTAAAGGAGCTTTTCTAATGAGCGCCGAAATAAAAAAGCCAGAAATAACAACTCACGAGCCAGTTAAGACAGAAGATAAGGCTAAAATCTCCAAAGGCGGACGTAACCTTATCTTACTCGGTATCGGCGCCGTTCTCATTGCTTCTACTACCACCTTTGTCGCTCTTAAAATCTACCACGACTCCGGCGACATCTACCTCGACCGTTCCCGCCCAGGCTTTCTCCCCGAAAAAGAAGAAGCCGAGGCAGAAGCCGAAAGGAGCTCTGACGATTTCGAGTTTAGCGATTCTGGTCCTCTCACTTCTGAGCTTCTCGACGAATATCTCGAAAACCTCAAACAAGAAATTAACCGTCTTAACGACTTCTCGTCCGAGCCATTCAGCTCCGCTCCATTGTCTAACGAAACTCTCGGTTTTTAAGCCTTAAACCGTTCGCGCATCCAATCATCCCCCGCTCCACCCGACAAGAACGCCACCAAATAACCTTGCTCTAAATAATCTTTCACTCTCAAATAAAACTTCTCATCATAATCCGCCACTTCCGCAATCTCTGGATTTTTTAACTTCTCGACAAATTCAATCGGCGGAATTACTCGCTGCCCCTCAATTTCTCTTAATAGCGTCGTCGGCAGCCAGAACAACTTATCTACGCCTTTCGTAAACAAATCATAATAATCATTAATCACGTCATACTGTCTCGCGTTCTGCAGCGGCGCATAGGCGACAACTAGCCCTTTCTTCCCCGTCAATTTCGCCTCCTCTCGCGCAATTTCAATCGTCGCCGCCACTTCCTCCGGATGGTGCGCATAATCCGTATAAAGCCCATCGCAAAGCTTCTCCATCCTCCGTTCTACGCCAGGAAATTCATTCATTATCTCAATCAGCTTCTCTTCAGAAACATCCATCCCCTCCGCTCGCACTATTTCTTTCACCGCTTCCACAGCAAGGGCAAGGTCGAATCTTCGCACCTCCCCCGCCAGTTTGATTCGCGAAGCCAACTTTGTTTCTGTAATTGTCTTTCGGCTTTGGCGGATAAACTGTGCAAACGCCTGTTTATAATCTTCTTCTGTCTTATAAATATCTGCGTGGTCATAAGTTACCGACGGAATTACGGCGAGCCACGGATGATAGGTAAGGAAATTTCGGTCATATTCATCCGCCTCATAAATCAAATACTTGGCACCTTTCTTAAAATTGCCCGCCTCCGCAAAACCCAGCGTCGAACCGACTAACCAAGATACTGGCAGATCAAGTTTAAGACAAAGCCACAAAATCCCCGTCGTCGTGGTTGTTTTTCCGTGCGTCCCCGCCACGCCAACCATTTTCAAATCATATTTCTTTACCAATCCCTCAATAAACTCATCGCGCTTCGAGACTTTTAAGCCAAGTTCTTGCGCCGTAGCAAGCTCCTTATTGCCAGGTCTCACCGCCGAGGTATGAACGTACCAATCCACCCCACCTTTCTCCGCCACTTTCTTTCGTAAATAAGAACCATCTTGCTCACCAATCGAAACTTCAACTCCTGCCTCTCTTAACCGCGGCGTCACTAATCCCTCGTGTAAATCCGAGCCAAACACTTCCATTCCGAGACTCTTCGCGCCAAGCGCCAACGGTCCCATTGCCACCCCCGATATTCCAGAAATATATACTCTCATATTTTCATTATACCACGTCCTTGTGTTATAATAAGTTTAATCACTATGGGTGGCAAGCGTATTAGACATCTCAAAAGTTTGCTCAGCAAAGTCAAAGCAGTTCGCGCGTGGCAACTCTTTCTGATTTTTATTTTGCTTGTTTTTGCTTCTGCCACTCTTCTTCGCCTCGACCATATTAAAATGACTAACCTCCGCTCCGCTGTTCTTGAAGCTGACAAGGAAGATAACGAAATCGCTCTCGCCGAAGACTTGAACGCACTCAAAGACTTTGTTTTTTCGCACACCGTCGTTAATATCATCGACGACAACGGCAACAAAAAACTCGAATTTGGCACCGGCGTCTTCTACCTTGAACAAAGTTACATCCGCGCCGCTTCTACCGCCCTCCGCGAAGCCTCCGAGGCAGAAATTGACGATTCAAATCCCAATGGCAACATCTACGCCTCCGTCTCCGCCATCTGTCGTTCGCTCGCTCTCGCCAATGGCTGGAACTGGGACACGCCCGCCTACATTGAATGCTGGCAAACCGAACTCGCCAAATATCCCGCTGACTCTCTCAACGACGGCACCGTCAAAGTCAAAATCCCCTCCACGGAACTTTATCGCCGCGAATTCACTTCTCCAATCTGGACACCCAGCCTTGCCGGCTTTGTCGTGCTCATCACAATCATACTAGGTGTTGTAATTTTTATACGTTTTATTATCTGGTTATGCCTAGAAATAACCTTAAACTTTATGAAAAATTCATAAAACCTCTTGACACCCCTGTCTAAGAATAATAAGATAAAGATACAATAACTAAAGGAGGAATAAGCTAATGGCTTATGAACATACTAACAGCAAAGGCGTAAAGTACTATCTTCACAAATCCGAAGTTACGCTCCGCGGCGGCAAACCTCAGACTATCTATTTCTTCACTAAGGAAGCTAAAGGCGGTAAAGGTACTCCTTGCGACTTACCTAGCGATCGCGAAGTCAACGAGAACCCACGCAACGGTTTCTTGACTCTCAAGAAAAAAGCCTAAGCCTGAGTCTTTAATTTAGGTACAAAAATCCACTTCTCACTAAACCTTTGTGCGAGGTGGATTTTCTTTAGGGAGAAAATATGCTATATTATATATAATAATCTGTGGCTATGGGGGCGTAGCTCAGGGGTTAGAGCAGGCGGCTCATAACCGCTTGGTCGTTGGTTCGAGCCCAACCGCCCCCACCACGGATTATTTTTTATTGTGCTATAATAAAGCTAATGGAAAAATATAAAACCAAACTGCGTCGCTTCTATTTCCGCATCAAGCACGACTATCTCTCGTTCGACAACATCGTTTTCTTCGTCGCTATCGCTGCTTGCTTCTTTTTCACTTACGACTCACTTTCGGCAACCTCGCGCAACTGGGAACTCTCGCAAAAACTCACCACTCGCAAACGCGAACTCGCCCTGCTTGACCTTGAAGTCAAAACTATGGAACTAGAAAATGATTACTATCGCTCCGCCGAATACCAAGAACTCTCCGCTCGCGCCAAACAAAACAAACTCCTCGACGGCGAACATTTAGTCTATCTTCCGGAAAACTCTGAGACCGCTCGCAAAAAATATGACGAAAAACCCGAAGAAACGGTCGAATCACCGGCACCATCCAATTTCTCCCAATGGATGTCATTCCTGTTCAGACTTAATGCCAACACCTAAATCTTGTCAATTTGCCATAAACCGTTTATACTTAAATTATGGATAATGATAATCTTTCGAAAATTCCCGTGAGCGAACTTACGCCGGAAAATCTTAACTCTCTAAAGGGCGACCAGGTTGTTGAAGAACCACGCAAACCCAAAGCTAGAAAACCACAAGGGAACAACCGACTCCCGCTGCTTATCGCTGGCGCTACTTTACTAATCGGCATTGGCGTTGCTCTTTTCTTCATCTTCCGCAAACCCGCTGAGCCTGAAAATCCCACCCCGCAAGAGCCGACCGACGAGCTCGAAGTCGTCTGGTCGCCCTCCGAAGGCTCAACCGACCCTAGCCAGGAATTTTATGAACATCACCAAGCTATCGTTGATAGTTCCGAAACTACTCCCGCCGAAAAATTCAGCTCCACTCTCGAAATCGCTAATCTCTACACTACTACTGGACACTTCAACGAAGCCGAGGCACTCCTAAACAGCATCGCTCGCGAAAATCTCACTCTCGAGGATCAATTCCGCCTCTACAGTGTCTATCAATACCTTTATGAGCAATCAGGTAACCCCACTGCGGCCGAAGAATACTCCAAGCTCGTTGACGAAGCGATGAACAAGTACTGGGAAGCGCAACCAAGCGTCAATGAGGAATAACGGTATGTCCGACCACCCGCCAATCAACCAACTCGACCCATTCGGTGAGAACGAAAACGAATATCAGGTTAAAGAAATTCGCCACTCTCGTTCGCGCAATTCCGGCAACTTTTTCATCAATTTAATTAACAACGAAGACGAAAAAATCCGCAAACGTAACCGTCTCATTATTTTCGGCGGTCTTACTGTCGCCACCCTCGCTGTTTTAGCAATTATTTTCATTCCTAAGCTCTCCGCTCCCCAAACTGAGCCCGAACCCGAACCGCTCGTTAACCCAACTGGTCGTGAAGCCGCCTCTAACGACAATCTCCCAGCGTTCGACGACCCAGAAACGCGCGCCTATGAACAAGAAAAACTCGACACCGTCCTCGCCCTCCTTACTCAAGACGATTGGGAATATACTAATGCTCTTTTCGAAACCATCTTTCCTAATTATCTTGATAATTGCGGTAAATACGATTATTATCGCGCCGCCGTCGTTCTCTCGGAAAACTTTGAAGGTTTCTCTATCTCTCGCGATACCGCCAGTGCTCGCGCCGAAGATTTGTTCAAGACCTGTGATCGCGCCGCCGAAGAATCTGACCAAGAAAGCTCGTCAAATTAAATATGGAAAATCCTAGCGACGACATCATTCTTCCCGAAGCTGACGCCGAAATCCACGTCGAACCACCAACCTCTAAGCCTAAGAAAACCACGGCTATCATTATTATTTCTTCCGTCGTCTTCCTCGCGTTAGCTGGCGCACTCATTTTTATTATCATCCGTAGCTCTAACGATGCTCAACAACCGGAGCCTACTGATATCGATCACCCGACCACGGACACGTTTAAATATGACAATGAGTTCGTCAACGACATCGTCAATCAAGCCGAAGAAAACATTAAAAAAGGTGATTATCTTGCGGCGCGAGAAGCATTAATAAGCCAAGACATTTTGCCTGAACGTATGACCGCCTCTCAAAAATATCGCTACTATTCAGCGCTTGCCTCGCTCTACGGGGAAAACGCTCTGAACGAACCCAAGCTTTACGAAAGATACGACGCTCTCGCCGCTCAAAATTTAGAAGCAATTCGGAAAGGAGAATAATATGAAAAAGTTTAATCAAAAGCACGGTTTCACCATCATCGAAGTCTCGCTATTCCTTGCCCTTTCCGGCTTTCTGATGATCGGGCTAATAGTCGGCGCCAACATTTCTATCGCCCGCCAGCGCTACAATGACTCGGTTAATAGCTTTACCGACTTTATCCGCGGCGCTTACACTGATACGCTCAATGTCTCTAACGACCCCGACCAATCCGGTCGCTCTGGAACCGCTATCTATGGCAAGTTGGTCACTTTTGGCGAACCCAATGCCGGTAAGACAATTTACGCTTACGACGTTGTCGGCAAGGCAATCAGCTCCTCTGCCGCCACTTCACCTACTGTTTTGGAAATGCTCAAAAACGAGCTAGGAGCCAACATTATCAAATCCGAACAAGGCGCCGGAGGGGTTTACTCCAACTCGTTTTACAATATGGCTTCCTACATCATACCGTGGGACGGCGAACTTCAAAACCCAAATAACGCTGATGGCAGCATCAACCACAGCTCCTTCACGGGCGCCGTTTTAATTGTTCGATCACCTACTACTGGCGGCATCCGCACTTACGTTTACAACGGTACGGTGCCTGAGTTCCATATAGCTACCGACCTCCAAAACAATGCCAGTAATCTCTTCAAGACTTTCCTCAACAAACCCGCTTCCGAGCCTCATTTCCAAGAGGGTCAGCTCGATATGTGCCTCGATTCTCCCGACAACAATCTCGGCAACCGCCGCAACTTCCGCATCCTTGAACGCGCTAATAACTCCACCGGTGTCACCGTTGTCGGTCTCAACGATACCGATTCTGTCACCGGCAGCAAATGTCTTGGTCGATAAAATCTTCCTAAACCAAAACATTTATGCTAAAATAAAACTATGAAACTAAGGTCAAAGAAAACTAGGGCTGGCTTTACGCTTGTTGAGCTTTCTTTTGCTATTGCCTTCATTTCGGTTCTCCTTATCACCATTACTCTCATCACCAACGAAATCGTTTCCATCTACCGCAAAGGCTACTCAATCAAAACCGTTAACCAAGTCGGTCGCGATATTATTGACGACTTCCAAAACGCCATCACCCAATCTCCTCCTTCGTCTATCTCTTCTTTCTGCTCTCGCTACACAGACAGCACAATTAAATCTCATTGTGAATCAGACAAAGGCTTCAAATCTGTTTACCAACAATACTACGCTAAAATTGAAGTTCGCGACAATGATGTCAATGGCGTCAACTATCTCCCCACCGGCGGCCTCTTCTGCTCCGGTAAATACAGTTATATTTGGAATACAGGGTATCTTTTTAACAACGAAGGCTCTTACACTTTCTCTGGTACTGCCACAAAGGAAAGCCTCCGTATTAAAATAAGTTACAGCGTTAATGGAAATGACCCTGACCACGTTAAATTCGCTAACGGTAACTTCCGCCTTCTTAAAATCGAAGACAGCTCACGCTCTGTCTGTACCGCCGCCATTAAAGCCGTCCAAAACAACAATGACAACTCTTACCCCTCTTCTACCACTGTCCTCACCGTACCTAGCAGCGCGATCACCTTAACCGAACCTCTCGCTACCGCACCTGAAGAAATGCTCAAGGATACCGACGCAGCGCTCGCTCTCTACGACTTCGTCTTGTTTGAGCCCGCTCGTGTCACCACTACTGGACGTCTCCTTTTCTCCGGTTCATTCATTCTCGGCACCATCACCGGCGGCGTTGACATTATGACCTCAAGCAACTACTGTAAAGCTCCGTCGAATTTCTCGGCTGACTTTAGCTACTGCGCTATCAACAAATTTAACTTCTCAATTCAAGCATCGGGGAACAACAAATAAGGAGGACTATGCTTAGACCTAAACCTAAATTCAAAAAAGGTGCCACTTCGATTTACGTCGTCGTCATCGCTACCTTACTATTCAGCGTAGTCACGGTTAGCTTCATTCGTATCATCATCAACGAAACCGCTAAGACTACTGGCGATGAACTCGCTCAATCCGCCTATGACTCCGCCCTCGCTGGCGTCGAAGACGCTAAAGCCGCCCTGAAACAATACTATGAGTGCACCGACGCCGACAACAACGAAGCTCCTTGCGACCGCATTCGCAGAGTTTTTGACGATGCGACTAACGGCTTCCATTCGTCAGACACTGGCTTCTGCGACACTATTTCTCAGGCACTTGGTCGCATCTCCGAAAGTCAAAACGAAGAAGTTTTAGTTAAGGAAGAATATGACAGCACTATCACCGACGAAAACATTGTTCAAGCCTACACTTGCGTCATCGTTGACAACACTCCACCTAATTACCTCACTACACTAGACTCCGGCAACACCATTCGTGTCATCCCACTTAAAACCGATAATCCTAACAGCATCACTGGCGTCCGCATTTCTTGGTATAGCGACCAAGACGGGCCAAGCTCCGGCTATCACTACCTTTATGAGCAAAACTCTAATAGATTTACATCGCTAGGCAACGGTAACAGTACGCCAGTTCCGCCGACTATCTCTGCTCAAATCATTCAGACCGCCGAAACATTCACTGTCGCTCAGTTTAATAATTCCGAAAGCAACGCCACTAACCGTGGTACGGTCTTCCTCACGCCGGTATCGCCAAGCAGTACAAGCTCCGACGCGAAAGTTCATATCCCTCAGGCGACTCTCATCAGCTCCAACAACCACAATTACAACCGCTCAGATAATAACCAACCTCAAAAAATTAAATGCGAAAATCATAGCCTCTCCGAAACCTACGCTTGCGTTGCCTCAATCGAAATCCCGTCGCCAATTCCTAATGCTGGCAACAGCAACCGTAATGCCGACACGTTTTTCCTCGTCCTCGCGCTCCCATACGGCAAACCAAAAACAAGCGTCGCCGTTGAACTTTGTACAGATGGACTCGAGCCGGGTGGCGGTGACGGCAGCGCCCGTGGCGATTGCCGCAAATCTGACGGCAGCAAATCTATTGCCGACTTCAAAGATGTCCAAATCGCCGTCGATTCCACCGGTCGTGCCAACGATATGTATTCCCGTGTCGAAGCTCGCGTTGAATTTAACGACATCTACTTCCCTTATCCGGAATACGCCATTCAAGCCACCGGCAACGGCGATGACGCCATCAAGAAAAACTTCTACGTCACCAGCAACTGCATTAAAAATGAAAACGGCACCGCAACGCCCTGCGGCAGCGACACCGGTACTGGCAACAGCTAGAAACCCCGAACCCTTGACAAAATTCACCTCGTGGTATATACTAAACACATTCTTTAACATCGTGGGGTAGAGCAGCCTGGTAGCTCGTTTGGCTCATAACCAAAAGGTCAGTGGTTCAAATCCACTCCCCACAACCAGAGCAGCCTAGTAG
>CALEGA010000067.1 GCA_937876715.1 uncultured Candidatus Saccharibacteria bacterium
ATCTTGCCTTTATTCCCATTCGGAAGAGTATATTCATCGCCAGCACGCTTTCCCAGCAAAGCCTTACCAATCGGACTAACATCAGAGACCTTACCCTCCAGCGGATTCGCCTCCACCGGCCCCACAATCGAATAAGTATATTTCTTCCCCGAAAGCGATACCGTCACTTTCGCGCCCAAGCCAACTTTCTCGTGCCCGCGGCTTGCAATCACTTTAGCACTCTTCAAAATCCCCTCAATTTCTGCAATCCTGCGCTCATTAATCTTTTGCTCCGCCCGCGCCGCCGAATAATCTTCATTCTCAGAAAGGTCACCAAAGGCACGTGCCGTCGCAATCTTCTCAATAATCACCTCGCGCTCCGCTACGCGCGACTTCAACTCGTCTTCAAGCTCTTTCTTTCCCTCTTTGGTAATTTCAACTGTCTTTTTCATAAAACCTCCTTTTGGAAGTATAAACATTTTCAATAATCTTTATAGAGTTTACAGACTCGCTACAAATTTGTCAATACTTTCACGATACGTCTTCCCCGTCGCTCTCTCCGTCACCTCAACTTCCCCATCCGCCAACGTTCTATCAGACACAATCACTCGATACGGCAACCCCATCAACTCCGAGTCCGCCATCTTCTCCCCAAATCTCGCATCTCTATCATCTAACAAAATCTCATCTTTCGCTTTAAACTGTTCATAAATCTCATTCGCTTTCTTCAACCCCTCTTCCCCCATTGCCACCATATGATACTTATACGGTGTAATCTCCTCTGACCAAACCAATCCTTTCTCGTCCGCAAACTTCTCCACAATCACCCCCATCACTCTGCTCACACCAATCCCATAGCACCCCATAAACACCGTCTCCGATGTTCCCTCTTTACTCTGGAACTTCAACCCCAGCGGTTCGCTATACTTATACTTCAACGTAAAGATATTCCCCACTTCCGCACCCGTCCCCTCCGTCAATTCTTCACGCGCCACGCCAAGGTCTTTCAAAACCTCCGGCTCCAGCACTTCCTTATTTAAAACTACACTCTTATCAGCATTATAATAAACCGTATCTTCCCCCACCGGCAGCAACGTCTGGTACTCGTGCGAATACTTAGAAAACACCCCGCCACTCGCAAACGTCTCATATGTGTCATCACCAATTCCCAGCCTATCATAAATCCGCCTATACGCTCCCTCTACTTCGGCATAAATCCTTTTGTGGTCCGCCTCGTCGGTTGTGAACGAATAGAGGTCTTTCATCAAAAACTCGCGCGTTCGCATAATCCCCGACTTCGCCCTCAGCTCATTCCTAAACTTCGTCTGGAATTGATACACGAGCGCCGGCAAATCTCGATAACTAGAAATATAATCTCTGAGCAAATTTGTCAGCGGTTCCTCGTGCGTCGGCGCCAAACCCAGCTCTCCCCCCGCCGCCAGCTCCGTCTTAAACCACACGTCCATCTTCTTCGCATCCCACCTGTCCGTCTTCTTCCACGGCTCCGGATTTTGCAAAGCAGTTAACTGCATTTCCTCTGCACCAATCGCATTCAACTCTTCTCTAATCACACGCTTAATATTCTCAATCACGCGCAAACCTAACGGCAAATAATCATACACCCCCGCCATCTCCTTATGAATATACCCCGCGCGAATCAAAAGTTGCGCATTCTTCGCCGTCTCATCTTTCGGCGCATCTCTTAAAGTTTTCACAAAAGTCTTTGATAATCTCATAATATCTCGATTATATCATAAAACCAAGAAAAACGACCCCAAACGGGGTCGCCATTGATAAATGTACTTTACTTCGCTTCTTCTTCGTCGATGATAAACTTGATTTCTTTCGTCTTCCGCTTGAGCACAATCGTCTCCTCATCGTGGGGATAATCCGGGCTCATAAACGAGAAACACATAAATTCATCCGGTTCAAACCAAATCCTGAAAAGCCTTTTGTGCGCCACGCCCAGAAACAAATTCCGAAGATAACCGACATCGCCTTTGTATCCAGCGTTTCTCTCATCCTCGAGAGCAAATTCTGCCAACCGGAAACACGCCAGCGCACGATCTTCTTCCTCTGGAAATTCAAACTTCAACATCCCCGTCTCTTTGTCTTTCACCACTACCACTACAATCCGACCGTTGATCATCGCCAAAAATCCCCCTTATTTAAAATAATATAGAGAAGTAAAACAACAAACCGATCCTCCAAGACCAGCTTATACCTTTATTATACCACAAATCACCAAAAAAGTAAATACCTTACGTTTTTACCACTTTTTTGGTCACATCAAACGACTCCATATAATGTCCCGTCATCAAACGTGTCTGCGAATAATACGCCGCCGCTGACGAATACACCAGCGCAATCACCGGTGCCAACAACCACTGCAAAACCATAAACACCCGCTTCGTCTTTCGATACCTCTTCGGTCTCTCTGGCAACATCCTAAGCGACATTAAAATCGTCACAAAGATACCCACGCTCGCCACCGTCTGTACCACCGACACCACCATCGGTAAATTAAACACCGTCATTCCCCTATCAGAAAGGTTCATAATCATCGGCACCCACCCGCCAAACGCCACAATCGGCGCAATCATCGCTCCTGTCACGTGCGAATCCAGCAGCCTCACGAACTTCGGGAACGTCTTGAAGAACGGTACTTCCCTGTTCTTATCAAACAGCAAATTCCCCACATACGCCACGTCGCTCGCTCCATAATCCCACCGCCGCAGCTGAATAAATTGCGCTTTCAGCGTCGCCCAAACCGTCTCGTTCAACACCGCATCCTGCCCAATCGGCACTCTCACCGGCACCACATCATAATCTCCTTTAAAGAAGAAATATGAACGCCAATACTGATGCCCGTCTTCTACAATCGTCCGCTTGCTCCAATAATTCATATCTTCCAGCGCTGCCAGCGGTTGCGAATGCGACGCAAAATTCCTCAATGCATGCGGGCGCATTGTCTGAATCACGTTAAAGAACGAATTACTCACCGCAATCACTCGCATCGGCGCCGCCGCATCCCATATATTGTTCGTGAACACACAAACCGGCTGATAACTCCGATGCTGTCGCTCCTCATTATCGCGCACGCAAAACTCATACGCCAATGCATCCAAATACTTCGGACTCATCTGATTATCGCTGTCAATCGTCGTCACCATCACTCTCTCTCTGTTAATATGCTTCTGAACAATATATTTACTCAGCGCTTCGCCCGCATAACAGAGGTTCGGACCTTTTCCTTTTATCTCTCCTTTTAACCCATCCGGATGCTTCACAATAAGAAAATCCTTAAACGTGTCCTTGAACAAATTTTTTAACTCTTTCGCCGTCTTCTCTATCTCTTCCCCACCTCGCTCTTCATACCCTAAAACAAAGATAATCCGCTTGGCCGGAAAAGTTGAATTTTTCACTGCCTCAATACTCGGGCACATCGTCTCAATCCCCTCATTATACGCCGCCATAATCACCGCCTGATACATCTCGCTCGGACGCAAAAACTTCGTCCTCGCCTCCGAATCACTGGAAATCTGCTTCAAATTTGCCACGTGAATCGAAAAATTATATTCATCTCGGTTTTTCTCGTGTAGTCGTTCATACGCCTCGTGCGGATCTTCCAAGTCCTCGCACCTCTGTCGCCAATCCACTTTCTCCGCCGCTTTCATCGTCTTAAACCCTCCCCACGTCCGATAAGCAATCCCAACTGCTTTCACTAACGTCATCGAAATAATCGTAATCAGATAAACCGCTCCCGCAATCGGACTAAAATACGACAGCACAAACAGCAAAATCACCCCAATATAAGAAATCGCTCCTGGCAAAATCTCAAAGAACCGATATTTCCGCGTCCGCTTCCCTAGCGGTATTTCAAGATTTCGCTTCACTTAAATCTCCCCCAGCAACCTCAAAAGCAGTACAAACGCGCCCACTGCCACCAAAATCGACAGCAACACCATCGTCACCGCAAAACCTTTCCCTCTCCGTTCATACACCTGAATTGCAAACAAATTGTGCAACACCCCCAGTATCAACCCCAAAATCGGAAACACCGCCATCTCTGCCCAACCCCCCGTGCGATAACCGCCCGAGTTCCAAAGTGACAACGGATCACCCCCCGTAAATCCACCAATGTCTGAATAACCAATATACATCGTCGTCCCCCCTGCTTTAAAATGAATCAAGGTGTGCAAAATCAGCAATACGCCAAAACCAAACAGCACCAACATCGCCACCAAAAGTCCCTTGTCCTCCCTAAAAATCTTCCTAAACCCCGCACGAATATCTTTCATAGTACTTATATTATACCATACAAATTTTGCACTTGATAAAATATCGAAAATAATATATAATCACCTCAATAAGGATTCGTAGCTCAGTTGGTTAGAGCGCTGCCCTGTCACGGCAGAGGTCGCGAGTTCGAGTCTCGTCGGATCCGCCAAACCACAAATACCCCTAAGGGGTAATTTTTATGCTTTACTTTTAAGCCTCATTTATGATAAAATAGAAGTAATTAACATAAGGAGTTAAAAAACAATGAACACGGTTACATTAACCCAAAACGAAGCCATTGCTGCTGGTGGCCTCCTCGGTGGTATGCTTGCTAGCACCCTCATCTTCGCCTTGGTTTTCTATGTCTTGCTCATCATCGCCTGGTGGAAAGTTTTCACGAAAGCTGGCGAAGCGGGCTGGAAATCCATCATCCCAATTTACAACATCTACATCTTCTGTAGGATTATCGGCATTAACTTCTGGATTTACGCTTTTGCCATCCCTATTGTCCTCTCCATCTTGTTCACCATCGCCACTGGCAATGTCACCGATGCTAGCCAACTCAGCACTTTCGGAACCATTATGATCATCCTCTACGTTGCCTACGCCATCTTCTTCGAAATCTACACCGCCATCAAACTCGGCGATGCGTTCAAGAAAGGCGCTGGTTTCAAAGTTGGTCTCGTCCTTCTTCCGAACCTCTTCCTCCTCATTCTTGCCTTTGGTGCTTCTAAATACCACGGCGAAAAAGCTGCTAAGAAATAATCCCAACAGATTATCACAAAAATCCCTCGCCAAGCGGGGGATTTTTTGATATACTATAAAAGCCGCGGGTATCGTATAACGGCTATTATGTATCCTTCCCAAGGATGAGACGAGGGTCCGACTCCCTCTACCCGCACCAGTAATTTATAGAAACAAGCCGATGTAGCTCAGTTGGTAGAGCAGCTCATT
>CALEGA010000068.1 GCA_937876715.1 uncultured Candidatus Saccharibacteria bacterium
AAACAAGCCAATATTGAGCGTTTCAACCTTTGGGGTATCGCTCCTCCCGGCGCCACTCACCACCGCTACTCCGGCGTCACCACCTTCAAAACTGGCTTTGGTGGCCGCGTGGTAGAATTCATTCCCGCCCAGGATATTGTTATTAATAAACTACGTTACAAGCTCGACGAACTGGTCGAGACCGCCCGTAAAAAGAAAAGGAACTTATAGCTCATGAAGAAATTCGCCATCATTGACGCCGGCAACCGAGAACTTTGGGATGCCTTCGTCACTTCCCACCCCGAAGCCAACTTTCTCCAAAGCTGGGACTTTTACGATTTCCACGCCTCCCGCGGCAATCAAATCACTCGTCGCATCGCCGTAGATGCAGACGGCAACATCATCGCCGCCTATGCCGGTGTCGTAGAAACCGCCAAGCGTGGCAAACATCTCGCCATCGCCGGCGGCCCCATCCTCGACTGGAGCAACAAAAAGCTCGTCGACGCCGTCTTTGATGATATTAAACTCGAGGGCAAGCGCCTCAAGTGCGTCTTTGTCCGCCTCCGCCCGCAGCTCGAACTATCAGAAAAATCCCTCAAACTCATGCGCGACTACAATTTCATTAAAGCTCCCATGTACCTTTCCGTCGAGTACGCCGGCATTCTTGACTTAGAAAAATCCGAAGAAGAAATTCTAGCAAATGCTTCACAAGGATTTAGGCGAAAACTTCGCAAGGCCGCCAAAAACGACATCGTACTCGAGACTACACAAGACCCCAGCATTATTGAAGATTACTATGCGCTAGAACTTAAGCACGCCGAACGTCAGGGCTACGTCCCCTTCACCAAATCTTTCCTAGAAAAACAATTCAAAGCCTTCTTCAAAAACAACGAAGCTATTATGTATATTGCGCGTAAAGACGGAAAAATCCTCGCCATGAATTTCATGATTTTTTATGGCAACGAAGCCAGCTACCACTACGGTGTCTCTTCTGACCTCGGCACCAAATACTCCGCCGCTCCGCTCCTCCACATGGAAGCTATGAAAGAAGCTCGAACCCGCGGTATTAAACGCTACAACCTCTGGGGTATCGTCGGCAAAGACGAGACCACGCACCGTTTTTACGGCGTCAGTGAATTTAAGCGTTCCTTTGGCTGCGAAGAACTCAAATACACCCCCGCCCACGATTACATTTTGAACCCCGTCAAATATCAGCTCACCAAATTTGTCGAAACTGTTCGTAAAAAGCATCGTCACGTATAGACATCCCATCGCGCTTTTGCTATAATTATAAGCATAATGGAGCTTAAAGGGTTAAAAAAGGCATCTTTTCGTATAGCGCTTTCTGTTCTATTCCTATCGACCGCCTGCGCAGTTTTTGCTTCCCAAGATTCCTATGCAAAATGTAGTGAACCGTCTTGTAGTGCCGTCGAAAGCACCGGCGCGACTAGTGACACTTGTGGTCGCGTTTCTTGCTGCTCCAATGGCGAGCTAAAAGGTTGGCGTTACGGCGCTGTCTTCTTCACCGGTGGTTGGTCTAACGAGAGCGACTGGCCCACCTGGGATGGCTCCGGCTCACTCGATTTCACCGTGCGTGGTGCCGTCTTTTGCTGCCAAACCACCAATCGCAGCATTTGCAAACACCT
>CALEGA010000069.1 GCA_937876715.1 uncultured Candidatus Saccharibacteria bacterium
ATTTGATACCGCCGATGATGAGCATAACGACGGCGATAAAGCCGAGGATGGCAAGGATGGTGGAGGTGACGTTGTCGATGACGCCGCCGGCACCAGTGAGGTCGGTGGGGACACCGTTAGGTTTAGCAAGGTTCATACCCTCTTCAACGGAAGAGACGGTGAGAGCCATAGCTTTGCCGGCGCCAAGGGTCGCGAAAGCGGTCGCAGTGGCGAAGGCTTTAGATGCAGTTTTGATGATTTTGTTCATATAATCTCGCAATTAATTATTATTAAAATAATGATTATTCTTTATTATAGCACAGTTTTTTAAAAAAAGCAAGTATTTTTACTTGCATTTTTGGCGGAGGGTGGGAGATTCGAACTCCCGCTCCAGGTTTCCCCAGACTAACGATTTAGCAAACCGTCCCCTTCAGCCACTTGGGTAACCCTCCGACTTCTCTTATTCTATCATAGATTTTTGTTTTATGATACAATGTTTTTATGAAAGAGAGGTCAGGGGGTATGAACTGGTTGAAGTGGCTAAAGTATGTGATTGTTTTTTTGCTACCGGTGGTGATGGTGCTAGCTTTGAGAACGCAGGTGGATAACGATTCGTGGTTTGTGTTGGCGGAGGGGAGAGAGATTGTCGAGAATGGTGTATATACGACAGACACGCTGTCGATGCACGAAGATTTGAAGATAGTGGTGCAGAACTATGGATTTGCGGCGGTGTTTTGGTTGATTTATACGGTGTTTGGGCTTCCTGGTTTGTTTATAGGGATGGTTTTGATGTATTTTTTGGTGGAGTTTTTGCTATATAAGATATTTATGTTGCTGAGTGAGAAGAACGAGGGGTTGGCGCTGTTTTTGACGGTGGTTGCGAGTGCGTTACTCGGGGTATTATATGTGACGACGAGGGCGCAGATGGTGAGTTATGTGATATTTTTGACCGTGATTTATATCTTGGAACTGTATGTGAAAAAAGGGGAGAAGAAGTGGCTGGGGGCGATTCCCTTTTTGTCGCTGGTGCAGATTAATTTGCACGCGTCGGTTTGGTTGATGTTGTTTATGGTGATGGGAGCGTTTATTTTGGATTCGCGGATTGAGGGGTATAAGGCGAAGCCGCTCATAGTAACGATGGTGATTGGTTTAGCGGTAGGGTTAATTAACCCGTATGGGTTGAATATGATTACGTTTGTGATGAAGAGTTATAGTGGTGGAGCAATTCAGAGATTGGTGACGGAGATGAAGCCGTTTGACCTTGGCTGGTGGTATAACTGGCTGCTGTACGCGGCGATTGCGATGGTAATTTTGATGGGGTTTTATGGGAAAGCGAAAGATATTAAAGTGCGGTATTTGATGATGTTTATTGGGCTTTTAGGATTAGGGTTGAACACGATTAAAGGGATGAGTCAGGTGATACTCGTGATGTTTTTGCCGGTGGTGGGGATGTATCGGAAAGCGAAAATGCCGAAGTTGAAGAACCCGAAAGTGATCCGTGGGTTTGTGATCGGCGGGGCGGTGCTGGCGGTGGTCGTGGTAGGGGTGTTTGGGTGGTTGTTGAAGCGAGACGTGAGTGGGCTGAGGGAGGGACCGGATGACGAGCTGGTGACGGTAGTGGGGATGATGGACGAGGAAGTGAAGCCAGAGGAGCGAAAAGCTTTGAAAGTTTATACGGGGTATAATGATGGTGGATATTTGGAGTTTAGGGGATATAAACCGTATCTTGACCCGCGAGCGGAAGTGTTTTTGGAAGTGAATAACGAAAAAGAAGATATTTTGGTGGAGTATATTGATTTGAGGGAGGGGAGGAGCGACAAGAAAGAATTTTTGGAGAAGTATCAGTTTGATTATTTGGTGGTGAGGGGAAAATATGACCCGCTATATATGGACGAAGTTGAGGGGTATGAGAAGATTTTTGAAGGTGGGGACGAAGACGATGCTGAGACGAGGTTGTATCGGCGAGTTGCTGGCGAGTGAAGTGTGATATAATGAAGTTATGGTAAAGAAGAATAGTAATGATATTGTAAACTGGGAAGCGGAAGAGTATCTGCAGCGAAGCAAGCGAGCGGGGTGGTATGTGGGGTTTATGATCGTGGTCTTGGCGCTAGTCGCGTTGTCGGTGGTGCTGAAGTGGTGGACGTTTACGGCGCTGATTGTGTTTTCCGCGGTGGCGCTGATAATTTATAGCGTGCGACCGCCGAGGAAGTTGCATTATTCCTTGTCTTCGAAAGGGCTGTCTGAGGGGAATAATTTGTATAGCTATGAGAATTTTAAGAGTTTTGGCGTGTTGAAAGATGGGGAGAATTATGCGATTGTGCTGACACCGACGAAGCGGTTTTCTCCGCGAGTGACGGTGTATTTTCCGCAGGAGAACGGGGAGGCGATTGTGGATGCGTTCGGTGCGAGGTTGCCGATGGAAGAGGTGAAGCTCGATTTGTTAGATAAAATTGTGCGCGCTTTGAGAATTTAGGTTAAAACGCTTGTGTTTTTTGGAAATATGTAGTAATATAAGATACAAGTAGAGTTTTATTAAAAAAATTTAAAAAAGAAAAGGGTGGAAAATGAATAACGACGAATTGCAGAAAGCAATCGATGATATTACAAATGCCAATGCGGCGCCAGCAGAGGCAGCTCCGGCTGTTGATGCGGCGGCTGCGACGGCAGAAAATGAGCAGCTCGCGAACGAGATGGCTGCGCCTGCTGCACCAGTGACGGGTGCGGGGGTGGATTTAGCGCCAGCGGCACCAGAGGTTGACCTCGGGACAGCGCCAGCACCGGCAGTGCCGGAAGAGCCGGCGATGCCGCCAGTTGAAGCGGCGACGGAAGCTGCGCCAGCGATGGAAACGCCAGTAGTGCCAGAAGTGGTGCCTGAAGTTGCGGCTGCGCCGGCGGATGACGATACGCTCAATGAGGCGTTGAAAGAGCTTTATCCGTTACTTGATAGAGTCGAGATGCCGGTTGAAGAGAAGTTTGATATTACGCTCAAGTTTGGTGAACCGGCGAAGGCTTTGACGTTGGCGAAGCAAATTACGGACGAGACCGCGAAGGCTAACGCACTTCTCGAAATAGTGAATAAACTCAAATAGATTTAAAAAATATCCCCTTGCGGGGATATTTTTTGTTTTAGTACAACAAAATCTCTAAAATTGTCCCATTTTTATAGGTTAGAACCACAAAAAGTCAAATTCTTACCACAATCGCTCAATAAGCTTTTTTACATCTCTATCCAATACAAAGGATTTATCAAATATTTCCGCTCCTAATATTTCAAGAATTCTTGATAAATCATCAAAAATATTCAAACATACCGTTTTGAGTTTTGGAAACTCAAAATTGTTTTCTTTTTTGGAAACCATACTTTGAGTGCATTTGACTTGAAATGCAGTAAAGGAACCATAATCAT
>CALEGA010000070.1 GCA_937876715.1 uncultured Candidatus Saccharibacteria bacterium
GGGATGGAATTCATTGAATGTCACGGAGAATGCGAAGCTGTTTCAAAATCTTCCGGCAGACCCGTATGTATATTTTGTGCACTCCTTTTACGCAAAGGACTGTGAAGATGCGCTACTGGCAGATGCAGAATACGAAGTATCTGTCCCTGCGCTTGTAAAAAACAAAAATGTTTACGGCGCACAGTTCCACCCCGAAAAGTCGGGCGCGACAGGAGCTTCTGGCGCTGCCGGCGCTGGCGCGGCTTCAGTTGGTGCAATGGGGTTGTTAGGGTCTTGATTCATTTGATCTCTCCGTTAGTTTTGTTACTTTTTAGAACTTATTTTAATGTTATTTTACCGTGTTTTGAGGGTTTTAGCAAGCGCAGCATAATCGTCAAGGTCTAGGTCAGCAGGGCGTGCCGAGGGGTTGAGATGTTGTTTTGTTAAAATTGCTTCCAATTCGGCTTTGGGGAGGTTGGTAAAGGCGGCGAGGTTAGCGGAAAGTTTTTTGCGCGGGTTGGCGAAAGCTTTGTGAATGAATTCGAGTACGCTATTATCGACGAGCGGGGTTTTTCGCGGAGCGAGGACGAGGATGGCGGAGTCAACTTTGGGTGGCGGGGTGAAGAAGTCGCGAGTGACGACGGGACCGAGTTTGGGTTCGGCGAAATTTTCTACGAACAAGCTGAGGGAGGAATGATGAAGTTTTGACTCGCGCGGGCAGATTTTTTCGGCGACTTCTTTTTGGACGAGGAGGACGATGATTTCTGGTTTGTTTTTAGCGGTGAGAAGTTTTTCAATAATGGGGGTGGTGATGTAATACGGAATGTTGCCGGCGACGACGTAGGGTTCGGGGATTTGTTCAAGGTCAAATTGGAGGAAGTCGGCGTTAACGACTTCAAGATTTTTCCCGGGGAAAGATTTGGGGAGGTTTTTGGCAAGTTGAGCGTCAAATTCGACGGCGAGAACTCGGTCGAAGCGGCGGAGAAGGCTGGACGTGAGCGTGCCGAGCCCGGGCCCGATTTCGAGACAGAGCTTAACGTCTTGGTCGAGTGAGCTTTCCGGCAGGTCGGTGGCGAGGTCGGCAATAGTTTCGAGAGTCGGGCGGTCTTTGAGCCAGTTTTGACCGAGAGATTTCTTGTTTTTCATCTTAAATCCCGTCCCGTCTTGACCAATCGGTAGCGAGGTCGAATTGCTCAGGGCTGCCGACAGCGAAACTGCCGGTGTCATAGACTTTGCCGAGACCGAGGGAAGTTTCGACGACGGAACAGCGAGGATAGCGTGAGAGGTTGGCGGCGACAATGACGTAGCCTTCGTCGTCAACTTTGGCGCCGTCGTCGCGGACGGTGTAGCCGGACTTGCCACAGAAAGCCATCACGCCAGACATATTGAGGTCATAGTAAGTTTCTTGACGTTCGACGTAGTTGCCGCTCAAGTCTTTTGCTGTGTAGCGGTTGCGTCCCATAGAGGCGGTGAGCGGCGTGGCGTTCTTAATCGCGGTGCCGACGGCGACGATACGGTTGACGGGCGAGCGGAGGACTTCTTCGGAGACGAGCTCGCGTGTGACTTCCTTACCCTCAATCGACTTAACTTTATAGACTTTTTTGACTTTGCCAAGCTCACCGAGTTGGCGGACTTCTTCTTTGCCAGTTTCGATATTGTAGTCGCGGATGGTTTCGGTGGCAAATTCGATGTCTTCTTCGACGGTGACGGTGTCGCCGTTGCCGCGGGAGATTTGATAGACGGAGGAGATGCCGGTTTCGA
>CALEGA010000071.1 GCA_937876715.1 uncultured Candidatus Saccharibacteria bacterium
GTGGTTAAGCTAACTTTTCCTTCATCTACTCTAATTAAGACATTGCTAAGTATTGGTAATGTCGCTTTTCCGCCTGTTGCGATTCGGCTTACTATGTTGAGTGCTTTTGCGAGTTTGCCCGATTCTATTTCTATTTCCATTTTTAATCCTTTTCTTATTAATTTATTTAGTAGTTGTAGTTATAGGCTATGTGGAAATTGTGGATTTTGTGGATTTTATTGGGAGCTTAATCTGGTTAGACTTTTCAACAACTATGGCTACTATTGTGTGGATTTCATTTAAAAATCCACAATCAATTTTCTTTTTCCACCAGCAATGCTGTTCGGAAAAAGCCGAATTTTCTTTTTCCACCAGTTTTTTCGCAGTTGTTCCACAGCTAATTCGCAGGGTTTTTCGCAGGTTTTTCCACAAAATTTGACAACTAGCCATAAATAGCCTCCTTTATTTGTTCAACTTGATCGTGGAGTTGTAAGTTGGTTTTTTGGTCAGTGTCAATTTTTTTAATTCCATTCATTACTGTCGTGTGGTCTTTTACGCCTACTTCTGGTGCAATTTTTGTGGTTGACATTCCGAGTTCTTTCGACAACAAATACATTGCGACTTGTCGTGCTGTCTTAATATTGGCGACTCGACTTTTTCCCGTCATTTCCACTACGGTCAAATCATAATACTTTGCTACTTTTTCGACGATTAGTTTTGGTGTCAAGTTTCTTGGTCGCATCCCTCCCGCCGTTTTGGCGATATATCCCTCGTTAATCAATTCTAGCGGCGTCATTCCTTTAATTTCCGCCGTCACCATAATTTTTTGGAATTCCCCCTCAAGTTCGCGAATATTTGTCTTTACGTTATCAGCAATATATTCAATCGCCGCATCTTCAATTTCTTGTCCCATAAATTCCGCCTTAGCTTTCAAAATAGCGCATCTATCTTCAAAACCAGGGAATTGTAAGTCATAAGCACCCGCACTGGCGAGCCTCGAGCTTAGTCGCACATCGAGCGTTTTGATTTGGTCTGGCAAGCGGTCGCAAGTTACGATAATTTGCTTATTTGCCATATGTAAGTCGTTAAAGATATTGAAGAATTCCTCCTGGCTTCGGTCTTTTCCGATAATCATTTGGAAATCATCAATAATTAACACATCGAGTTTTTGATATTTTTTCACAAACTCTTCGCCCTTACCAGCGCGCACCGCATTAATAAACTCCGAATAAAAATGATTCATCGGAATATAAAGCACTTTCATATCTGGGTGTTGCTCTAAAATTGCATTTCCCACCGCCTGTACAAGGTGCGTCTTACCTAACCCAGGACCACCATAAAGGAAGAATGGATTAAACTTTTTCTCTCCAGGGTTCTTTGCGATTAATCTCGCCACACCTGCCGCTAGTTCGTTACTACTCCCCACCACGAAATTATCTAAAGTATATTTACTGTTTAACCCCGAACTACTAATCCGTGAATTCTTTACCTTGTCGCCGATATTTTCCACCAGCTCTCGTGTCGATCTTGCGCGTTCCGTTCCGCCCATTCTCAATCCCTCTGCGTTAGTCACCTCTCGCGCCTTTACACGTGTCTTTCCGTCGCCTTTAACCACAAAATCAAGTCGTTCCAGTTTGACGTTATTATGTTCAAATGCGTCTATAATCATTCCACGGTATTGATTTTCGAGCATCTTAATCAAAAATACATTCGGCACCCCAATCGTTGCTACTCCATTCGTCTTATCTAGCTCCACCAAGACAACGTTCTTGAACCACGTCTTGAACGCCATTTCACTAATTTCTGTCTGTATTTCCGCTAGGACGTTTTGGAAAACATCAAACACTTTTCGACCTCCTTATAACTTTTTCATTATACCTTATATTCTAAAAGTTTTCCACAGGTTTTATCGTCCAATTTTTATTTTATAATTTATAATAATTTAACAGGGAAGAACTTTTCCACTTTTTCACAATCAATCTGTTTCATTGTGGAAAACTTCTTGATTTCGGTGGAAAACTGCGGTATAATATACCAAATATTTGCCAATATTAAAAATATAGGATTTCGAGTATTATGCCAAAACGTACATATCAGCCTCACAAGCGTCAGCGCAAAGCTGAGCACGGTTTTATGAAACGCAATGCTACCCACGCCGGTCGTCTCGTTCTTAAGCGCCGCCGTCTTAAAGGTCGCAAACGCCTCACCTATTAAAAAACTCTCCCCTAGGGGGAGTTTTGTTATATAATATATATAATATATGTTAAGCAAAAAATACCGTTTCCACTCTCGCGGTGGTGTTAAATACGTCTATCGTCATGGCAAGACCATTCGTCGCCCTGACCTCTCATTGGTATTTTGCAATAACGACCACAACAAAACCCGCTTCGCCGTCGTTGTCTCTAAAAAAGTTAACAAATCCGCCATCGGTAGAAACCGCATCAGGCGCAGAATCTACGAAGCGATCCGCCTTGACTTCGACAAGTTCAAACAGCCTCGTGACTACATTTTTGTCGTTTATAACAGAAATCTCAAAGACCTCCCTTTCCCCGAGCTTCAGAAGACAATCCGTTCTCTTATAGAGGAAAGTGTGCTACAATAGGAGACGTATGTTTATATTTGATTTTATCGACCTTATCATTGTTCGACCCATCACCAACATTCTCTTCCTCATCTATAATCTCGTTGGTGACTTCGGTCTCGCGATTATTCTCTTCGTTATTATCGTCAAGCTTTGTATGTGGCCGCTCGTTAAGCGTCAACTTCACCAAACCAAACTAATGCGCAAACTCCAGCCGGAGCTTGCCGAAATCAAAAAGAACTGCAAAGGCAACCGCCAGCTCGAATCACTTCAAACGATGGACTTGTATAAAAAATACAACGTTAAACCTTTCCGCTCCATCCTCTCTCTCTTGATTCAGCTCCCGATGTTTATCGCTATCTTTGGCGCCATTCGCGTTATGGTCAATCCTCCGACCGACCAATCCAACCTCGATCTTCGCGCCTATTCTTTTGTTAAACAAGAGGGCTCCCATATCCAAGGAGTAATTGATTTACAAACAAAATATCTTGAGCAAAAATCCGCCTACGACACCGCCAAAAACGACGAATCTAAGTCTGAAGAAGAAAAAAATGCCCTTGAAGCGCCAACTTATGAATTCCACCCCAGTCTCTTCGGTATCGTTAACCTTGAATCTACTCCAGGCTTCACCTCGTGGAGTGCTGGCTTCGCCCTCATTCTTGCCCTTGTCGCTTGTCTCGTTCAATATCTCATCAGCAAGCAACTTCGTCCCTCAGGGAAGAGTAAAAGTAAAGGTTTCCGCCAGCTTATGAAAGAAGCCGGCGAAGGCAAAGAAATTGACCAAGCAGAAATCAACGATATGACGAGCGCTCAAATGGGTACAATGATGCCAATTATGCTCCTTATCATTATGATTAACCTCCCGGGCGCCCTCATCCTTTACTACTTCTTAAGCAATGTCATCACGTTTATTCAACAAAAAATTGTTCTCGACCAAGCGGAAAAAGAAATGGAAATATCCGCTGATAAAGCCGTTCTTAAAGAACTTAAACACATTCAGGAAGCTGAAGTGATAGAAAACAAAAAAACCGGTACAAAAATAACTAGAATCTCCGCCAAAGATAATAAAAAGAAAAGGAGATAATTATGGATAAAGATGAATCCATCCGTTTTGCTACTAAATACCTCGAAGACTTATTAAGCTTCTTCGGCATCAACGTCGCCGTTTACTCAACTATCGACGATGAAGTTATTCAACTCAGCGTCCCCTCGACCAGTATGAATAATCTTCTCATCGGTAAAAATGCGGAAAACCTCCGCTGCCTCCAGCACATCGTTTCGCAATCCCTCATCTCAAAGAACGCCGAAATCACTCGCGTCAACGTTGACATCGCTGATTATAAGCGCCAACGTGCCGACCGCATCGCGGAAAAAGCCGAGGGCTGGATTAAAAAAGTCCGCCAAACTGGCGAACCAATGACCATCAACCTTAACCCTGCCGACCGCCGCGTCGTCCACAAACTCGCCGAAGATTACTCCGACATTACCACTCACTCCGAGGGCGAGGGCCGCGATCGCGTTCTTATCATCGAAAAAATCCAATCCACCTACGACGAAGAAGAATAAAGCAAATAAAAATAACCCCCTGTAAGGGGGTTATTTTTTATTCTTCGCTAGTGGCAGCTACATTCCCGACGATGATAATGAAATCGTACCCAATCGGCGTAATGCCGTTCGGCAACAAGCTCATATCTTTCATCTCTAATCCATAATACTTTTCAAGCGCTTTCTTCGTCTCTGGCTTCAATCCCTCGCTTGCGTCATAAATCTCAATATCTTCCGTATATTTATATTCACCCTCTGGTGCATTAGCAATCTCTGCTACTTTGAATCCTTTTTCTTCCAGTGCTTCTTGCTCTTGTGCTGCCACGCCCGCTTCGCCCGTACCGTTATAAACTATAATCACTGCACCCTCACGTTCTGTCGGATTGCTCTTCAACTGTTGCTTGAGATAATCCTGAATCACGCCATAATTGCCAATCCCCGCCACCGGCGCAATATAAGAAATTCCATTCTCATTCGCAAAAGTCATATAGCGCGTATTATCATCCCAAAGCGGTATCTGCCTAATCGAATCAAGGTCAAAGGTCTCCAGGAGATGCATACCTGTTTTCAATTCTTTCATCTCAAAGTTCATCGTCAAATTATCACCCACCGCAGAAATCATACTCAGCGCCTCGGAAAGCCCTAATCCCTTCTCGACCACTTTATTCTTAATCCCAATCAAAATCTTCTGCTGGCTCGCCGCACGCGAGAAATCACCATAGGCAGTTCCGTGCCTTGCGCGAGAAAGCGCCAACGCATCGAACCCATTAATCGTATATTCTACACCCTTTTGATAAACCGCACCGGTGTACCACTGGTCATCAATGTCTTCATCGAGCGTAATCGTCACGCCGCCTACCGCATTTACAATATCAACCAGCGCTCCCCAGTTCATATGCACCCAATACTGCGTGTCGATACCAAGAATATCCTTAATTTTTTCTTGCAACGTTCTCGCGCCGTCTTCTTCGGTCGAGCCATAAACATATTTACCACAATAATAAACTTCATTCACCTTACCCGTTGCCGTACAAGTCGGCTTTGCATAAAGGTCGCGCGGCAGGGAAACAATTGCTACGTCTCCTGCATTCTGGTCGAGACTCACAACCATAATCGAATCCGTCAAATTCGACCCGTCGTGTTCATAACCACCAAACCCACTGCCTTCAGCGTCAAACCCGCTTGTTCCAAACACCAGAATATTTGTTCTGCCGTTCTCGTCGGTTTTTAACGGTTCATAGGTTTCGCTCGTCACCGCGCCAATCGCACTCCAAATGTCGCCTTTTCCGCCCGTAATCTTCTTAATAATCCCATCACCCCAGAAATAAAGATAAACACCTGCACCAATAGCCAAAATCAAAAGAACAATAAAGAACCACTTAAAGAACTTTCCAACTTTCGATTTCTTCTTATTTTTTTCTGCTTTCTTCAGCTTTGCCAATCGTTTTTGTTCCAACTTCGCTTTCTTTGCATTCTCTTTCAATTCTCGCTTCGACTTCTTCATATCTTTCACCTCCTCATCACCCACCTCGGAAATCACGCCATCTTCCGTCGCAACTTCCTTACTGTCCATATCGAACGTTTCCACTGGCGCCAAGAAATCTTCGTGCGCTTCGGTATTCGCCGCTACGCTACCAAACAACTCTTCTTCAAGTTGCTCGTCGCGCGCTTCGTTCTTAAACTCATCTTCTTCGTCAAAAATCTCAATTTCTTCACTCGGCTCCGGAACTTCCACATCAAGATTAAACGCTTCCGGTTCCGCCGCAAACATTTCGGCTGTCTTCGCCCGCGAAACTTTTTTCCGCTTCGCCGGCTTCATATCCATTGCCACCACCTTTCGCTTCGGCGTCTTTTTTGTCGCCGGTTTTTTCACCACCGTCTTCTTCGCGGTTGACTTAGCGTGTTGCCTCACTAACGGGTCTGTTTCAGCTACCGTTTTAACTTTTTTCCTTGCTTTGTTCGACGGAAGCTTATCTGCTTTCGAGCGTGCCACCAAAGCGGAATCTTTCACGCCACGAACAGGGAATCCATCTATTGTCTTTTCTTCTTTGACCATTTATTATACAATTATAACATATATGTCCGAGAAATTGACTAAAAAGCAAAAGCAAATTGTCGAATTTATTTCCACTTTCATTAAAGAAAATAATTATTCTCCATCTTACCGCGAAATTATGACCGGTCTCGGTCTCTCCTCTGTTTCCGCCGTCGCCGAACACGTTGATAATCTCATCGCCAAAGGCGTTCTCCGCAAAACTCCTAACGCCGCTCGCTCTCTTGAAGTCGTTGCCACTTCTAACCCCGAACTCGTCGCTCTCTTCAACGCCAAAATCAACTCCGACGACGTTTCTGAAGAAGAAATCGAAATCCTCCTCAAAGCCGCCAATATCCTTGGCATATCTCTTGATTAATCCCTTGCAGTTTTAAGCTCCTGTATATATAATATATACAGGAGTATTGCCTATGCAAGAAAATAAACAACTAAAACCATCTGCTGAAGAACCATCTCGCCGCCATCGCCCGTTTTATAAGCACCCGCTTTTTCTTGCCACTGTTATTATACTTGTTATCGCCGGCGCTGTTTTCGCCATCCTCCATTTCACTAAAAAACCCGACACTCCTGCTACCTCCACCGTCTCTACGCCGACCGAAGAAACTAAATCCGCTCAACCCTCCGCCAACACCACGGAAGAAACCAAAGAAACCACCACGAACACTGAAACTAGCGACTCTTCTGTCTCTCCCGACGGCAAAACGCCCGCCCAGTATGACGGCGCCGATCCGAATCAAGGCGAAGCCCTCACTGGCAGTATCACCGCCGCTCGTTTCGACGGCAACAAACTTCTCGTCCGCGTCAATATCGACCAATACCTCTCCTCTGGCACTTGTAGCCTCACTATCACAAACGGCTCCAATCAACTTCAAAAATCCGCCAACCTCATCCCCTCTGCCGCTACTTCTACTTGCGAGGGCTTCGACATCGACAGTGCCGAACTCGCCAACTTTTCTCGTCCACTCAACATCAACATTAATCTAACTTCCGGTAATAAAACCGGAACTATCACAGGAGTTGTCGAATGACTATCGGACAAATTCACAAAAATCACCCAGGGCTACTTTATAAAATCAGCTTTCTCTTCGCTTTTGTCGCCGTCTTTACTTTTCTCGCTCTAAAACTTCCTAACAACTCCGAAGCCGCCTCGCTTGCCAACTTCCGCCCAGGCAACATCATTTCCGACTACACGATGAGCAACTACGAGTCTATGACCGTCGCGGAAATCGACAAATTCCTCCACGACCACGGCAACTGTAACAACAGGGAAACCTACAAAGCCGCTTGGTACCCCTCCGTGCATTATCACGTCAAAGACGGTCACTTTGTCTGTCTCGCCGACGAAGTCTTCGCCGAGGGCGTCGCTTACGGCGACCTCATCCCCGCCGGCACCCCCTCCCGCACAGCGGCACAAGTCATTTACGACACAGCACACACTTTTAAAATCAACCCCCAAGTCCTCCTTGTTCTCCTCGAAAAAGAACAGGGCTTAATCTCTGATTCGTGGCCTAATTCTCTTCAATATCGTTCCGCCACTGGCTTCGGCTGTCCCGACACCGCACCTTGCAACGAACTTTACTACGGCTTCGTCAACCAACTCGACAACGCCGCCTATCTCTTTCGCACTGTACTTGACGGCGGCTGGACCAACTATCCTCTCGGCAACAACTACATTTACTACAATCCCAACCGCGCCTGCGGCGGCTCCAACGTTTACATCGAAAACCTCGCCACTTCCTCGCTCTATCGCTACACGCCTTACCAACCTAACGCCGCCGCCCTCGCCGCCGGCTATGGCACCGTTTCTTGCGGCGCCTACGGCAACCGCAACTTCTTCCTCTTCTTCATCTTCA
>CALEGA010000072.1 GCA_937876715.1 uncultured Candidatus Saccharibacteria bacterium
CGGTGACGGTGTCGTCGTCATAGACCGTGAAGCCGGCGGCGCGAGCGACAGCGTAAGGTTCAAAGCTAGTGACTTGAGCAAAGTGGGAGTTGATGCCATCATAGATGAGAACGGGGTGAGAGCGGTAGATGTTGATGAAGTATTGGTCGGCGTCAATGGCGACATCGAGCGCTGGGCTGACGGCGTCGGTGGGGTCGAGGGTGAGGTTGAGACGTTCGAGGACTTCGGCGACGGTCTTGGCATCGGTTTTGACGGTTTTTTTGTTCTCGCCGTCAAAGACGGTGACGAAGTGGTTAGCGTCGGAGGAGACATATTCAACTTCCTCTTCGGTGTCGGCGAAAGAGGTGGTCGGTGCGAGTCTCATACCAAGAATAAAAAATCCGACTATCAAAAGAAAGCCAACAACAATAATCAGTTTTTCGGATTTAATCCGCATATTTATATTATACTAAATTTCTAGCGGTTTGTCCATCTGCGGGTCACGGGAGTGGTTGATGTCGTCGTAGGTGTTGATGACTTTGTGGTCGGGTTCGATGCCGGTTTTGTCGATGGTGTTGCCGTTTGGCGTGTACCAGTGGGCGGAGGTGACCTTGAGAGTAGTGCCGGAGGAAAGATTGAGCATAGATTGGACGACGCCTTTGCCATAGGTGGTTTCGCCGACGATGGTTGCCTTGTTATAGTCTTTGAGGGCGCCGGCGACGATTTCCGAGGCGGAGGCAGTGTTGCCGTTGACGAGGACGACGGTTTTGAGGTTGGCGAAGAGTGCTTTGCCGCGGAGGGCGTAAGTGATGTCGTCGATGACGGAGAATTTGGCTTTTTGCCCAGTTAAAAGACTGTGCCGATATCATTGCACTGCCTGTGATGGGTGCCCCCTTCTGAAATCAGAACTTTGTCGCCGTCGAGCCAAAGGCTGAGGAGGTCACGCGCGGCGGAGACGTAGCCGCCACCGTTACCGCGGAGGTCGAGGATTATTTTTTGCGTGCCTTTGTTTAGGATTTCGTTAGCGAAGCTTTGGACGAGAGTGCCGGTGTCGGTATCGAAGCGGTTGATGGTGATGATGGCGGTGTTGTTTTTCTTATAATCAACATAGGCGGAGACGTTGTTAATGGTTTCGCGGGTGAGGTCGAAAGATTTTTCTTTGCCGTCGCGGACGACGGTGAGCTTGACCTTGGTGCCGGCGGCGCCGCGGATTTTGTTAGCGATGTCTTCGGTTGACCAAGTATAGACTTCTTCGTCGTCGATTTTATAGATGATGTCGCCGGCGAGGACGCCTGCCTTGCGAGCGGGGTTGTCGGGGAGGGTGCGGAGGACGCGGGTGTAGCCGTCGCGCAAGCCCATTTCGATACCGACGCCGGCGCCGACGTCGCCGTGGAGCATATCGTTAAATTCGGTGGACTCCTCTTTGTCCATATAAACGGTATAAACGTCACCAACCGCTTCGACGAGACCGTGTTTAGCGCCGTCGATGATGGCCGACTTGTCGATGTCGCCGTCATAGTTCGTGACGAGAGAGTTATAAACTTCGTTAAGTTCGTTCCAAGAAATGTTAGAGTTGCCAGAAACTTTACCGCCGAGATAGGGCGCGTAATTATTCCAGCTGACGCCGAGAATAACGCCGACGATAAGGGCGACGGCTGCGCCAACAATAGCGCTGGCAAGTTTAACCTTTTTTGCCTTCCAATCTATTTTTGCCATTCTTTTATTGTAGCACACTTTTTACCAAGCGCGTTGGTCAAAGTGGATGAAAACTAAGCCATAGGTGGAAACGCCGGTGCGATAGCCGTAGTCACCAGGGAGATGTGAGAGGGAGGAGCCGTAGTTGTTATATTCGGAGAGGTTGATGGTGCCGTCAGCATTGACGCCCTCGACCCACATAACGTGGCCATAGGCGCCGGCGTTAGAGACAGCGACGGTGAACGGTGCGGGATTGCGATCAACGACGTAACCACGGGCGACGGCGGATTCGTCCCAAGAGTAGGCGTTACCCCAGTAAGAAATATCGACACCCCAAAATTCGTTCGCTTTGTAGCCGGCATAGTGGACGCATTGGCAGACGTATCCCCAGCGGTCGCTCCACCAGAGGTTTTGGGCGGGACAGACGGATTGCCACGGATAAGTGTTGATGCCGATGGCGGCGACACCGGAGCTGTTCAGGCGGGCGATTTCTTCGGCGATTTGCTTTTCCTTTTCGCGACGAGCTTCTTCAGCTTCGGCGGAGTAGTTGGCGGCGTTGTTTTGATATTGCGCAATGAGACGGTTTTGCTCGGCGCGCTTTTGTTTAATGACTTCTTTCTGGTTTTTTTGATCGACAACGAGACGGTCAACTTCTGCCTTGTCGGCTTCGAGTTCTTCTTTGACTGCCTTGATGTTCTTGGCGCTGATGTTGATTTGCTGTTTAACGGTTTCGGCACGAGTTTGGCGTTCGGTGAGGTCGGAAATGCTGTTGCTACCTGCGAGAATGAGAATAGTGTCGGGTTCGGAATCGAAATAGTTGTCAACGAGGAGGGAGGCGAGGGCGTTTTTTTGCAACTCGAGCTTTTCTTCGTTCGCCTTAATTTTGAGGTCGAGGTCGGCACCAACCGCTTCGTTACTTTTAATTTTTGCTTCGAGGGCATAGATTTCTAGCTCGAGACCCTGGACGACTTCCTCGAGAGACTTGGCGGCGGCGGCGGCATCGGCGGCTTTTTGGCGCGCTTCGGCTTCGCGAGCAGCGGCGGCTTTACATTCGTCGGAAGTGCAGAAGTCGATGGCGGAGACGGGATTTTTGAAACGGACAATTACGGTAACGGTAGAAACAACCATAACAAGGATGGCGACCAAAATGATTTTGAGTCTTCTAAGCATTACCATAACTATAGAATACACTATTTAGAGGGATTGCGCAAGTACTTCTGAATAGCGAGGCGAGCCGAGAGCGTGCCAATTAACATTCCAACGACAATCATAGCGAGGATGACGAGAATGATTTTGTTTGACTCGAGAATGTTGGCGACGGTGTCGATGTTGATGCCATATTTGGCGAGGCGCGGTTCAAGGAAGTGGAAACCAAGATAGCCGAGACCGGCAGCAAGGAGACCGGAGACGAGTCCGGAGAATTGCGCTTCGACGAGGAACGGTCCGCGGATGAAGTAGCCGTCAGCACCGACGAGCTTCATCATATAGATTTCTTCGCGGCGGGAGAAGATTGCCATACGGATAGTATTGAAAATGACGAGGATGGAGATGACGATGAAAATGGCGGAGAGGACGATGCCGCCGGTGGTGGCGATATTTGCCCAGCGAGTGATAGTGGCGATTTCCGCTTGGTTGACGTCGTAAGTCGGTTCAACGGTTTCGTCGAGATTTTTGACGAAGTTGATGTCGGAGCTGACGATGTTTTTGATGGAGTCGAGATTTTCGGTGTCATAAACTTTGAGACGCATGGTGGATTGCATCGTGGAAATCATAGTCGAACGCATATCCATCGTCGGGTCTTCAAGAGTTTCGATTAAGAGTTCGTTGTCCTTGTTTTCTTCAAGGAAGTTGGCGTATTCTTCTTCGCTGGTACGGGTTTCGATGCTCTTGACGTTTGGGTCGTTGCTCATTACTTCTTTCAACACTTCGAGGGTTTCTTTCCCTGTTCCTGGTTTAAAGAAGAGGGTGATGTCAATTTTGTCGCGCATAGTGGCAGCGGTTTCGGCGAGGACGACGCTGGCGACGAGGGTGACAGAGAGGGCGAGGAGGGTGATAGTCATAACGAGGGTGGCGGCGGTGGAGAGCCAGATGTTGCGTCCGAAGTTGATGGCGCCGTATTTGACAACGCGGCGAACAGAGCGCGCCTTTTTAGTGCGACCGTTCTTGGTGAGAGTCTTGAGGTTTTTCTTGGTCAGTTGTTTTTCGAGTTTTTTCTTGGTGGTCATTACACTACCTTCTTTCGTGCGCGCGGTTTCTTAGCGGCGGGAGCTTTGACGGGTTTTGTTTTTGGTTTTGGCGCTGAGGTGATGGTGGTACGTTCGGACTTGAGGGCGAAGCCTGGTGCTTTCGGGCGGTCGTCGATTAGGATTTCTGGCTCGCCGTCTAGCTTATAGATGCCGTGGGTCTTTTGGTCGGCGACGATGCGACCGTTTTTGAGGGTAACGACGCGCTTGTCGAGGTTATTGACGATGGTCTCGTCGTGGGTGGTGACGAGGACGGTGGTGCCGAAGTCGTTGATTTTTTGGAGCAGGGTGATGATTTCGGTGCGGGTGAGCTTGTCGAGGTTGCCGGTCGGCTCGTCGGCGATGAGGATTTTCGGTTGGCGAGCGACGGAGCGGGCGATAGAAACGCGCTGTTGTTGACCGCCGGAGAGCTGAGCGGGGAATTTGTTAGCTTGGTCAGTGAGACCGACCAGTTCGAGGACTTTCGGGACGGTGTGCTTGATTTCGCGGGTGGACATACCGGCGATTTCGAGAGCAAAGGCGACGTTTTCATAGACGGTTCTTCTCGGCAGGAGTTTGAAATCTTGGAAGACGACGCCGAGACGGCGGCGATAGTGCGGAATGTGGCGACGCTTGATGTAGTCGAGGTCGATGCCGCCGATGATGATTTTACCCATATCGGGGTCTTCTTCCTTGGTAATCATTTTCATCAAGGTAGATTTGCCAGCGCCGGATTTACCGACGAGAAAGACGAATTCGTTAGGCTCGATGTGCAAAGAGACGTCGTCAAGAGCGGGCTTTTTATCGCCCGGGTAAATCTTAGTGACGTGGTCGAGCAGTATCATAAGACTATAATACCATAAACGGAATTATTGTTCAAGAAAAGCGTCGATAAATGGCATAATGTCGCCGTCTAAAACTTTGTAAGCGTCTTTTTCTTCATATTTAGTTCTAGTGTCTTTGACGAGTTGGTAGGGTTGGAGGACGTAGTTTCGGATTTGTTGACCCCATTTGGCGGATTCGCCGGCGCGGAGTTTGTCGATTGACTCGGCTTGTTGTTCGAGTTGCATCTGGGCGAGCTTGCCGCGGAGGATTTCCATTGCCTTTTCTTTATTTTGGAGCTGGGAGCGTTCGTTTTGAATGGCGACGACGGTGTTGGTCGGGAGGTGGGTGATGCGAACTGCCGAGTTGGTGGTATTGACGGATTGACCGCCGTGACCGCCAGAGTGATAGACGTCGATACGGAGGTCTTTTTCGTCGATTTTGACTTCGGTGTCGGATTTGATAATCGGGAGGATTTCGACGAGGGAGAAAGAGGTTTGGCGGAGGTTGTCGGCATTAAACGGTGAGAGGCGGACGAGGCGGTGGACGCCGTGTTCGGACTTTAAAGTGCCGTAGGCGTTAATACCCTCGACTTCATAGACGGCGGTTTTGATGCCCGCTTCTTCGCCAGTGACGCGCTCAACGAGGCTTGTTTTGAAATTATTTTTTTCGAAAAAGCGGAGATACATTCGCTCAAGCATAGATGCCCAATCCATTGCTTCGGTGCCGCCGACGCCGGCGGTGATGCGCAAAATGGCGCCCGCGTGGTCAAATTCGCCGGTGAAGCGTAACGTTTTTTTAAGCTCGTCGTAGGATTTTTGCATAGCCTTGAGCTGGTCTTCGATTTCTGTTTTGAGGTCTTCCCCGCCGAGTTCAATTAGGTCGGAGAGGTCGGCGATTTGGGTTTTAAGGAGTGTCCACGGTTCGACCTCGGCGCTGAGGTGAGCGAATTCTTCGTTCTTGGTTTTGGCGCGTTCGGGATTGTGCCAGAGTTCGGGTTCGGCGATTTCTTTCTCCAGGCTTTTCAGATTTTCGAGTTTTTGCGGCAGTTCAAGTTTTGCCCAAGAATCGGCGACGTTTTGGGCGAGTTTTTCGAGTTGTTTTTTGAGGTCTTCCATATATATTATATATATTATAGTGCGTTGACGATGCGTTTGAATTGGTCGCCACGGTCTTTATAGGATTTAAACATATCGAAAGAGCTGGCGCAAGGGCTGAGGAGGACGACGGGCGTTTTAACTTCCGGCTTTTTATCGACGAGACAGGTGTCGGTATTCTCTTCTTCTTGCTCGAGCTTGGCTTCGGCGAGTTCTTGCGCGGTTTTGACGGCGAGTTCAAAGTCGGTGCCGGCGAGGAAGTATTTTTTGGGGTCTTCGCCGTCGGCGAGTTTTTTGGCGGTTTCGCCGATTTGACCTACCGGGGTAACAATGGAATTGATAAAGTAGGA
>CALEGA010000073.1 GCA_937876715.1 uncultured Candidatus Saccharibacteria bacterium
CACAATGGCACACAGCTGGGTTCAGCTTTTTGACAGCGAACAGTATAAACAGCAGGCTGAGAAGAATCAGCTTCACGATACGGAGTTATCTGCCGCAAGAGGACTGATCTATGATGCGAACGGAACCGTGCTTGCAAAAAGTGCGTCGGTCTGGAAAATCTATATCAAACCCCACCCGGCGTTTCTCCGCCAGCGGCAAGTATTCGCGAAATGCATCTTCAATTATCGCCGATATTCTATACATAAGTATATTATATCACACCCCAGGGCTAAACATTTTCAACCGCCGCCGATGCTCTTTATAATGCGAATCGTGTTCGCCCACCTCCGCCCAAAACGCCGCCGAGTGGTCCATATGGTTCAAATGCGCCAGCTCGTGCAAAATCACATAATCCCTTAGCACTGGCGGTACATTCATCAGCCCAATGTTCAAAGAAATCGTTCTCGTCGTCGAGCACGACCCCCACCGCGTGTTCGCGTGCGTCAACCGACATCGCGCATACTCATACCCATAAAGCCGCGCTAAGTACTCCAGCCGATACGGCAGATACTCCCGCGCCTGCTTCATCAAAATCTTCTTCTTCGCATCTCTCGCTCGCTGCGTCGCGGGGTCGTTTAACGGTAACTTTTCCCGAATTACCTCGCGATTCCGGCTCAAAAATCGCTTCGCTAAAAAATCCGACGTATGTTTCGGCACCGACATCTGCAACCGCCCACTCGTTGACACCGTAAACTTCACGCTCGTTGACAGCGGATTTTTTCGCACCACCACCTCACCAAATTCATCATCTTGAATAATCATAAACTCCTCCTGTGGAATACGGAAAATGCCGTTAACCGGCATTTTCCACTTGAACTTCAACCTGTAAACAACAATACAGGTGAACTAGGCTAATTGTGTAAGCACGTGCCGAAGCTGGGTCTCAAAGGTGTGCTTACCAGAAAGGACAATCGGCGCTTCGACTTCACTCGGAGCCTCCATCCGCCCAATCCTTGTTTCGTATTCCTGCTTCGCCTTGGTTGCGCTGCGATTTTTAATTCTCAACCTTTGGCGAATCGTATTCACATCAGTTTGAATCCAAACGAGCGACGGATTATACCCCGCACGTCGGAGAATGTTGCGCACTTCCGTCCGCTCACGTTCCGTGTCCAGAATCCCCTCAATCACGAGCGTCACGTTAGTCTTCGCAAGCTGTTCCAAAAGGAACAAAACGGTCTTTCGATCTAGCTTATTTTCTCTTTCCAACTCCCCGAGATCGAAAAACGCGGCGTGGAATTTTTTTGCAAACCGCTCCGAGAACGTCGTCTTGCCGCTTCCGGGTGCTCCGAAAACCAATATCGCTCTGGGCTGTGTTTTATTACCTTCCATATTACCTCTATTTTACCACAAATTCAGAAAAAGCAACACCTTTTCGCAAGCTTTTTCAACAAAAATCCTAAATTATGCTCTAAAACAAATAATTCAAATAATCTCTTAGCATTCGCGCACCAGAAACCGTCGGTAAATAGGCAGAAAGTTGCTTCTTTGTCCAAAACTCAAGGTCAAAATCGTTCTCCCACGCCGCCGCCGCTTCTTCCATTCGCTGATAAAGTTGTTCCACTTCCTCTTTCTCGTCGGCGCCAGAAACATTCAAATAAGCATCTGCCGGACCGTCCGCTACGCCGCCGTCGTGCGTAGAAATCAACAGGCACAAGTTGCCAATATCTTTTTCCCAGCTCGTCCCGCAAGCTTCCAACCCCACAATCGGCACGTTAATCGACACGTTCGAACCAACACTGAGCGCGCGCGCCAGCTCCTCGTCATAGTCCGCAATATAATGAACGTGCGTTGATAAGAACGGGTCACTTTTAATCTTCGTCAACACCTCGTTCAACCGCGCCATCATCCGTTCATCGCCCTGATGTACTCGCCCTGTCAAAATATAATGCGCCTTGTGATTTTCCAAAATCCGTTTCAACTTCGTCGTATCTGTAAATGGTAACCACGGTCGTTTATAATCCACAAATCGTCGCTTAAAATCAAACACAATCTCGTCGTTCGCAAAGTTCAGTACCGTACCGTTTTGGTCCGGCCGTCGCGCCAATACTCGGTTCATAAACGCGCGCCCTTGTGACTTTAACGCGCGAATCTGTGTCGCCTCCACTTTCTCGACCGCCGCTTCAAACTCCGTCGTCGGTAGAGTGAACTTGTCCAAAATCCCCGCTTCTTTATAGTATTTTACGGTCGCCGGCAGCACCCAATAGGGAATATCAATCCCGTTCGTCACCGCCTTGAACTTCACTTTCTCACCTGATAAATCGTGATAATTCGCAACCCTAGCGTGCAGCTTCGACACCCCACTTCTTAGCTCCGCAATTTCAATCGTCACGCTCGACAAGCGGATTCTACCATCAACAAACTTGTCCGACAGCCACTTCTTCACCGCTTTCGACTTCAAATTCGTAAATACATATCGCTCAAACTGGTCATACGAGAACGACGCCTCCGCCGCCTGCACCAGCGTATGATTCGTATATAAAGTATGCTTGCGTGTATAAACCACCGCCTCGTAAAAATCCATCCCGTTGCTCGCCAACTCGTCTAGTCTCGCCAACGCCGCAAAGAACGTCGCCACTTCATTGAGTTGCATAATCGCCGGTTTTAGTCCTGCCAATTTTAAGGCTTGATAGCCGCCAAACCCGAGCGCGACTTCTTGATACAACCGATGGTCGCCACAGGAATCGCCCGAATATAACTCGCCAAAATTCGGCTCCGTAATCGCCAAAATCCGCGTCGAACCAAACTCCTTTTCAATCACTTCCAGCCGCACCAAATCTTTATTGCATTTTATATTCACAGTATCGAGCAATTCAAAGCCAAAATCGTGATAATCCACCGGTTGCGAAACGTCAAAACTCTTCCCGTTCTCAAACTTCTGGTGCAATTCCGATGGGTAAAACGGCGTAATCAAAGTCAGCGGCACGTTCATCTGCTCCGCCACGCGGCGCGTATCGGCAGCGAGAATCCCAAGACCGCCACCCCCGCGAATTCCGTTCGCTTGATCATAAAGCTCAATTGTCCAATAAGTATATGGTCGGTCTTCCGACAGCGCCTTCGTCAGGTGTTCACGCTGAATCGCCGCGTAAAACTCCTCCACGTCTTCAATCGTTTCTAACCTATGTCTCGTCTTTAAAATCATATTCTAATTTTACCATAACCATTTTCAAAAAACAATCGAATGTGCTATAATCAAAAAACCGCTGGGGCGTCGCCAAGTGGTAAGGCATCGGGTTCTGGTCCCGACATTCGTGGGTTCGATCCCTACCGCCCCAGCCATTTTATATAGTGCAAATATTCGACCGTCTTGTCCGCTGCATACTCCCTGCCATTGTCTGCCTTAAAACGATGATGATCTTTCGTGAAGAAGCCGTACTCACCACGATTCCCCATAATTTCCTTAATATCTTCAAGTGAAAGAAGACCCTCGTTATTATAACTTAAGAAAATATACTTCGCCTTTGCGTTCGCTATTAAGTCAGAAAAAACTTTTTTCACCTGAGCGCGAGAACAATATAAAGACTTCTGCTGCTTATAATCACGAAGCCCAGTTTTGCCATAAATTTCAGGATTATCATTTTTGGCAATAGTTTCTAGCAAATGATAGTTCGTGGCGTACTGGCGATGGTTGTAAGGTGGGTCTAAGTATAAAACATCCGCATATTGCTCACTCGCTATTTTGTTGGCGTCATCATTAAACACCAAATGCTCTTGTTCGTTCAAGATAAGTTCCGCCGGAACAAGTTTTAGCGGTTTTTGTGCCGACTTCTTCAAAGATTTAAGAAACGCACCATAAACACTCGCCGTGTTTGCCACCTTATCAACACTCTCAAGAAGCGAACAAAGCAAACAATAATACTCATCTTCGGTTATTTTATTAGCCTTATACCAAGTTTCAATTGTGCCTCTAATCGCATCGCATTTTTTTCCATTCTCGTCAGAAAAGTATTGCCTGCCTTGTCCGCCGCCGAGGCAATAATTCTTAAAAATAAACCCAGCCTGCCCAGGAACATCGGTAAGATATTTACAAACAGTGGCAATTCTGTCGTCACTTTCGCTTAAACCGTCAATTTCTCCCCGCAACCCCTCAAACAACAACGGCTTATGATTACCGATATAATGACGATTCAGAACATAACTATAAGCCTGTATATCGTTCGCGATAATTTTTTTACCTTTTTTCTTGAAATGTTTCCCGACCGCGCCAGTTCCAGCGAACAAATCGCAGACCGAAACATAATCGCCCGACGTTACCTCCTCCACGGACTTTTCGATAAAATCTAGTAATGACAGTTTGCTGCCAATGTAGTTCATACTTACATTTTACCATAGCTTGTTTGCTCCGGAGTATATATTTTACTTTTCTAGAAAATATGTTAAAATAGTCAAAAGTTAATTGAAGAGAGTTTCTCGATGCTGAATAACGAACAAGTTGGTATCTCGGCGGAAATCGCGATTGCTGATACTTTTGGTGTCAGCGTTAACCCAGCCTACCGCTCAAGAGGTGTCAATAATATCGTGCAATCAATCCGACCAATCGTTAAAGGCATTTTCGCGACAAGCCATATCCCAAGACCCATTGAACATATCGCTGAACGTCAAAACAAGATTGACTTTAACCTCACTGGCGGGAAAACTCTATCCGTCAAAACTAACAAGCAAGCGCTTGGAAAAGCCGCTCCGCAAAGAATCGGACAGGCTACGTCTCAGACTTGGTACAACTATCTCACCAAAGCACTTTTGATCACTAACGTTCCGGCGGTCTATGTGGAGAAAGCTCGCTTGTTCAAACGCATCGCTTTGAGCAGAATCGACGAGCTACTCACTCTGTACTGGGAAAATATGTTTGATTGCGACTATCTAATCCATATTTACAATGTAGTTGACGAAAACGACCACCCCACTAACAATCCTCGGTTCGTCGTCTTCAAAAAATCGAGTAGCCCAGTATGGGATAAAAATAAATTTTCGTTCACGAAAAGCACCGTAGAGGAGTGGAACGAAAGCACCACCGTCAAGTATGACAACATAGCAATCGGCGAATTCCAAGTCCATAACAACCGTGACAATTTCAAGTTCCGTTTCAATATGGCTGGTATTGTAAAACTTTTAGAAAAGAATAAACTCACCTTTTCTTAGGGTTCAAGCTATTTACATCCCTCCCCGTCCGTGCTATAATCTTGACAAGACTCGTTAGAGTTATTTTTTATAGGAAAGAAAGGAATCCATGGCGCACATCACTCGCATCAAGGCTAATGACTCCGCCAAAGCACTCGCAGAACCAAAAGAGGTTAAAGGGTCAGACGAGCCAAAAAAGCCTAAAGAGACCAAAGAACCTAAAGCCAAGAGAGCCAAGAAAGAGAAAAAAGCTAAAACCGACGGCAAAAAACCGTTTATTCTCTTCCGTCCGTTCGTCGCTTTCGGGCATTACCTCCGCGATTCGTGGCGCGAACTTCGCCAAGTCCGCTGGCCTAACCGCAAGGTGACTTGGAAGATGGTGCTCGCGGTCTTCGTCTATACCGCTTTGTTCATCACCCTCTTGGTCTTGCTCGACCTCTTGTTCGACTGGATTTTCAGCTTAATTCTAAAATAATAAAAGGAGAGATATAATCTATGGCAGTAAACCGTTATGACGACACTCGTGCGTGGTACGCAATCAGCACCTACGGCGGGTACGAAGATAAGGTAGCCGACAGCATCAAGCAACGCGCCAACTCTGTTGACTTCGCTGACAAAATCTTCGACGCTATCGTCCCGAAAGAAAAGCAAATCGAAATCAAAAACGGCAAGCGCAAAGTCGTTGACCGCAAGATTTTCCAAGGCTACGTCCTTGTCGAAATGAAAATGTCCGACGAAACTTGGTATATTATTCGCAACACCCCAGGCGTCACCGGCTTCATCGGCACCGGCACACAACCAACTCCTGTTTCTGACAAGGAAATCACCAAGATTAAGAAGCGTATGGGTGTGGAAGACCCGAAGTACTCCGTCAATTACGAAATCGGCGAAGTTGTCTCCGTCACCGACGGTCCGTTCAAGGGCTTCGAAGGCGCCATCTCGGAAATCGACCAAGTCAAAGGTAAGCTCAAAGTGATGGTCTCTATGTTTGGTCGCGAAACACCCGTCGAACTCGACGCGCTCCAAGTTGCAAAAATCTAACATATTTGGTATAATAGCGCTCGTTACGCGCTCTATAAGGAGTATTATATAATGTCACAACAAAAACAAGTTATCGGGAATCTGAAACTCAGAATCCCAGGTGGTCGCGCCACCGCTGGACCTCCAGTTGGTTCTACCCTCGGTCAATGGGGTCTTAATATGATGGACTTCATCAACCCGTTCAACGAAGCGACCAAAGAATTTATGGGCAAAAATGTGATTGTTCACATCAAGGTCTATGAAGATCGCACCTTCGATTGGGTCTGCCTCGGTCAACCAGTTGACGATTTAATTCGCGAAGCGATTAAAATCGAAAAAGGCTCTGGTCGTCCCAACACCGAGAAGGTCGGCAAAATCACCCGCGCCCAACTCGAAGAAATCGCCAACAAAAAGATGCAACAAATGAACGCGATTGATCTCGATGGCGCTGTCAAAGTTGTCGCCGGTACCGCTCGTTCTATGGGCGTCGAAGTCGTGGACTAATCATAAAAATATGGTATAATAATGTGCATTCGGGGGAATGCACATTTATTTTTTGAGTAAAGGAGGGGTTTATGTGGCAATTACGGAAAAGAAACGCAAACTTATCACTCGCACGCTCAGCGCGCTCATTATCACAGTGGTAATTCTCCCATCTTATTTCCTCGACGACGGCTCTTACTTATATTGGGACTTGCGCTTCGGTTTCTTAATGGCGCTCATCGAATTCGCGACGGTAATCTGCAATTCACGTTTTGTGCCACTCCATTCTGACGAATACGCCGTCACCACCTTTGTCCTCGTCGAGTTGCTCGCTTGCTTGTTCTGCTCCGACCAACTCTCGGTTGAACTCATTGGTGGTTGTATCTTCGTCTGCGTCGTCACCGACGTCTTCGCCTACCTTATGGGCACCTTCTGCGGCGGCACTTTGATTAAGAAACGCCCGTTCCCGAAGATTTCGCCCAACAAATCCTACGAAGGTCTCATCTTCGGCATTTCCTGTGGCATAATTGGCGCCTACGTCTGGACTTTGTTCTTGAGAAACGCCGACACGCCGGTCCCGTTCTGGCGCTTCGCTATCGTTGCGCCGCTCGCGGTCTTTGGCGACCTTTTAGAGAGCCGGTTCAAGCGTCTCTACGACGTTAAGGACGCCAATGACTTCATCATCGACGTTCCCATTCTTGGCTGGCTCGAAAAACCACTCGGTGGTCGCGATGGACACGGCGGCTACCTCGACCGCCTCGATTCGCTCGCCATCGCCCTGCTCGCTCAGCTAGCCCTTGAGCTACTCTTTCTCTGAGCTTGCACCCCACTCCTCAACTCCGCCTCGCTTTAAAGCGAGGCTTTCTCTTGCCAAAAACCAAAAAATTTAGTATAATACAGACACTATTAATTCATGTTGGGAGAGCCTCAAAAGCTCGTTATCACCACAGAAAGGATTTAAACTCCATGGCTAAAAAAGCCGAAGATGCCGCTCCCGCTGAAGCGGCAGAAATCAAAGAAACTCCCGAGGTTGTTGAGGAAGTCGCAACCGAGGAAACTTCCGCTGAGCCGGAAAAATTTGCCAAATCTGGTAAAAAATCTAAAAAACACATCGAAGAGGTGAAAGCCGAAGAAGAGCGCCAAGCTCGCAAAGCCGAACGCGCCGCTGAAGAAGCTGAAGCCGAAAAGAAGCCAAAAGGCGAAAAGCCTGTCACTCGCCCGCTTATCGAGCGCCGTGGTAAGAACTACCGCAAGGCTTTCGAAAAAATCGAAAAAGGCAAAATCTACACCCTCGCCGAAGCAATGAAACTCGCCGTCGAGACCAACCCAACTAAGTTTGACGCCACCGTCGAAGCTCACGTCCGCCTCGGCGTTGACCCTCGCCAAGCCGACCAAAACATCCGCACCACCGTCGTTCTCCCGAACGGCAACGGTAAAACCGTCCGCGTCGCTGTCTTCGCTCCGCTTGACGCCGCTAAGAAAGCTAAAGAAGCTGGCGCCGACATCGCCGAAGATGCCGAATTCTTGAAGCGCCTCGATAAGGGCGAAATCGCTTTCGACGTCCTTATTTCCACTCCGCAATATATGCCGAAGCTCGGTAAATATGCTCGTATGCTTGGCCCTAAAGGTTTGATGCCGAATCCTAAAGCCGGCACCGTCACTATAGATCTCGAAAAAGCCGTCAAAGAAGCTAAAGCTGGTAAAGTCGAATACCGCGTCGATAAACAATCTATCGTCCACATCGGCCTCGGCAAAGTTAGCTTTGGCGCCGACAAGCTCTTAGAAAACGCCAACGTCTTCTTCGACTCTCTCAAAGCGCAGAAGCCCGCCTCCCTCAAAGGTAACTACGTTAAAAGCGTCTTCATCACTACCACTATGGGTCCTTCCATCGCGGTAGAAAACCTCTACAGCTAAGTAAACAAAAGAGCGTCCCAGGGCGCTCTTTTTCGTGCTATATTATATATATGAGTTACAAGACACGTCGCGTCGGAGGTTTTCTAGGATTATTAGCAATAGTCCTAGGCATCATTCTTCTTAATCCTAATTCTTACGAAACCACCTACACCCCGACCAACGTTTCCGCCGATAACAACGCCACTCTCGCCGTCAACGTTTTGGAAAAACTTGAAGTCAAAGGCCGCGCACCCAAGACCGGATACGATAGAGAACAATTCTACAAATCCTGGCCCTCCATTGACGGTTGCAATCTCCGCCAAAGAATTATCAAGCGCGACCTCGGCGACACCGCCGTCGTCTCGAGCGAAGATAATTGTACTGTTATTTCTGGCGAATATGACGAACCTTACACCGGCTCACACCTCGTCTTCTATCAAAAATCTGACTTCACCAAAGGCGTCCAAATCGACCACGTCGTCGCCCTTTCCGACGCCTGGCAAAAAGGTGCGCAAAACCTAAGCGCCGACGAACGCTATAATCTCGCTACCGACCCACTTAACCTCCTCGCCGTTGACAGTAAAACCAACCAAGGCAAATCCGACGGCGACGCCGCCACTTGGCTTCCACCCAACAAAAAGTTCCGCTGCACTTACGTCGCCCGCCAAATCTCCGTCAAATATAAATATCGCCTCTGGGTCACCGAAGCAGAAAAGAACGCCATCAAGAATGTTCTAAAGAATTGTCCCGAGGAACCCGCTATAGGTGTATAATAGGAATATGAAAAAGAAAAAGCAGCCCACTACCGTCACCGTTAATCGCCGCGCCCATTTCGACTACGCGCTCGGCGATGAATTGACCTGCGGTATGAGCTTGACCGGTCCCGAAGTTCGCCTTATCCGTGACCACCACGTCCAGCTCAAGGGTAGCTTCGTCACCATCAGAAACGGCGAGCTCTGGCTTAATAACCTCACGCTCGGCGCGGAAACCGCCCGCAACATCCGCCTCCTCGCCACTAAAAAACAAATCGCCAGCCTAGAAAAGCAAAAAGCCGCCGGTATGACTATCGTCCCGACTAAACTTCTCGGCGGCGGTCGCCACATTAAGCTCGTCATCGCCCTCGGCAAAGGCAAGAAAAAATATGACAAACGTGAAACTATTAAAAAGCGAGATTTCGACCGTGGCAGATATTAAACTTTTCTCCTGGAACGTCAACGGTCTCCGCGCCGTGCTGCGCAAAGGCGCTCTCCAAAAATTCTTGAGCGAACAACAACCCGATGTCCTCTGCCTCCAAGAAATCAAATGCAAACCCGACCAACTCAACCTTTTTGAAGCTGACGCCTTAAAAGATTATCAAGTTTTTTGGCATCCCGCCGAACGCGCTGGCTATTCCGGCACCGCTATTTTGGTTAAAGAGACTCGCCATAAATCTCATGAAACCGTGTCCCGAAATTTTTACGAAAATTTCGAAGTGAGCGAAACCCGCGACGGCGGGCTTGAGCGAACGGGGTTGAATGAGATTGGCGGCGAGGCTCGTGGTGAAGGTAGGATTTTGATATTGGAGTTCAGTGATTTTTATTTAGCCAATGTTTACACTCCTAACTCCAAGCCCGACCTCTCGAGGTTAAAACTCCGCCACGACTCTTGGGACCCCGACTTTAAAAACTTGCTCAAAGAATTAGAAAAAGCCAAGCCCGTCATCACTTGCGGCGACTTCAACTGCGCCCACCAAGAAATTGACCTCGCCCGCCCTAAAACAAATCACCATAGCGCCGGCTTTACCGACGAAGAACGCGAGGGAATCACGAACCTGCTCGCCGCCGGCTTCCTCGACACTTTCCGCGTCAAACACCCGAGCGCCCAAAGATACACTTGGTGGTCGCACTGGGGTAAGGCAAGAGAAAACAACGTCGGCTGGCGCATCGACTACTTCTTCATCAGCAAATCGCTCAAACCTAGTCTCAGGGACGCCGAAATCTATGAACACTACCTCGGCTCTGACCACTGCCCAATTTCCATCACTCTGGAGGTTAAATAATGCCCGCTCAAACCGCTCCCGCGCCTTACTGGGACAAAAAAGGCAACGAATCAAAAGCTGCTAGCGACCTCTCGTGGAACTTCCCCGAGCAAAAACAAGGCACCGTCTCCATCATCGGCGGCAACCGCGAAGCTTTCTCAACCGAAGTTAAAATCGCCGACTACCTCCTCAAGCACTTCCCGATGATTAAAGAGGTTAAAAACGTCCTCCCTGACGCTCTCAAAAGAAAACTTCCCCCGTTCGAAAACCTCAACTTCTGTCCCTCGACCGAGACCGGTTCTTTCACCTCCTCCAACGAACTCACCGCCTCCATCGTCGGCAGCGATATGGTCATTCTTTCCGGCGACCTCTCGAAAAACTCCCTCACTTGTGTTGCCGTCTCTCGCCTCATCCAATTCGCCGACGAATCGACGCCGTTCATTCTCACGCGCGACACCGTTGACCTCGTTAAAAACGAAGCGTTCAACTTCATCGAACGCGACGGCATCTACCTTATTGCCTCCCTCGCTCAGCTCCAAAAACTCCTCCGCGCCCTTTTCTACCCCCGTCCTATTCTTCTCAGCTCGCCCATTTTTCCCGTCATCGAAACGCTCCACAAATTCACCTTGAGCTACCCCGTCTCGCTCATCACATTCCACGATGGCAAAATCATCTGTGCGAGCCACGGTGACGTCACCACTATCGACATCGCCACCACCAACTTCACGCCCATCTCCCTCTGGTCGGGCGACCTCGCCGCTCGCCTCGCCGCGTTTGCTATGTTTAACCCGAAAAATCCCCTCGAATCTATGGTTGCTGCGATCAACTATAAATAGTATAATAAGAAAGTTAATATCAAGAAGGAGCGAGAGAACGGCTCGATGACCTCCTACCAACCTGTATCCATAAGGTGGTAATTCCGACCAAGAAAGGAAAGATATGTTCTATCGAACTGCGGAGAGCGTCTCTCCGAAACACCCTGACAAACTTTGCGACCAAATTTCCGACGCGATTTTGGACGCTTATTTAGCGGAAGATCCAACCGCACGCGTCGCCGCGGAAACTTGCGGCGGTCACGGCGTCGTTTTCGTCACTGGCGAAATCACGTCTAGCGCCGAAACGGTCAACGTCGAGGACATCGTCAAACGTATCACTGACGACCCCAAAATCGAAGTCCACACTAAAATCGTCAAACAATCTCCCGAAATCGCTCAAGGCGTTGACGTGGGTGGCGCTGGCGACCAAGGCATTATGATTGGCTATGCCACCGACGAAACCCCCGAAATGCTCCCGCTCGAAGTCGTCCTCGCCCGCCGACTTAACCAATTCATCTACGCCCACTATCCTTTCGACGGCAAAACTCAAGTCACGCTCGACCCCAAAGGCAAGGTCGCTTCCATTGTCGCCTCTTTCCAAAACGCGCCAAAAGCCGAACTAGAAAAGCTCATCAAGGAGTTTATCGCCGAGCATAAATTAAACGCTGACGCCAAAATCATCGCCAACCCCGCTGGCGATTGGAACCAAGGCGGTTTCGAAGCCGACACCGGTCTCACCGGTCGCAAACTCATCGTTGACAACTACGGTCCCCGCATTCCAATCGGCGGTGGCTGCTTCTCTGGTAAAGACGCTACCAAAGTTGACCGCTCCGCTGCCTATATGGCAAGACGCGTCGCGGTTGACTATTTGAAAAAACGCCACGCTCACGAAGTTTTCGTTCGCCTCGCCTACGCCATCGGTCTTGCTGAGCCGCTCGAAAAAACCGTCATCATCGACGGCAAGCCAGAAGAAATCGAAGGCTACGACCTCACTCCCGCCGGCATCATCAAGGCGCTAGATTTACGTCGTCCAATTTACGAGCCCACCGCACGCTACGGTCACTTCGGCGAAGGCTTCGACTGGGACAAATAGCTTGCAAAACACGCAGAAATGCTATATAATATATATGTATATCAAATAACATCTATCTCCGAGAACTCCATTCTTTCGAGGTTACGGAGAACGAAAGGATAACCTAATGGCTGATAAAGCTAAAACCCCCAAAGATGAGGGCTTGAAAATCCGCATTCGCCTCAAGGCGTATGATCACCGCGTGATTGACCAAAGCGCAAAGCAAATCGTCGATACCGCCATCCGCACCGGCGCCACCGTTTCCGGCCCTGTGCCTCTGCCGACCAAGCGCTCGACTTTCACCGTCGTTAAATCCCCACACGTCTATAAGACCGGCGGCGAAGCTTTCGAAATGAAAGTCCATAAACGCCTCATCGACATCTCTAACGCCACGCCAAAGACCATCGAGAGCCTTCAAAATCTCGCTCTCCCTGCTGGCGTTGACGCAGAAATCCGTATGTAACAGAGATAAAATTAAACATAAAAAATATGGCTCTTGTAAAAAAGAGCCTATTTTTTTATAATAGAGCCATGACAAAAATAGCGCGTCTTAAGAAACGCTTTTATTTTATCGCCGCGGGCTACTTCCGTTTCTTCGCCAACTTCGCGCTTAAACGCTGGAATCCTCGAATTATCGCCATCACTGGCTCTGCCGGTAAGACCACTATGCTTCATATGGTTGAATATGAACTTGGCTCGGACGCTCACTATTCTCACGACGCCAACTCCGCGTTCGGCGTCTCTTTCGACCTGCTCGGACTCAAAGGCGTCCGAGGCAGCAAACTTCGCTGGCTCTGGCTTTTCATCGCCGCACCTATCAAAAGCCTCTATTATAAGCATAAAGAAACTTTCTATGTTGTCGAAATCGACGCCGAACGCCCGCGCGAAGCCGGCTTCCTCGCCGAATGGTTAAAGCCGGAAATCACCCTTTGGATTTCCCTCGGTCGCTCCCACGCTATTCAATTCCAACAAGAAGTCAAAGAGGGCAAGTTCGAAAGCCTCGACCTCGCCATTATGGACGAGTTCGCCAAACTGCCGGAAAACACCAAATGCCTCGTCTTTATCGACGGCGACAACGAACTTATGCAACGTGCGACTAAAAACATCCACGCTCGCGTCAGCGAATTCCATAAATCCGACATCGTCAAATACTCCGTCTATCCGACCCGAACCGAGTTCGGCACTACCTCTACCACTTTCCGCTTCGATTCACCTCAACCGCGCGACCTCTCGATTCAGCTCCTTATGCTCAAAGATTTGATGAAATACCTCAAAATCCCGCTCAACACTGACTTCTCCGGTATGCCTCTCCCGCCCGGGCGTAGCAGCTTCTTCTACGGCAAAAACGGCATTAAAATCATCGACAGCTCCTACAATGCTCACATTATTTCGATGCAGAGCATCTTAGAGATGGCAAAAAGTATGCACGCCAGCCACAAATGGCTCGTCATCGGCGACATCGTTGACGAGGGCGAAATCGAAGCTGAGGAGCACCAAAAACTCGCCGATATGATTGCCAAAGTCAACCCCGAAGAAATCATCTTAATCGGTAAACGTACCAAAGAGTACACCGCACCTCGTCTTAAAGAACTCGGCTTCAGCCCGAAAACTACACTCGACCCGAAAAAGGCGCTTGCCTACATTGAAAAACATACTAACGGCACCGAAACTTTGATTTTCAAAGGCTCGCAATACCTCGAGTGGATTATTGAAAAACTATTGGAAAATCCTGAAGACGCGACAAAGCTCTGCCGTCGCGAACCCGCCGCCGTTAAACGCCGCAAGAATCGAGGGCTTAACTAATGAAGCAGATGTCGCACGAAGTTCGCAAGGTCGAACCGAAAAAACCAGAAGCACTCAAGAGCGTTTGGAATGGCGATACTAAAACCAAAAATCTCTCGCGGTCTAAAACTCTTTATATCATTCACGGCTGGACCTACACCGTCGAACCGTGGACCAAAACCATCGAACTGCTCGAAAAAAACGGCGTCACCGTCAAAATGCTCCACGTCCCCGGTCTCACCGCGCCCAGCAAGCGCGTCTGGGCCATTAAAGAATACGTCGCTTGGGCAGACAAAAACATTCCTGACGGCGCCATCGCTCTCGGGCATAGCAACGGCGGCCGCATTCTCCTCAACCTCTGCTCAAAAAATCCCGAAAAACTCAAAAAACTCATTCTCCTCGACGCCGCCGGTGTCTATGAACCGTCCAAAAAACGCGACATTTTAAAAACTATCTCTAAACTCGGCGCTCCGCTCAAAAAAGTCGCCTTTATCGACAAGGTTTTCCATAAGCTCACGGGCAGCTCCGACTATTACCGCGCTCCCGAAAATATGAAGCAGACCCTTACTAATATGCTCGAATCGGACAAAGAACTCGTCCTCGCTACCGTCACCACGCCCACCGCCATTATTTGGGGTGAAGACGACAACGTCACGCCGCCTCGTCAGGCGCATATTCTGAAACGTAAACTCGCCGACAGCACGCTGAACATCCACGAAGGCTGGAATCACGCTCCCTACATCGCCGACCCGCAAGGTCTCGCGAGAGCAATTCTTAAGGAGCTGAAATGATTTTCCTCGGTCTCGCGTCCAACTACCGCGCGCGTGACATCTGGCGTCATTCTTTCGCTTTCGGCACTAAAAAGGATTATCAAGCCTTAGAATCCGCACTTGCGGAAAAATATGGCTCCGACCTCGACCACACCTCGCTGGTTTATTCCGGTCGCACCGCCATCTGCCTCGCTCTCAAAAGCTTCATCGCCTCCGGCAAAGTCAAAAAAGGCGACCACGTCGTTGTCAACGGCTTCACTTGCCACGCCGTCCTCGAAGCGGTTAAAACCGCCGGTCTCGAACCTGTCTTTGCGGACCTCGAACGGGTCGCGAATGGCGAAATCCTCCCCAACTACTCTGCTAAGACCCTCGATGACCTCGTGAAAAAAGACCCCAAAATCAAAGTTTTCATTCTCCAGAACTCTTTCGGTTTCCCCGCCGACATCCGCCAGTTCGAAAAAGTCAAACAGGCGCACGACTTATTATTGCTCGAAGACCTCGCCCATTGCGCCGGTCGTAAATATCCCGACGGCAGAGAGATCGGCACTGTCGGTGAAGCCGCTTGCCTCTCTTTCGGCAAAGGCAAGGCGATCGACACGATTACCGGCGGCGCCGTCATCCTCCGCGATAAAGACCTCAACTTCCCCAAGTCTTTCGACAAAACCGCATTGAAACGCCGCGAATGCACCGGCGACGCTCCCCGCGCCAGTTGGTATCCGCTCTTCGCCGCCATCGCTCGCGGTCTCTCCCACCTCCACTTAGAAAAATACTGGCTCGGTCTTCTCCTGAAACTAAAGTGGATTGAACGCTCCGCCGATACCAAGTTAAAACTCGACACCTCCCTCACTCACTGGCAGGCTAAGCTCGCCCTCCGCCAATTCAAGAATCTTAAAAACACCCCGCTCCGCGAATTTTACCTCGTCGATGACCGTGAAGCTTGCCTCAAAGAGCTCAAAAAACACGGCGCCCACCTCGAAGAGTTTTGGTACGAAGTTCCTGTCGCGCCAGAACGCTATTATAAAGCCACTCAATTCCCTGAAAAAGAATGTCCAAACGCCGTCTTCTTCGCCGCCCACGTCGTTAATCTCCCAACTTGGTATCAAACTGCTGGCAAAAAACGTGAGGTTGCCGAAGCTAAAAAAATCATCAAGTCTCACGCTATTAAAAGGGAGGGTAAATAATTATGACGGAATCGTGGTTTAAAATCCTTGAACACTATCCCGAAGCAAACTTTCTCCAAAGCCCGCTTTGGGCGGAGGCTAACCGCCAGATGGGTCACAAGCTCATCGTCCGCACCTTTGACGACAAAGCAATGTTCCTCGGCATCGTTAAGGACGCCCGCCGCGGTCGTTATTTAGAGATTCCGGGTGGTCCGCTCCTCGATTGGCACGACAAAACGATGGTCAACCAAGTTTTCACGGAAATTGTCGCCGCGGCAAAGGCGGAAAAATGCGTCTTCGTCCGCTTCCGCCCGCAACTCCTCAAAACTCCCGAAAACGAAACCCTCATCAAAAATTTGCAACAAGCCTACAATTTCCATCCCGCGCCAATGCATCTCCATGCTCAAAACACCGTCATTCTCGACCTAACCAAGTCCGAAGAAGATTTGCTAATGGCGATGCGTCGCCAGACCCGCTACGAAGTCCGACGCAGCGAAAAACTCGGTCTCAAGGTGCTAGAAGACGGCAGTGAGAAAATGTTAAAAGAGTTCCACGCCGTCCAAGCCGAAACTGCTAAGCGGCAAAACTTCATTCCGCCCTCGTTGAAAGAACTGCTCGCCGAACGCGCCGCTTTCTCGCCCGACCACCTCAAGCTCTACAAGGTCGTCACCGATCAAAACGAGCCGGTCGCCTACGGTCTTATTCTGATGTATGGCGACGAAGCCGAGTATTTCGAAGCAGCTTCGACCGACCTCAACCGTAAGCTCCCAGGCGCCTACGCCCTCCTTTGGCAAGCGATCAAAGACCTTAAAAAACAAGGTATTAAGCGTTTCAACCTCTGGGGTATCGCTCCGCCGAACGTCGAACACCACCGCTACTCCGGCGTCACCACTTTCAAAACCGGCTTCGGCGGCGACGTTATCGAATTCATCCCCGCCCAAGACATCGTCGTCAGCAAACTCAAATATAAACTTGACGAGCTCGTCGAGAACGCGCGTAAAAAGAAAAGGAATCTCTAATGTCAAAACCTATTATCGCTATCATTGACGCTGGCAACCGCGAACTCTGGGACAAGTTCGTTACCAGCCACCCCGAAGCAAACTTCCTCCAAAGCTGGGATTTTTACGAGTTTCACGAAAACCGCGGCAATAAAATCACGCGCAGAATCGCCGTTAACGAAAACGGCGACATCATCGGCGCCTACGCCGGCGTCGTTGAAGAAGCGAAACGCGGTCGTTATCTTGCCATCGCTGGCGGTCCTATTCTTGATTGGACAAACAAACCGCTGGTTGATAAAATCTTCGACGACATCAAAACGGAGGGAAAACGCCTCAAATGCGTCTTCGTCCGCCTTCGCCCACAACTTGAACTCAGCGAAAAATCCCTCAAATTAATGAAAACTCACGGCTTCAAAAAAGCGCCAATGTATCTTTCTGTCGAATATGCCGGCATCCTCGATATTTCAAAATCCATCGACGAAATTATCGCCGGCGCTTCTCAAGGCTTCCGTCGCAAACTCCGCAAAGCCGAGAAAAACGGTATCGAAATCGACCTCTCGCAAGACCCCAAAATCATCGAGGAATACTACCCTCTCGAGCTCAAGCACGCCAAGCGTCAGGGTTACGTCCCGTTCTCCAAGTCTTTCCTCGAAAAACAATTTAAAGCATTCTTTGACCACGGCAACGAAGCCTGTATGTATATCGCCAAAAAGGACGGCGAAATCCTTGCTATGAACTTCATCATTTTCTATGGCAACGAAGCGAGCTATCACTACGGCGTTTCCTCCGACCTCGGCACCAAATATTCCGCCGCTCCCCTGATGCACGTCGAAGCCATGAAGGCCGCCCGTATGCTCGGCTGTAAGCGCTACAACCTCTGGGGCATTGTCGGCAAAGACGAAACAAATCATCGCTTCTACGGCGTCTCTGAATTTAAGCGTTCATTTGGCTGCGAAGAGCTAAAATACACTCCCGCCCACGATTACGTCATAAATCCCGTCAAATATCAACTCACCAAGCTCGTCGAAACCGCTCGCAAGAAACACCGTCACGTCTAAATCCGCCACCGAAGAGGCTAATTCCGAGATTACCCTTGAAAAATCCCACCTATCTGTGGTAGAATAAGGTAAGAATTTGTAAGCGAGGAATTACTATGCCCGAAATCAAACCATCTGAAGTCGAAAGTACCGCCAGCATCAAGGTAATTGGTGTCGGTGGCGCCGGTGGGTCCGCAATCGACCGTATGAAAGAGGTCGGTCTCTCTGGCGTCGAACTTGTCGCCATTAACACCGATGCTCAAGCTCTCCATCATTCTAACGCAGACACCAAAGTTCACATCGGTCGTGGTCTCGGCGCCGGTGGCGATCCGGAAAAGGGTCGCGAAGCCGCCGAAGAAAGCCGCGAGCTAATTGGCAAGGCACTTGAGGGCGCCGATATGGCTTTCATCACTCTCGGTGCGGGTGGTGGTACTGGCTCTGGCGCTGGTCCAATTGTCGCCGAAGAGGCAAAAGCTCGTGACATCTTAACCGTCGGCGTCGCCACTAAGCCTTTCACGTTTGAGGGTGCTAAACGCCGCGACAACGCCGAAGAGGCAATCGCCGCTCTCGCGCGCAATGTTGACGCCTTAATCACCATTCCTAACGATCGCTTACTCCAAACTATTGACCCTCGCACTCCTCTCCTCGAAACCTTTAAAATCGCCGACGATGTGCTTCGTCAAGGCGTCCAAGGTATTTCCGAGCTTATCACTGAGCACTCGCTCATCAACCTCGACTTCGCCGATGTCAAAGCAATTATGAAAAACGCTGGTTCGGCACTTATGGGCATCGGTCGCGCTTCGGGTGAAAACCGCGCCACCGTCGCCGCTAACCAAGCCATCGAATCCCCGCTCATCGAAGTCAAAATCGAGGGCGCCAAAGGTGTCCTCTTCAGCGTCGCTGGTGGTTACGATATGTCGATGTCGGAAATCCAAGAAGCTGCCGAGGTCATCACCGCCGCTGTCTCTCCCGACGCCAACATCATCTTCGGCGCCAGCATTCGTCCTGAACTCCAAGACGAGATCGTCATCACCGTTGTCGCCACCGGCTTCGACTCCGATTATTACCGCGAACTCGAAGCAAAGCGCCTCGCTGAGCAACAAGAAAAAGAAGAGGCAGAACGCCTCGCTCGCGAAACTGCCGAAGCGGAACGTCTCAAGAAAGAACAGGAAGAAGCCGCCGCTAAAGCCGCTCCTGCTCCAGAGGCTACTGATTTTACTGCCAACAACAAAAATAATATGTGGGACAACATCGAAAAGCCCGAACCCGAAGAAGACCTCGACATTCCACCTAGCCTCCGCAACCGTCTCAAACGCTAAAAATGCGCAAATCGCCCCCGCGCTCTAATAAGCATTTAACAGGGAAGAAAGGAAAAGGGAAGGCATGAATTATAAGTTCAAAATCGGCGACTCTAAAGTCCTTGAAAGCCGCGAGGCTTTGGACGGCACTATTATTCGTCGCCGCCGCGTCACTTCGGACGGCAAGCACCGTTTCACGACTTATGAACGTATCGAAATGCCAGAGTTAAAGGTCAAAAAACGCTCCGGCGAGACCGAAGCATTCGACCGCGACAAACTCGCCACTTCGATTCGCCGCAGCGTTGGCAAATTCCTCAACTCCGAGCTTGAAGTCGAAAAAGTCGTCAACGAAACGATGGACATTCTCTATGCCCACGACTCCGAATCGGTCACCAGTGAGCAAATCGGCGAAGCCGTCCTCGACGTCCTCTCCAGTATGAACGAAGTCGCTTACGTCCGCTACACCAGCGTCTTCCGTAAGTTTAAAACCCTCGATGAATTTGAAGAAATTATTCAAAAACAACGCGCCAAACAAAATCAAAAAGGAGAGAAATGAGAGTCATCGTAGTTTATAAGCAATTTTCTGATACCGCTCGCGAAGTGGATGAGTGGCTACACGAATTTGAACAGCGCTCGGGTCGCGAAGTCGAAAGGCTCGACCCCGAAATGCCCGACGGCGAAATCTTTTGCACCTCGCGCGACATCGTGGAATACCCCGCCATCGTCGTCGCCGACACTGACGGTAAGACCTACGAAACTTGGAGCGGCACCCCGCTCCCCGTCATCGACGAAGTTATGGGCTATATCGCTCGCTAAACTTAAGAAAATATGGTATTATAATAAAATATGAAATATACTGCCGGAAAGCGCCGTCGCGCCCTTGAATACGAAAAAGCTATCGCCGATTGGTGGAAGAAAGACCACACTTTCGAAAAGAGCGTCGATGCTCGCGATGCTAAAAACAGCTACGTTTTTTATGACGGACCTCCGTTTATTACCGGTATGCCACACCACGGCACTCTCCTCAGCTCGATCGTTAAAGATGCCGTCCCACGCTACTGGACAATGCAAGGCAAGCGCGTCGAACGTCGCTGGGGTTGGGATTGCCACGGTCTCCCCGCCGAAAACTTCGTCGAAAAACAACTCGGAATCACCGACCGCCGCGAAATTGGCACCAAAATCTCCCTGGAAAACTACATCATCAAAGCTCGCGAATCGATGGTCGCCAATTCTGAAACGTGGCGCAGCACTATCGACCGCATCGGTCGCTGGGTTGATTTCGACAACAGCTATCGCACGATGAACAGAGACTTTATGGAAAGCGTCTGGTGGGCGTTTAAAACCCTTTACGACAAAGGTTTCATCTACGAAGGCCGCAAGGTTTTAATGTACGACACCAAGTTCGCCACTCCCGTTTCTAAAGCAGAGGTCACAATGGACAACGATGCCTACCAAATCGTCACCGACCCCTCCGCCTACGTCAAATTCCGCACTAGAGGTGGCTTCGCCAATCTCAGCAAAAGCCCGAAGCGCATTCCGCTCTACCTCCTCGCTTGGACCACTACGCCGTGGACTCTCCCCGCGAACAAAATGCTCGCCGTTAGTCCCGACTTAGATTACGGCGTTTACGAAAAAGATGGCGAGCACTTCGTCGTCGCCACTAAACTCGCCGACAAACTTTTCCCTGACACCGAGCCGCTCTTCATTATGCCGGGCAAAAACCTAAACGGCATGCACTATTACGACCTCCTCGACCCCGAAAAAACCCACAAAGTCTATACTGCCGATTTTGTCGGTTCCGAAGAAGGTACCGGCATTGTTCATATCGCTCCCGCCTACGGCGAAGACGACTATAACCTCTATCTTGCCCACGAGGACGAAGCCGAATTTGCAGATGTTCTCGACGAAAACGGCTACTACCTCCCCGAAACGGCAGAAAAACTGCACCAGCTCGGCGTCCGCGACACCGACGACCACGGCATCCAAATCTGGGACGGCAACAAATTCATCGCCAAAGTTCTCGAAAGCTGCGGCATCATCTACAAAATCGAATACATCAAACACGAATATCCTTTCAACCCTCGCTCAAAATCCCGCGTCATCTACCGTGCTTTTCCAAGCTGGTTCTTCGACGTTCAAAACCTCAAGTCCGACTTAATTAAGCACAACGAGCAAATCAACTGGTTCCCCGAGTACATCAAAGAGGGCCGCTTCAAGAAAAACATCGAAGCCGCGCCCGATTGGAATCTCTCGCGCGACCGTTTCTGGGCAACCGCAATGCCGGTTTGGAAAGGTGACAAAGGCACCGTTAAGGTCGTGGGTAGCTATCAAGAGCTCAAAGACCTCTCTGGCGTCGAACTCGAAGATTACCACCGCCCGTGGATTGACCAAGTCGAATTCGACCTCGACGGCGAACATTTTACCCGCGTTGACAAAGTCCTCGATTGCTGGTTCGAATCCGGCTCAATGCCGTTTGCTCAGCTCCACTACCCGTTCGAAAACAAGGAAAAATTCGAACAAAACTACCCCGCCGATTTCATCGTCGAATACGTCGGGCAGGTCCGCGCCTGGTTTTACTACGTCCACGTCGTCAACACGGCACTCTTCGGCAAAAACGCTTATAAAAACGTCATCGTCACTGGCACCTTAGCAGGGAACGATGGACGGAAAATGAGCAAATCTCTCGGCAACTTCACCGACCCGAATGAGTTGATGGACAAATTCTCCGCCGACTCACTCCGCTTCCTCCTCCTCAGCTCTCCCGTCACCGCTGGCGAAGACTTCGCTCTGCTCGACAAAGACGTCTCCGACGTTGCACGCAAGCTGTCGATGATTTGGAATGTCTATGATTTCTTCACTACCTACGCCGCCGTCGACGGCTTTGACTCTGAAAACCATTGGCAGCCAGAAGACGGTTCTGTCGAATGTCTCGAGAATCCGCTCGACCGCTGGATTATCTCACGCCTCCATGAAACTCGTGCCGAAATCACCAAAGGCATGGAAGAATATAACCTTCCGAAAGCCCTCGCTGGCGTTCTCCCGTTCGTTGACGACCTTTCCAACTGGTTCGTCCGCCGCTCTCGTCGCCGTTTTTGGAAGTCCGAAGACGATTCCGACAAAAACGAGGCTTACTGGACTCTTTTCACTGTTCTCAAGCACACCGCCATCATGCTCGCGCCATTCACTCCGTTCCTCTCTGAAGAGCTGTATCAAAATCTCACCAGCGCCGGCACTTCTATCCATCTTCTCGACTATCCGCTCGAAAACCCTGTCGACCAAACCACGCTCGACCTCATGTCTCGCGCGCGCGACATCATCAACGAAGGTCTCATGCTCCGCATGAAAAAATCTGACTCCGAGACACAAATCAAAATTCGCCAACCGCTCGCCAGCTTCACCTACGCCGGCGACCAGCTCCCCGAATTCTACGAACAAATTATCAAAGACGAGCTCAACGTTAAGTCCGTCAAGCACGGCAAAGAAACTAAACTCGACAAGACTCTAACTCAGGAGCTCAAAGACGAAGGCTTCGCTCGCGAACTCATCCGCCTCGTCCAATCCGCCCGCAAAAAAGCCGGACTCCAAGTTGACGACCGCATCAAGCTCAGTATCAGCGACATAGATTTGCCAGAAAAATACATTGATTTAATCAAAGAAGAAACCCTCGCCACCGAGTTCGCTCAGGACGGCAACTTTGCCTACGACGAAATTGTCAAAATCGACGACAAACAAGGTACAATTTCCTTAGAAAAAATTTAACAAAACAAAAAAATCCCCCGCGAGGGGGACTTTTTTATTATTCTTCCGTATAGAACTTTAGACCTGAATAAGTATAATACTCTTTCTTGTCATCTCCGTTCTTGATAATAAAGTAATTCGCATAAAACTCCGACGGATTAACTTCGCCGAGCAACACTTTCTTCGCCGTCACATCAACCACATCATACTTATTCGCATCTCGCTTCATCGTCCAAATCTCGTGATCAACCGCTGCGCTACGATTCGAACCGTCCGTATAATCAAAACCGGTCACCGGCTGCCCATCTTCCGCAATCAAAGCACGTTTGCCATCACTATTCCTAACGTAATAGCTGTGGTCATAGGTAGAAATCCGTTGATAGGTCAAATCATTCAATCTTTTGCCACTCGCATCAATCATATAATAATTGTCGCCGTCTTCCGACACGCTAGCGTGACCAAACTTATCAAAGAGCGAATAAATGTCTTTATATTCGCCAAAGGCAAACGAACCGTCCAAGCGATAAAACCCATATTTTTCGTTAGCTTCAATGGCATAAAGCCCAGCGTCATACACCACGCCACTCGCGAGATCCGACGAGCCATCAATCGTCTTCGACAAATTGCCGTTGACATAAATCTCGACTTTACCGTCCTCGTTCAACATCGCGTAGTTGTTAATATCTTTCAACGCCACGTCCGCCGCCACTTTCCTCGCAATCTTATAATTGCCGTCTAAGAGCGCCACTTCTTCGTAGCTGTCATCATAGCCAACCACCATATCGCTGTTAATCACGATACCGTAGTATTTAATCTCATTCAAATCATAAAAATCTTTGCCGCTGACGTAAAGTTTATAATCACCACCCTCGTCATTATCGCTCTTTTCGAGCAAAACTAACCCGCGGTTTTCCGATACGTCATCGATTTCATAGCGGTCACCCTCAAAGATAGCAAGTTGCTGACCCGAGCGAGCATCGAATAACAAGTTAGTCTTGTTATAAAAGGCGAGTACAAAATCTTTTGCCGTGCTAAACTTCAATTCGGCATCATCCACCACCGCAAATTGCGTCACTAAACGACCGGCATAATTATAAATATAATAATTTCCGCCCATTTTCGCTTCTAGGAAAGTCGAGGAATAGCTCGGCGCGTCAATCTCAAGGTCACTACCTGCCAATAGTTCCTTACCGTCGCCCATCCAAAGTCGGCGCGCACCAGCATTATCTTCGACCAAGAACAGACCGGCATAACTCTTTACGACGCGAGAAATCTGTCCAAACGGCACCGTCAAGCGCCCGTCTTCGCGCACTAGAGCATATTCATTACCTTTTTTAACATAGGCATAGCCGCCAATAAAATTCGATTTTTCGTCATATTCATCATTCGTCAAACGCACACCGTCTTTATTCCAGAGTGTATATTTATCATTCGTATAGATAAAGAATGCGGACGAATAAGTCGGGCTATTTTTCGGGTCGTCCGGTGCCGCTTTTGGCTTTAGAATCAAGAAAGCTGCCACGACCACCACGGTTAATACTGCGCCGAGAATAATCCAAGGCAACCCTTTCCTTGACTTAGGTTTATCAGGTTTTTCGTTGGTAGATTTTTCTGCCATAAAACACTCCGATTATTTTATAGTTTAATTGTATCACCCTTGACTAGAATTTAAAACATATATATTATATATAGAGCTACAACATATGTTAAAACTGTTCAAATATCTCAAGCCCTACTGGTGGCAAGTTATTCTGCTTGTCGTCACAATGGGTGCGCAAACTTATCTCACGCTTCAGCTTCCCGCTTTGATGGCGGACATCGTCAACAACGGCATCACCAACGGCAACAGCGATTACATTTTGCAAGTCGGTCTCAAAATGCTCGGCTTTACCGTCGTCGCCTCGGCTTTCGCTCTCGTCACGCACTATTTCTCCGCTAAAGTCGGCGCCGCTTTCACGCGCGACCTGCGCCGCGACTTTTACCAAAAAGTGCTCAGCTTTTCCGTCACCGAAATCGACAACTTCTCCACCGCCTCACTCATCACTCGCACTACTAACGACATCGATCAAGTCTCTAACGCTGTTATGATGATGCTGACTATGTTGCTCCGTGCGCCAATGATGGGTCTCGGCGCCATCGTTCAGGCAATCCAAACCGCGCCCGACCTCACTTGGACTATCGCTCTCGGTATCGGCGTCATCATTTTCTTCACCGTGATTATTATGGCGGCGGTCATCCCGAAGTTCAAACTTTTTCAAAAATTAATCGACCGCCTCGTTCTCATCACGCGAGAAAACTTGACCGGTCTCCGTGTCGTTCGCGCTTTCAACAAAGAAGCTTACGAACAACAAAAGTTCGCCAAAACCAATCGCGAAATCACCAAAACTGCCATCTTCTTCGACCGCCTAATGTCACTTCAAGACCCGCTAATCAACCTCGTCTTCGACGGCATCACTCTGCTCGTCGTTTGGCTCTCGCTCAACCGGCTCGAAGCCGACATCACCTACCTCGGCGATATGATGGCGTTTGTTCAATACGCCTCGCACGTTCTAATCGCTTTTCTCATTCTCACGATGCTCTTCGTCATTCTCCCCCGCGCCAACGTCTCTGCCGGTCGTCTCCAAGAAGTCTTTAAAACCAAGAACAAAATCACCTGGAAAGACCAAACCGAGGGCATCCCCGAGCATACGCCGTCCGTGGAGTTTAAGAACGTTAGCTTCCTCTATGCCGGTGCCGAAGAAAACGTCCTCTCCAACGTTTCTTTCAAGGCAAACGCTGGCGAAACTACCGCCTTCATCGGTTCTACCGGTTCCGGCAAATCTACTTTAATCTCCCTCGTGCCACGTTTCTACGAAGCCACCAGTGGCGAAATCCTCATCGACGGTCTCAACATTAAAGATTATTCCGCTGAAGATTTAATGAAACGTATCGGCTACGTTCCGCAAAGAGGCGTCCTCTTCGCCGGCACGGTCAAGGACAACATCGCTTTCGGCGCTCCCAACGCCAAAGACGCCGACATCCACGCCGCCGCTCGCGTTTCGCAAAGCTACGACTTCATCGAAAAACTCGACCAAAAATTCGACGCTCACATCGCCCAAGGTGGCACTAACGTCTCCGGTGGTCAAAAACAGCGCCTTTCCATCGCCCGCGCCATCGCCAAAAAACCAGAAATCTACATTTTCGACGACAGCTTCTCGGCGCTCGATATGAAAACCGACAAAAAACTCCGCGAAGCTTTGAAGCCAGAAGTCAAAAACAGCGTTGTTCTCATTGTCGCGCAACGCATTAACACCATCAAAGACGCCGACCAAATCGTCGTCCTCGACCAAGGTAAAATCATCGGCACGGGCAAACACTACGAGCTTTTGAAAAACTGTAAAGTCTATCGTGAAATCGTCAAATCCCAATTCTCCGAAGCTGAGTTCGCAAAGGAGCTTGCCAATGCCTAAAATGACCACCGAAAAACCCAAAGACGCTAAAAAATCCCTCGCCGCTTTCGTCAAGTCGCTCAAGCGCTTCCGCTTCGTCATTATCATCGCACTAGTTTTCACCATCATCGCCAGTTTCCTCCGCCTCCTCAGCCCGAAGATCCTCGGCAATATGACCAACTCCGCCGTCGCCTCGCTCCAAACCACCGGCACGATTGACTTCGAGCCAATCAAAACTTTTGCCATCCAACTCATCGTCATCTACGCCATTTGCTCCATCCTCGGCTATTTCGAACACTACTTACTCGAAGTTGCTACCGCCCGCTACACTGAAAAACTCCGCGCCGAAATTATGGCGAAAATCTCCCGCCTACCTATTTCTTACTTCGACCAACATAAGTTCGGTGACACTCTCAGCATCCTCAACAACGACGTCGATACGCTCTGGGATTCCTTGACCGAGGGTCTGGCGCAAATTATCACCAACGTCACCACCGTCGTCGGTTGTCTGATTATGATGTTCACCATCTCACCGCTCCTCGCCCTTACCGCACTCGTCGTCGTGCCGCTCTCCACTTTTTGCGTCGGCAAAGTCGCCAAACGCGCCCAAAAATACTTCGTTTCCCAACGTAAAGTCCTCGGTGAACTCAACTCTCACATTGAAGAAGACTACGCCGGCAGCATCATTATTAAAGCCAACTCTCACGAATCTGCTTCCTATGCTGAATTCGCCAAAACTAACGAAAAACTCTACGCCGACACTTGGAAGTCGCGCTTCCTTTCTTCGCTCGCTTTCCCCATCGTGCATCTCTTTACCAACCTCGGCTACGTCGTCGTCTGCATTTTTGGCGGCAGCCTCGTCCTCGACGGTCGGCTCCTCATCGGCAACATTCAAGCTTTCTTCCAATATCTCTCGCGTTTCAATCAGCCACTCTCCAACCTCTCGGAAATCGTCGCCACTTTCCAACAAACCCTCGCCGCTTCCGAACGCGTCTTTAACTTCCTCGCCGAACCAGAAGAATCGCCCGACCCCATTCCTGCCAAGACGGTCGAAAAAATCAAAGGCGAAATCGAATTCCACGATGTTTCTTTCTCCTATGACAAAAAGACCCCCATCATCAAACATTTCTCCGCTAAAATCAACAGCGGCGCTCAGGTCGCCATTGTCGGCCCAACCGGCGCTGGCAAAACCACTATTATTAACCTCCTGATGCGCTTCTACGACCCCGACTCTGGCTACATCACCATCGACGGCGTCCCTACGACCGAAATGAAACGCGCCGACGTCCGCGCCCTCTTCGGCATGGTTTTGCAAGACACTTGGCTCTTCTCCGGCACTATCAAAGAAAATCTCAGCTATGGTAAAACCGACGCTAAACTTTCGGAAATTAAAGTCGCCACTCGCGCTGCCGGCATCGACCACCTGATCGAATCGATGAAAGGCGCCTACAACGCCAAAATCTCCGAAGACTCCGACAACATCTCCGCCGGCGAAAAACAACTCCTCACCATCGCTCGCGCTATGGTCGAAAACCCGCCAATGATGATTCTCGACGAAGCCACTTCAAACGTCGATACTCGCGCCGAACAAAAAATCCAGGACGCCTTTGAGAAGCTCACCTCGGGCCGTACCTCCTTTGTCATTGCTCACCGCCTGTCCACCATTCTTAAGGCAGATCGGATCTTAGTGGTCAAGGATGGGATCATCTCTGAACAGGGAACCCATGATGAGTTGCTGTCCATGAAAGGACTCTATTGCACAATGCAGCAGGCACATTAACCTGTTTATTTCCCCTTTTTTCGTAAAAAAAGGCATCGGATGCTTTCGCTTCCCGATGCCTTTAAAAATTTACTTTGCATTTACATGCTTTACACTATAATCAAGGTGAATTCCCTCT
>CALEGA010000074.1 GCA_937876715.1 uncultured Candidatus Saccharibacteria bacterium
CTCCGAAGGTAGGAGCGATAGCTTTAACGGCTTCGATGAACTTGTCGGGATCCTTTTCGTTTACTTCGATGTCGAAAACGTCGATGCCGCCATATATTTTGAACAATAGGCCTTTACCCTCCATTACAGGTTTTCCGGCCATGGCACCGATATCACCTAAGCCAAGTACGGCTGTACCATTTGAAATTACAGCCACCAAGTTTCCTTTGGCGGTATATTTGTAAGCGTCTTGTGGATTCTTTTCGATTTCCAAACACGGTTCGGCTACTCCTGGCGAGTAGGCTAATGACAAGTCTGTCTGTGTGCTATAGGGTTTGGTGGGTACCACCTCTATCTTTCCTGGTTTGCCTTGTGCATGATAGGCAAGAGCTGCTTCTTTTGTTATCTTTACCATCTTTTTACTGTTATTTTGTTGTTAAATTTTGCTTTTTTGTAGAAAATTGGCGCAAAGGTACGGCTATTTTTTCAAATAACAAAGGGTATTGCTCGATTGTTGTGTCAAATAGATATTTTTACGTTGTCTTTTGTCTCAAATCTAATGAATGATTCAAGTTCAATGTGTAGCCTTGTACCAATTTGTTTGGTTTTTAGGAGTGGCCAAATGATGGGTACTGGGGTCGCTAATGGTGAGTCCGCTGAACGATTGAATGCTTTTCTGGCGATTGGTGTATGCCGAATAGAAGGTTGGTGTATACTTGCATGAGGCAAGGGGGACGGCACGTTGTAATTGCTCGTTGAAGCGGGTGAGCAAAAGGGAGTCGGTGCAGAGGTGCGACACATAGTCGCCATAGTCGTAGAATAGGTGAGGCGAATATCCGTCGAGGTATTGCAACGAAGAGGTCTGCTGGTTGTCCCAAGTATAACGGGTGTTGATTTCGCGCATCAAAGTGGCTAAGCTGTCAAGCTCTGAAGTAATTGTCATGGCAAGCGTACCGCATGGCATGGAGTAGTTGATGTAGAAATCGTAGAAGTCAGGGCGTTCGATGCCGCTTTCGTCCTTGATACTGGTGCCGGAGCGGATAGCGGTAACCCAGATGCCCTCGGCGGCGGTTAAGGTCGAGTTGTTGTGAACGGCGACGTCGCCGTTTTCGATGGTCGCGTCGGAGAGCGCCGATTCATCTGTAGTAGCGCCGTAGAGGAGGCGGGGATAGACGCTGGCGGGGCGGATTGCCGAGGTACCTGGGTTGTCGTAATAAACGACGGTGTCGGTGCCGACGGTGCTGGAGTCGAGCTTGCGCGGATTGATAACAAACGATTTGGCAGGAAAACCGTTGCTATAAATTTCGTCGCAGGATTTATCGTTTTCGACGATACGAGTGTAGAATTCATTGTCTTCGAGGAGGATACCGCCGGTTTCAGCGGTAGCTTCGTAGGCGTTAGCGGTGAGGGATTGCCAGATAGGGCGGTAAACTGAGTCGTCTCGCTTCGACTCGCTGGCATAGGCACTATGGATGAAGCGGAGCGCTTCAATCTGAGCGTCGATTTCTTGGCGCGCCATTGTGGTTTCTAGAGTATTTTGGCTAGTGTTGAGCCCGTCGTTCATTAGAGCGATAGCGCCGATGGCGATGGCGCCAAAAATGCCGACCGAGAACATAACTTCTATTAAAGTGTCGCCGCGCTTTAGCATTGGTTAGTACCTCGGTGGGATTTTATGGACGTAGGTCATTTGTGGCTCGGCGTCGCGGGTTGCCTCGCGAGCGGCGAAGATTAGGGTCATTGGCGAGTAATAAACTTTTTCGGCGGGGAGAGTGATGGTGCGAGCGGCGTTGGGGTCGCCACCGTGAGTGCGGCTGAGGTCGATAGTGTCGGCGCTGATGGCGCCTTTGACCGTGAGGGGGTTAGTGCAGACGTCGAGAGAGAGGTTGGTGCGGGTGTTGGTGTCGGTGCCGCTGCCAGCGCAACTCATAAATTTGCCACCGGCGACTAGCCACGCGTCGATTCGTTCGACGTTGTCGGCGACTTTAATGTCACGTTCGGCGATGATGATGACTTGAGGCGTGAGACCGTCGCTGTAAGGGTTGTTGGGGAGGAGTTGGATGTTAGTTTCAATGCGGATACTACCAGTACTGTGGAAGATGATAGGTTTGGTAGAGAGGAACTGTTCTGGGTCGCGGAAGCCACGCGAAGTGAAAGTGCTGCTCGTGATGACGTCGGTTGGTATAAGACAGTTAACATCGTCGCAACCGCTGGCGTCGCGTTCAGTGCCGTAAAAGACGAAATAGGATTTCATTAAGTCAACGATTGAGGTGGCGGTATCGTTTAATGGAATGTAAACGTTGCCGAGTTGGTTCGCGAGCTGGTCGTTGTCACATTGGTCGTTGGCGATGGTGAGCGAGCTGATGCGGCACATTGCGGAGTTAGTGGAGCCGCCAGAGAGTGAGGCACCGGAGCCGAATTTGGTGATTTTGCCAGAAGCGGAGACGATGAAGTCACTCCAAGAGCCGTAGTATTTATTGTTGTAGGTGGAGCGGGAGCCGCGGATATAGCCGTTACTGCGGACGTCACCACCGAGGATTTGCGCCGAGGGTTGTTTGGACACGCTGCTACAAGAAGACTTGGAAACGAACCAGTAGTCTTTGTCAGTGCCGTGGGACTTATAGTTGGGAATGGCGAGGGCGACACAGAAAGTGTCACCGGTCGGCATACTAGGAATGGTAATGGAGCTAGTAGAATAAGTTAGAGTGTAGTTTTGGTCGCCATAGACGTGGTTAAAGTTGGTGTTGTTATCTTTTGAGGTGAGAGTACCAGTTTGGGCGACAGTGCAATCGTAAATACCGATATTCTTGGTGCCGAAGAAGTCAGCGCAAATGTTGTTGGTGGCGTTGGCGCCGCCGAGGATGGCAGAGTTGATGCCGGCGAGATTAGTACCGCTGCTAGAGGGGATTTTGTAAGTAATGATAGAGACACTGTGACTACGGAGGTCGGTGATGTAATTGTAGGTGTCCTTGAGGGGGCGGTCGATAGTGAAAGTGAATTGAGTGCTGACTTCGTCGCCAGTTTGAGCGATGTTGGTGGCTTTACTGTCCGGTACAATATTGGTGATAGCGTAATGATAAGGTCGAAAAAGGGAGAGTTCGACGGCGGGACTAGAAGTGTAGCTGGTGGGATTGCTAGTGTTTTGGGGGCTGAGATCGACGGCGGCGGTGCGAACATAGGTTTTGGGTCCGGTTTGGTCTGCCCACGGAGCGGTATAGGTTTCGCGGCGATAATAATGCTTATAATCGATTTTCCATTTGGTCGGGTTATTGGATGTGAGATGATAAAACTTGCGAGTTTGGCCAGCATAGATGGCGTAACTGTCGTTTGGCGTGGCGTTAAAATTGATGGAAGTGCGACCTCTGATGGATGTGGATTGCCACGAGCTTGGTGCACTAAAACTGATGGCGAGAGTGTTATTGGTGTGTCCGACGGGCGCTATGAGTTTGAGATTAAGAGAGTCGAGCTTTTCGCTGCCATTGAAAAGGGTGGTGACAGAGGTGCTTGGTCGAGTGGAATTGTAGAATAATAAACCGGAGGTTGCAGGAGAGAAACCGGAATCGGTGCGAGTGAGGGTGTGGTCATAGGTAAAAGAAGCGGTGAGCTCACGGGTTTCATAGGAGTTGGTGCCGATAGAGGCGGCGCCGGTGATAGTTGAAGCGCCGAGACTTGGTGTGGTAGTGGCGCCAGTGACGTCAATGATGCTAGTGACGACTTCTTCTGGCTCGACCCAATCGGGGTTCTTGAAGATGACGCAAGAAGAGTTGGAATAAGCGTCGTTGCCGTAGGTACTGAAACCGTCGGCTTCGTAGGTTGAGGGAGTGGCGTAGCGTAGGCGCTGGCAGTATTTAATATATTTACCGTGGTTGGTGGAATTGAGGGTGAAACTGGCGGGCGAAGTGATGGTGTTGCTATTGTTGATGGCGACGTAGATGTCGCTCCAGCTGCCAATGTCTGACCAGCTGCCGTTGTCGATTTGTTGTTGGACGATGTAGCGAGTTTTTGCGGATTGAATTTCGGTGTTGTTGGGGTCTTGGTTGCGAGTGACAGTGTGGACGAAAGTGGCATAGTAGGTGCCGTTGCTGGGGTCTGCCCAAGAGTAAGTGCCGGACGTGGAGTTAAAAGTTTGGTTGATGACGGTAGCAATGGTGTAGTTGCTGTTGAAAGAAAGGCGGGAGTCGGGATGATTAATGTCGCCAGTGGTGGAAGCTGTGAATATAACGGGGTCGATTCTTTTCCATTTAGCGTAGATAGTTTTGTTATCGGAGAGGGAGATTGAGCTACCAGCGGAGCGATTAGTGCCGTTGCCGGCGGAGTTGTCATTCCAGCCCATAAAACGGTAGCCGGAACGTTTAGGAACGGTGCTGCTGACGGTGACAGAGCAGCTGTCATCAGTGGTAGTACAACTGGCGGTCTCCGGCATACTGGAGACGGAGTCGGAGGTGTTTTGGTTGTAGTAAAGATTAAAAGTTTTACTAGGGTCGCCGTAACAGAACCAAGCGATGTTGACGTCATTAAGACCGTGGGTGGAATCGACTTTGCTATATTCGCTCTGGAGTTCTTTTTCGAAAGCTTGAAGTTTAGTGCGGTCGGTTCCTGATGGACCTATAGCGTGAGGCGTTAGACCAGAGTCGTAATATTTCGAATCTGGCGTCATACCCTGTTTACAATATGGAGTTGAATTGTTATTGCCGTCGCCGTTGCCGCCGCAGTTCTTTTGCCAAGTGTTTTGTACCCAATTGGCGTTTCGCCAATATTGTGTCGGATAGGCTTCGTTTAAAATACCGCCACCCTTGGTGCTTTTGTAGGCAAAATAAAAACCTTCATATTTTGCGCAACCATCTATTGTGACGCCAGCTATGGTTGGAGTTGGGTTGGTGGGCTTTCCGTCGGAGCCTAAATCGAAAGTGAAAAGGACCCAAGTACGACGATCGTCGCCGCCTCCGCCACTGCCACTGGCACTACCGGTGCTGCCACCGCCAGAGGCGCCCTCAGCAAAAGCTACTGGGGGGGGGGTGCTTAAGAAGAAAGTTAGAGAGAGTAGCGACAACAGACCGAGCTTCAAAAAGGAGTTATGTTGAAAAATGGTTCTATTCCCTCCACTTTTTGTCATAGTGTAATTATAACAAAAGCGGAATGGTTTGCCAACCGTTTTTCGCGCGTTTATAATCCGAAGTCGGCGGAGTCTTGGAGGAGTTCGGGGAGGAAGCCGTTTTTGAACTCTGGTTCGGTGGCCATATCGAGGAATTCGAAGTAGGTGAGGTGGAGTTGTTCCTTGATGAGAGCGACGGCGTTGTTGTGGGTGAGGACCTTGTCGCCAAATTCGAATTTGTGCCAGGAGAGGCGTTGGAGTTCTTCAATGGCGGATTTGAGGTAGGAGGCGATGCGGAGGGTGGATTGTTTGAGGATTTGGAGTTGGAATGAGTTAAGTGAGAAAGTATCGGTGGCGTCGGTCTCGAAATGCATAAGAGACGGGCGGAGTTCGCGGGCGAGGTTGAGGACGGCGGTCGAGAAACTGGCGCTGTCGTCTTTTTCCCACGCGACGAGAGTGTCGGCAAGGAGATTGAGGACGGTTTGTTGTTGTTCGTTTTCGTAATAATGAAGACGGCGGAGGCTCTCTTCGCTCAAATTAAGGTTGCCGAGAGCTTGTTTGGTGCCTTGCCAAAGCGCTTGCCAGTTTTTGAAGAATGTGGTGATAATTTCCAGCGCTTCGGCGCGTTGGATTTCCCAAAAAGGAGTCTCGTTTTGAGCTTCGTTCTCAATTTCTGAGAAGTTAATAGAGAATTTTTGCGGCTTTTTGAATAAAAAATGAGGCATAAGTGCCTCCGTCTATAGTAAGTTTACTCTTTAATTATACCAAATTTTAACAAAAAAGTCAAGAAAAATACCCCTTGCGAGGTATCTTTCTTGCTCGAGCAAATTAACGCTTCGAGAACTGCTCTTTTTTGCGGGCGGAGCGGAGACCGTACTTCTTGCGTTCTTTTTCGCGCGGGTCGCGTTTGACGAAACCAGCTTTTTTGAGAACAGGACGAAGGTCGGGCGCTTCGGTTTGCAAAGCTTTAGAGATAGCGAGCTTGATGGCGTCAACTTGACCGGCGAGACCGCCGCCAGTAACGCGAATCGAGATGTCGTAATCTTTTTGCTTTTGAGCGAGAGCTAACGGGTCGGTGATTTCGGCGACGTAGCCTTTGTTGCCGGAGAAGTATTCAAGTGCCGGCTTGCCGTTGATGGTGATTTCGCCTTTGCCCTTATAGAGGCGGGCGCGAGCGGAAGCAGCTTTGCGGCGACCGAGACCGTAGATGTATTTAGTTTCTGCCATTATTTAATCTCCTTTGGATTTTGAGCGGCGTGAGCGTGCTCGGCGCCATCGAAAATGCGGAGGCGAGCGAGGCGGTCAGCGGCTAATTTGTTCTTCGGGAGCATTCCTTTGACAGCTTCACGAATAGCAAGAGAAGGATCTTTTTCGATAACTTCTTCGAGCTTGAGTTCGGTGAGACCGCCTGGGAAGCCAGAGTGGCGATAGTATTTTTTGTCGGTCATTTTAGCGCCAGTAACAACGAGGTTTTTGGCGTTAGTGACGACGACGTAGTCGCCGTTGTCGATGTGGGGAGTGTAAGTAACTTTGCTCTTCCCCATCAATTTGTCGGCGACGACGACGGCGAGTTTGCCGAGAGGCATAGACGACGCGTCGATAACCCACCATTCGCGAGAAATCTCAGCGGATTTTTGGGAATAAGTTTTCATAATTATTTGTCCCCTTTCTTCGCTTTCTTGTCGTCGAGTTTATCGAGGCTCGGGTCGATGTCGTCAACGAAAGAAATCGTGCCCATTTCGGCGTGGTCGCCCTTGCGGAAGCCGGCGCGCTCAATTTTGAGGTAGCCAGAGTTGCGCTTGATTTGCGGAGCGATGACGTCAACGAGGAGGTCAGCGGTTTCCATATCGTCAAGGCGGGCAATCACGAGGCGGCGAGAAGCGAGGTCGCCTTTTTTGGCGAGGGTAATCAACTTCTCGGTCGAGCGACGGATTTCTTTAGCGCGAGCGAGGGTAGTAGTGATAGATTGGTATTTAATCAGGGAGCACATAAGCCCACGAACCAGTGCGTGTGCCTGATCGGTTTCGCGGCCGAACTTGCGGCCTTTGTATCCGTGGCGGTGCATTTTATTTAAACTCCGTTATAATTTGTTGAACTTCCTCGAGAGCTTTAGCGCCGAAACCTTTAAGGTCTTTAAGTTGAGCGTCGGAAAGACCGACGAGTTGGCTCAAATTCTTAATACCGTTGTTGGTGAGGGCGTTAGCGGTGCGAGCGGAAAGACCGAGTTCCTCGATTGGACGAGTGAGTTCGGATTCGTTTTCCGTGGTTTGGTTACCTGGAACAGGTGCGGACTCGACGGTCGTGCCACCAGCGAGAGCTTGGTATTGGTTGACGAGAATCGCCGCAGCTTCCTCGAACGCTTCCTTTGGCGTAATAGTGCCGTCGGTGTCGATGGTGAGGGTGAGCTGTTGGAGATTAGTATCGCGACCAACACGAGTGTTCTCAACTTTGTAGCGGACGCGGAGAACTGGAGTGAAGACGGCATCGAGAGCAATCATATCGCTGTAGATGCGGTCTTTGCCAGATTCGTCGATGGTGAGGTAACCGCGACCAGTCTCAATCATAAAGCGCATCTTAAGCGTGAACTTAGGATCGTCAATGTGGCAGATGACTTGGTTTGGGTTGCCGAGTTCGAGGTCAGCCGGAAGTTTGATGTCGGCGGCGGTGACGCGCTTGTCGCCGTCTTTTTCGCTCTGGTCAGAACCTTTGATTTCAAGAGTTGCCTCAACAGGAGAGTTGGTGTGGCACTTGAAACGGATGTTCTTGAGATTGAGCATAATATCGACGACATCTTCGCGAATCCCTGGAACTGCGGTGAATTCGTGGGACGCGCCCTCGATTGAGAACGAGGTGATGGCGGCGCCTTTGATGGAAGACAAGAGAACGCGGCGGAGAGAGTTGCCGAGAGTGTTGCCGTAGCCGTAGTAAAGCGGGCGGATTACAAACTCTGCACTGTTCTCACCGATTTCGTTGACTTCGGCAAGCTTTGCGTCGTTAATAGCTTTTGTTGTCATATATTCTCTCCTTATCCTTAGCGTGAGTAGAACTCGACGATTAATTGTTCGTTAATGCCCACCTCAGCTTCTTCGCGCTTTGGTAAACCAGTAACTTCGATTTTAAGTTTTTTGGCATCGGCTTTCAACCAAGAAAGAGGTTGAGTCATACCTTCGATAGACTTGAAATAATCGGACTTCTGGGATTTAGAACGGACTTCCAGTACATCGCCTGGTTTGAGGCGGATGGACGGAATGTTGATGCGTTTGCCGTTTAAGAGGAAGTGACCGTGAGAAACGAGTTGGCGAGCTTGGCGGCGAGTGGTCGCGAAGCCGGCGCGGTAAACGGCGTTGTCAGCACGGCGCTCGAGGAACTGGAGCAAGTTTTCACCAGTGAGGCCCTCAGCGCGGGTCGCTTCTTTCATAAGTTTGGCAAATTGCTTTTCGAGGACGCCGTACATACGGCGAACTTTTTGCTTTTCGCGAAGCTGGACGAGATAGAGGCTCTGAGAGCGGGAACGCATACCAGAATGTTCACCTGGGATGCCGCTCTTTTTTGCCATTACCTTAGCAGCTTTGGGTGCCAAGGCGTAGCTTTCGCGACGAGATTGTTTGACAATTGGAGAATTATCGCGAGCCATTACGGTTTCCTTTCTCCCTTAGGTCGCACACCACCGTGAGCGATTGGGGTAATGTCAGTGATGCTGTTGATTTTGATGCCGAGAGCGGAGACGGCGCGGATGGCGCTGTCGCGACCAAGACCGATGCCTTTGACGAAAACGTCAACGCTGGACAGACCGTGGTCTTTCTTGGCGATTTCAAGAGCTTTTTCGGCAGCGATTTGAGCGGCGTAAGCGGTGCCCTTTTTGGAACCGCGGAAGCCGTTGGCGCCGGCGGAAGAACTCGAGAGGACTTCGCCCTTGCCGTCGCTGACGCTGATGATTGTGTTGTTAAAGGTGGCTTGGATGTGGACTTGTCCGGATTGGACAATTCTTTTGCCTTTTTTGCCAGCTTTTTTAGTAGTGGCTTGAGCTTCTGCCACAGGAGCTTCGTTTTTAATAACTTCTTCAGACATAGACTACTCCTAGGTTTTACTCGCTGCTTTTGGTTGAGCGCCGCCGACGGCGATTGCTTTACCCTTGCGAGTACGCGCATTCGTGCGGGTGCGTTGACCGTTCACCGGAAGACCGGCTTTGTGGCGCAAACCTTTGTAAGAGTTAATGTCTTTAAGACGTTTGATATTGTTGGTCACGAGGCGTTTGAGATCACCTTCAACGGAATATTTGCTGGAAATAATGTCGTTGAGTTTTTGTTCTTCAGCCTCGGTGAGATCTTTCACCCGAGTGGTAGGCTTTATTTTAGCCTCCGCAAGGATGGCTTTACTTGTTGTTAAACCGATGCCGTAGATGTAAGTCAGAGCGGTTTCGACTTGCTTCTCGGAGGGGATAACAACACTAGCAATTCGTGCCATACTTAACCCTGCCTTTGTTTATTCTTAGGTTTTTTCTTGTTGATGACACGCAGAACGCCTTTGCGGCGGACGATAATGTCATCAGGGGAGATTTTTTTAACACTGGCGCGTACCTTCATAGTGTAAAAAATTCCTTGTTTAAGGTTTATATATGTAATTCTTAGCCTCGTGAAAAGCTAAGTTAGCGGCGGAAGCTGATTCTACCCTTTGTAAGATCGTAAGGGGTTAACTCAACATCTACCGTATCACCAGGCACAAGGCGGATAAAGTTTTTGCGCATTTTACCGCTCATGTGCGCAATGATAATATGACCGTTCTCAAGCTCTACCCGAAATTGGGCATTAGGCAACGCCTCAACGACCTTGCCTGTGAGTTTAATCACTTCTTTTTGACTAGCCATAAATTACCGAGCAATTATATCAAAAAAATGTTATTTTTACAAGGGGATTTTTAAGGATTTTTATTTTTTGAGGACGGCGCGGACGAATTGGCGGGAGAGGTAAGTACCTTGGACTTGAGACCATTCGCCGATGCAGGAGATGAGGGTGATGGATTCGTTGTTGGGGACGGGAGTGGAGAAAGCGACGTGCATATAATCGTTGGCTTCGGCGATGGGGATTTCTTTGTTGTCAACGACGGTGTAGGTGAATTTTTCGCCGTCGCCACGCTCGACGACGATTTCGTCGCCGTTATAAAGCTGGTTGATGTGCTTAAAGACGCCTTCGATGTTAGGCCCGCCGTTGTGCCCGTCGATGACAAGGACGCCACCCTTGCCTGGTTTGCCGGATTGGTTGTACCAACCGACGTCGAAAATGTTGCGCGGGGTGTCGAGTTCGCCGGCGGCGTTGATACCCATAGAGAGGACGCGGGAATTGTAGATGCCGAGTTTTTCGATGGTGAGGTAGCGGGGGTGGTCAGCGGGAACGGAGTATTCGGCGCGCTGTTCCTCCGTGACTTCGGTTTCATCAACCGGCTCTGCTTCGGTGACGGTTTCGACGGCGGCGCGAGGGCTGCCTTCCTTTTCCTTATAATAATTATATTCCCAGATTGCGGTGCGAGCGAAGAAGAAAGTGAGACAGAAGAGGATGAGTCCGAGGAAGATTTTGCTGATTAAAGTGCGGGAACCCTCGAGGTTGAGGTTGCGCTTGTCGGCGTTTAGCGCTTTGTCAGACGGGAGCTTAGGTTCGGTTTTGGGAGTTTTGGTTTTCGACTTAGACTCCGACTTTACTTCTGGTTTAGCTTTAACTTCCGGCTTTGGTTTAGCTTCGGATTTGGTTTTGGAAGATTGAGCTGGTTTTTTGGTTTTGGTTTCTTTGTTGTCTTGTTTCATTGCCACCCTTTCTTGATTAGTTTTCTGCCGCTAAAGTTGCTTCGGCAGTTTTAGTTTTCTTAGTCTTTTTGGTGCGTTTTTTAGTTGGTTTGCCGTAGTCGTCGTAGGTGACCATGAGGGCGCGGGAGTCAATCGCGCGGAGGTTTTCGATTGAGATGGTGACAATGAGGAGGAGACCAGTGCCGGAGATGGAGAGACCGAGTGGAGCGCCGGTGGTGACGATGAAGATGTAGTCAGTGATGAACGGGAGCATCGCGACGAGACCGAGGGAGAGTGCGCCGAAAAGGTTGAGGCGCTTGACGATTTTTTCGAGGTATTCGGCGGTTTGGAGACCTGGGCGGACGCCCTCGATGAAGCCGCCTTGTTTTTGGAGGTTGTCGGCGATTTCCTTGGTGTTGAAGTTGACGCTAGTGTAGAAGTAGGTGAACATTACAATAAGGAGGAACATAGCGGCGGGATAGACGAACCATTGCCACGTCAAGCCGAGGGGGTAGAGGCTGGAGAAAGTTTGGGCATTCGGTGCGGTGAAGAGAGCGACGAGCTTTTGTCCGAGGACGGAGTCGGCATTGCTGGAAAGAATGACTTGTCCGATTAAAGCGGGGAGGGAGAGGAAGGCGGTGGCAAAGATGACGGGGATGACGCCGGCGGAGATGAGCTTCAAAGGTAAAATCGAGCGGATGTCACCGTAGGCGGAGTTGCCGTGGACGCGCTTAGCGTAGTTGATGGTGAGGATGCGCTGCGCTTCGTTGAGTTTAGTGAGGAAGTAGATGACGACGACAAGAGCGACGGCAAAGCCGAGGACGATCCAAAAGACCGTGGGATTGACGGGGAGGTTGAACCAGCCGAAGAGGGAGAGCGTGCCGTTAGAAGTGTCGGTGAGACCAGCCCAGAGGGAGGCAAAAGTGGAGGGGAAAGTGGAGACGATGGATGCCAAGATGAGAGTGGACATACCGTTGCCGATTCCCTGTTCGGTCATAAGTTCGCCGAGCCACATAAGGAGAATCGAGCCGGCGACCATAGCAATAACGGCGATAACCCATTCCATCGACGTCAGTTCAGGCGAGACGGCGGTGGCGGAGGAGAGGACGTTTTGATTCAGCATATAAATATAGGCGATGGACTGGACGATGGCGAGAGGGACAGTGAGCATACGCGTCCACTGGTTGATTTTTCTGCGACCGACTTCCCCGTCTTCGGAGATTTCTTCAAGAGACGGGACCGCCTTAGTTAAGAGCTGGATGACGATGCTGGCGGTGATGTAAGGGGAGATGCCGACGAGGATGATGGAGAAGTTAGTAAGACCGCCACCGGAAATCATATTGAGGAACGAGCCGAAGTTGGAACTGTTGATTAAGTTGTGAACCGCGTCGCGGAAAGTGGTGACGTCACCGAGAGGGACGGGAATATGAGCGAGGAAGCGGTAAACGACAAGAATGCCAAGAATAATCAAGAATTTTTTTAGCATATCTTTGTTCTTTAGGGATTTGAAAATGGTTTTGAAATGCATCGTGAACCTCAACTAAATTTACTCTTATTATCTTAGCATAAAAAAGCGAGCCGGTAAAGACTCGCTTTTTTATTTATGCTTCTTTTTTAGTCCTCATTGGTACAGGGACTTTTTTGAAGTCGCCGCCAGCTTTTTTCAAAGCTTCGACGGCACTCTTGGAAGCGAATTGAGTCTCCAAAGTGATTTTGGATTTCAACTCACCACGAGAGATGACTTTAACTTTAACGTAAGGGCTAGAGATAAAGTTTTTCTCGGCGAGGACGAAGTTGTCAACGTTGCCTTTGAGCTCGTTCAAAGTGTCGGTATAGACGACTTCAGCCTTGTCGTGCAGGGTTTTGAAGCCTTTGAGCTTCGGGATTGCCTGCATAATGGCGCGTTGGCCGCCCATAAAGCCGGTTGGCATTTTGCGGTGACCAGTACGAGCCTTTTGACCCTTAGTGCCGCGACCGGCGGTTTTGCCTTGACCGGCGGAGATGCCACGACCCTTGCGAGATGGGCGAGTGTTTTTGTTAACTTCGAGTTCGTTGTACTTCATAGTTATTTCTCCTCTTTCTTCGTGGCTTTCTTGGCTACGGTTTTCTTAGGAGTGGCAGCTTTTTTGGTAGTAGCTTTCTTTGCCGGAGCTTTTTTGGTCTCAGCTTTTTTAGCTTCTACTTTCTTTTCTGCTTTTGGTTCTTGAGCCTTGGCAATGGTGGTAGTCCACTCTTTGCGTGGGGTTTGTTGGCGAAGACCTTCGAGTACGGCGTAAGCGATGTTGACCTTGTTGGTCGAGCCGAGGCTCTTAGAAATCAAGTTCTTAACGCCGGTGAGACCGATAATCGAGCGGACGACACCGCCAGCGATAATACCGGTACCTGGAGCAGCCGGCTTCATAAGGACGTTAGCGCCGGTGACCTTGGTTTCGGTTTCGTGGCAGATGGTTTCACCGTCCATATGGAAAGTGACCATATTTTTCTTAGCCTTAGTGGTGGCTTTTTGAACAGCGGAGGTGACGTCGTTACCTTTGGCGACGGCGACGCCGATTTTGTTCTTGTGGTTGCCAACGGCGACGAGGGCTTTGAAGCGCATACGGCGACCACCAGCGACGGTGCGGGAGACGCGATAAATGTGAATCGTGGTCTCGTCAAATTCTTTTGGAGCGTCGTTAGCGCGGACGCGGTCGCGGCGACCACGGCGATCCATACGACGACCAGAGATGTCGCGAGCTTGTTTCGTCGCGGCGGTTTTGTCGCTCATTTTGAGCGTGCCGCTCATATTGACGACTTTGGCTTTTTTGTCATTAGATTCGGGCATAATTAGAACTCCAATCCTTCTTTTCTGGCGGCGTCAGCGAGGGCGGACATACGACCAGCGTAAAGTTTTGAACCACGGTCGAACACAGCTTTTTTGATTTTGGCGGCTTTTGCCTTTTTGCCAATTTCTTCGCCAATTTTGGCGGCGAGTTCGGTCTTGGTGCCTTTAAGTTTGCTGCCAACGGTCGTGGCGTAAGCAAGGGTAGTTCCCTTGTCGTCGTCGATGAGTTGGGCGATGATATGCTTGTTGGAAATGTTAACGCTTAAGCGCGGGCGCTCGGCGGTGCCGTGAATGTTAGCGCGGGTGCGGTTTGCGCGGAAAATAGCTTTCATATTATTTCTTTCCTGCCTTTCCTGCCTTGCGGAGGATTTGCTCGTCCACATATTTAATGCCTTTACCCTTGTATGGCTCGGGTTTCTTCAAAGCGCGGATTTCCGCAGCGACTTGACCGACTTTTTGTTTGTCGATGCCGGTGACAGTGATGTTCATCTTGTCAACTTTGAGTTCGACGCCATCGGGCGCAGTGTATTTAACGGGGTGAGAGAAGCCAAGTGCCATCTCAATTTGTTTGCCACCGCCTTGGAGACGGAAGCCGACGCCGTTGACTTCGAGTTCTTTCTTGAAGCCTTGGGTAACGCCGATTACTGCGTTGTTGAGGAGGGCGCGTTGGAGACCGTGCCAAGCGCGCGATTCTGGCTCGTCATTGACGCGGGTGACAACGATTTTGTCGCCTTCAACAGCAGTTTTCGTATTTTGTTGAACCGGAACAGTGAGCGAACCCTTAGGTCCAGCGACGGTGATTTCCGTTTCGCCGACCGTAATTGTCACTCCTGCCGGAATTTGGATAGGTTGTTTTCCGATACGACTCATTTGTTTCCTTTAAGGTTAGTAATATCTGTCGCATTTTATCATATTTTATAAGATTTTACAAGAGGAAAATGAAAATGAGCCGCTATGAAAGCGGCTCGGGAAAAAAGTTATGTTGGGTAGTGAAGCGGGTCGTAGCCGAGGTCGCGCGATGTGAGGACGCGCCGCCATTTCTGGATGATGCTTTTGGCAGCGAGCAGGTTGTGGTCGCGCCAGTTGCCGCAGCCTTCGGGCGTGGCGTCGGGAATTTCCCCGTCCCAGTTGGAGATGAAGTCTGCCATTGCGACGAATGTCCGGCAGTAATATGGCAGGCTGTGGTTGCCGAAGAAAACAGCGCGACAGCCAGTGCGACTCCCGCTCGGTCCAAACTCAATCAACTCGTTGCGCAGTTCGCTGTGGTTGCGGAGGAAGAAGTTGCCGAGATGTTCGATGGTGTGGAGACCGGCGATGACGGCGGGCGGGTCAAGCTCGCTGTTCGGCGTGACAAAGCGGAGGTCGAGCGTAGTGGTAGTGTTGACGCCGAAAGCACTGAGTCGCGCAAGGTAAAGCCCTGGACGCAGTTTGGTGTGGTCAACTTCGAAGTTGGTCATAAAATCACTCCCCAAATGTAAGATTCATTGCGTGACGCAACTGTCTATACAGTACTATATTTTTACTATTTTGTCAAAAAGTCCCCGTTTTGAGGCGGGGACTACCATATATAATATATAGGTTATTTTTGAGCTTTTTTGGCTTTTTCTGCCTTTTTAGCGGCTTCTTTTTCGGCTTTCTTTACTTTGTTGCCGAGGGAAGCGCGGAGCTTGGCAGCGCGTTCAGCGCGAGCCTTGAAGCGATCAACACGACCTTCGGTGTCGATAATCTTTTCTTCGCCAGTGAAGAACGGGTGGCTCTTAGAGGAGATTTGGATTTTAACTAACGGGTATTCTTTACCATCTTCCCATTTGATGGTTTCGTCGCTTTTCGCCGTAGAGCGGGTGAGAAAAGAGAACTTTGCCGCGTCGTCGGAGAAGACGACAAAGCGATAATCTTTAGGTTGTTTTTCTGCATTACTCATAATTAGCCAGTATTATAACAAATTTTTTTACTTCTTGCAATATCTAAAAATTTGTGATAAACTTTAGGAGTAATAATTTTAATGAAACACTCATTGGGAGATTTCCTGTTCGCGTCGGAATGACGCGATGAAGTTCCCGTGAGGAAGAGAAAGGAAATCATATATGGCAGTTGATGTCGATATGAAAGCTCTGTTCGAAGCTGGTGCTCACTTTGGGCACAAAACGAGCCGCTGGCACCCGAAGATGGCGCCGTACATCCATAGCAAACGCGAGGGTGCGCATATTATTAACCTTGATAAGACCGTTGAGGGCTTGGACAAGGCGCTTGCCTTTACCGCTGAGACCGTTAAGAACGGTAAAAAAGTGCTTTTCGTTGGTACGAAGAAGCAACTGAAAGAGATGGTGAAGACCGCCGCTGAAGAAGTTGAGATGCCTTACGTCACCGTGCGTTGGGTAGGCGGGACTTTGACGAACGTTGAGACCGTGAACCGCCAGATTCGCAAGTTGAAAGATTTGGAGAAGAAGATGGCTTCCGGCGAGCTTGAATCGCGCTATTCGAAGCTTGAAGTGCAACGCTTCCAAGAAGAGATTGATATGCTCAACG
>CALEGA010000075.1 GCA_937876715.1 uncultured Candidatus Saccharibacteria bacterium
GATTTGCGGGATGATGTCGCCCGCCTTGTAGATAATAACGGTGTCGCCGATGCGAACGTCGAGGCGAGCGATTTCGTCGGCGTTGTGAAGTGAGGCGTGGCGAACGGTGGAGCCGGCAACTTCGACGGGGTCGAGAATAGCGACGGGCGTAGCGGCGCCGGTGCGACCAATGGAAATGACGATGTCGCGGACTTTAGTGGTGGATTCCTCGGCGGGGAATTTGAAGGCGACGGCGGCACGGGGAGTTTTGCCGATGATGCCGAGTTTGTCGTAAATCACGCGGTCGTTGATTTTGATGACCATCCCGTCAGTGTTGAACTTGAGACCTTTGCGATATTCGTCGAGTGAATGAATATATTTGAACATCTCCGACAAATCTTTATAGGCAAAGACGCGATCTTCGTTTGAAGTGCGGAAGCCGAGAGCGCGGAGTTTTTCGTAAGCTTCGTGGTGAGTCGGGAGATTTGGCTTAACTAAGTCGTAAGCAATAAATTTGAGGTTGCGCGAGGCGGCAACTTTGGGGTCGAGCTGACGAATGGTGCCGGCGGCAAGGTTGCGTGGATTGGCGAACTCTTTTTCGCCCATTTTTTTCTGCTTGGCGTTAATTTCCTCAAAATCTTTTTTGAACAAAATGATTTCGCCGCGAACTTCGACGTCGCCTGGTTCAGCAATACGGAGCGGGATGTTTTGAATGGTGCGGACGTTCATCGTGACGTCTTCGCCGACGAGTCCGTCGCCGCGAGTGACGGCTTGGACAAAAAGCCCGTCTTTATATTTGAGGGCACAGGCAAGCCCGTCCATTTTAATATCGGTGAAAAATTCTTTGATTTGACCGCCAGGAATGAGTTTTTCAGTTCGCGTAATCCAATCTTTGACTTCCTCTTCGGAGAAAACGTCGGCGAGAGAAATCATACGTTTTTCGTGAGTAACTTTTTCGAACTTGTCGAGCGGTTTCCCCGCGACGCGTTGGGTCGGCGAGTCGGGTGTGATGAGTTCGGGATACATCGCCTCGAGTTGGGAGAGTTCGTGCTTGAGCGAGTCGGCGGCGGCTTCGGACATAATCGACTCGTCTAAAACGTGATAGTGATAGCGATAGTCGTTAATAAGTTCGCGAAGTTTAGCGATGCGCGCTTCCGCTTCGGTTTTATTTATCGTCTTCATAGGCTAAAACCCTCCTGTAATATAAATATAAATAGGTGGCAATATAGACAAATGTAAAGCAGGTCATAATGAGGAGCAAGATAGGCACGAACGGTACGCCCTCAAGCCAGCTCCAAAGACCCTTGAGCCAGAGGTCAATTGTGATGAGCGGGAGCATAATTACGACCCAGACGACGGCGAGGACGAGGAGGAGGAAGATGAGGCGGATAATAAAGCGGATGCGGCGCCCTGCCATAAGGTCGGAGGCAGTTTTAAGCGCGGTCATAGGATAAAGCCCTGGCGCGGTGACGGCAACGAGAGCGATGAGCGTGCTAGAAAGAAGATAGGCGGAAAGAATAATAAGCGCGGCGGCGAAGATGAAATAAACGAGGGCGTAGAAAGGCGTCGAAAGAAAGTCGGTCTGGACGGCGGCGGAATAAGTAAAGATGACGAGGAGAAGCGGAATGGTTTGAATAAAAGCGACGAAGAAGATTACGAACGTAGAAATGAGTGGCGAACAAGCATTATAAAGCCCGTCGCGGAGTTTGACTTTTTTACCGGCGAGAATAAAGCGGAGAAGGTAGATGGTGACGAGCCAGATAATGAGGAAAATAATGACGGCAAAAATAGTTTGTGACTCGCCAAGACCGCCGGTGAGACCGCCAGTGGTAACGGTGGAAATTAATAGTAAGCCAGCTTTAGCAAAGTTGCCGATTTCTCCGCCGGCAATTTGAGCGTTGGTGTCTTCAAGAGTTTGTTGGAACTGGACATAAGTTTGCTCGGACATTAGCCCGACAAGAACGACATTGAAAATAACGGCGAAAATAATGAGGGGGAGAAAAAGTTTCCAGTTTTTAAAAATAATTCCGAAAGTGTCAGCGGCGTGGTGCAAAAGTCCTGGGACGGAGAGTTTACGAACATAATCTTCACGATAAGAACGTTTAAAACTTTGGTGAAGACGAACGCGAGCGCGCTTTCTCTGCCACATTTTTTCGCGAGACTTTTGATACGCTTCTTTAAACGCCGCTTTGAAGTTTTTTGGTTCTTCGGGCTTGAGCGATTTGTTTGACTTGATTTTTTTGGGCTTAGCGGCGGTTTTCTTGGTGGATTTTTTAGAACTTGAACTTGGCATTTTCGAGCCTTTCTATGCGCTTTTCAATCGGAGGGTGAGTGGAGAAAAGACCATTCAGGGAGCGTTTTTTAAGGGGGTTGGCGATAAACATTGCTTCGGTGGCGGGGTTTTGCTGTTGCATTGGTTGCGCGTGAGACTCGAGTTTTTTAAGTGCAGAAATCATACCCTCGGGATAGCGCGTGAGCATCACAGCGGACGAGTCAGCGAGATATTCGCGTTGGCGCGAAACCGCTAGCCGTGCAATCATAGCGGCTATAGGAGCGATGATCAGCATAATAATCAGAATGACTAAGGCGACTGGGCTACCATCATCGCGATTGCGGCGGCTGCTGCGCCAACCGATGCGCCAGCCAATGTCGGCAATAAAACCAATCAAACAGACAAGTCCAAAAACGATGGTCGAAACGCGGATGTCATAGTTTTTGACGTGAGAAATTTCGTGCGCCATTACGGCGGTAAGTTCTTTGTTATCCATAATGTCGAGCAAGCCGGTGGTGGCACAGACGAGCGCGTGCTCGGGGTCGCGACCCGAGGCAAAAGCATTTGGCGCGGGGTCGTCGATGATATAAACTTCTGGCATCGGCAGACCGGCGGTCAAAGTCAGATTTTCTACGACATTATAAAGGCGCGGATTGTCCTTTTTCTCAATTTTCTTAGCGCCGGTCATCGCGACAGCAAGTTTGCTAGCGGCAAAATACTGAATCAACGCATAAATTAAAGCGGCAGCAAAAACGCCGCCCGCGATATACCAGTTATTATAGGCATAGGTGAGGGCGACGCCAATCGCGGCAATCAAAACGACGAACCCAATCATAATAAGGACAGTGTTGCGCTTGTTTGCCGCGATGTTTTTGTACATTTTAATTAGAACTTAACTTCGGGAGCTTCGGCGATTTTAGCACGCTCAGACTCAGCAACCTCGAAGTAGTCACGAGTTTTGAAGTGACCGACGAGCTTGTTAATGATGTTGGTCGGGAAAGTCTTAATCTTGGTGTTAAGTTCTTTCGCGCCAGCATTGTAGAAGCGGCGAGAAGCTTGGATTTTATCTTCGACGTCTTGGAGTTGCTCTTGAAGCTTTTGGAAGTTAGAGTTGGACTTGAGCTCAGGGTAAGCTTCGGCGATGGCGAAGACGCGAGAAAGCGCATTGGTGAGACCGGCTTCGGCTTCGGCGGCAGCTTTAACGGTTTTGGCGCCCATCACAGCGGAGCGAGCCTCGGTGACGCCCTCAAAAACTTCTTTTTCGTGTTTGGCGTAGCCCTTGACGGTTTCGACAACGTTCGGAATAAGGTCGGCGCGATATTTGAGCTGGACGGTGATGTCCGACCACGCTTCATTAACGCGTTCGTCGAGCTTGACGAGACCGTTATAAGTTGACCAAAGTGCAGCAATAACAATTAGCAGCACGATGCCGACAATAATTAGTATTAAGATACCTGTGTTCATTATTTTCTCCTTTTATACATATAATTATATATGGTGGGAGAAAAAAGTAAAGCTTGTAAAAAATAGTTGATTTTGGTATAATGAGCCTATCTAAACGTGCGAATGTAGCTCAGTTGTTTAGAGCGCTTCCTTGCCAAGGAAGAGGTCGAGAGTTAGAGTCTCTTCATTCGCACCATTTTTGTGCTAAAATTGATATATGAAAAAGATTATCCTTTGGCTTTTGTTGTTTGGGCTAGGGTTTTTGACGTGCTATACGATTTTTGTGGATTCAAATTGGTTTAAGTTTGGTTTGGATCAGGCGCAGATGGCGGCGAATGATTGCGACAGAGTGATTGAAGAAATTAAAAAGTATGATTGGGATGTGAAGTTGGCAACTGCCGTGATGAAAGCGGAAACGAAATGCAATATCAATGCGAAAGGTGACACGGAATATATTTTTGAGGAAAATGGACGCGAGTATGGCTATTCAATGGGCGCGTTCCAGGTGCGGATTTTGCCTGGGCGGGAGGAATGCGACACATTTGACCTCGAGACGAACGTGCGCTGTGCATATAATATATATGTCAAAGCGGAGCGAGAATTCACGGATTGGACAATGTTTGTGAACGGGAAGTACCACGAATACTTGGATTAAATCGGTTAAGATTTTAATTAGATAGCAAAAGTGTTATAATCTTCAGCCGAGGGTTGGACGAACTTTAACTTTTTGAGAGGATGTGATTTTATCTATGGTAGGTCTTATTCTGGTTGTCCTAGTTGTTGTTGGTACTGTTATCTTTGTTTCTCACTGTTTCAAGAGCATCAAGGGAATGGACGAGGGGACCGAGGAAATGGTTTCGATGGCAAGCATCATCCGTAACGGTGCGAAGACGTTTATGAAAACTGAATATATTCGCATTATTATCGCCGTGATTGCCGTTGCCGCTATTTTCTCCCTCTTCATCGAAAAGTCCAGTGGTATCACTTTCCTGGTCGGCGCTGCGATGTCCAGTATCGTTTGTATTCTCGGTATGACTAGCGCCACCTACGCCAACGTTCGCACCGCTAACCGCGCTCGCGAGACTATGTCTATTGCCGAGACCGTTAAGGTCGCGTTGACGGGAGGGAGTATCTCTGGACTATCGGTGCACGCTTTCGGTCTCTTGGGGCTAACGCTAATTACGGTGCTACATCTGATTTTTGGCGGCATTAATGTTGCCGAAAAAGGCTCTGGGATTATCTTGAGCCTTGGAGTTAACCCGTTTATTATGCGTCTTTCTACTTACTCACTTGGTTGTTCTATCGTCGCTATGTTTAACCGCGTGGCGGGCGGCAACTACACCAAAGCCGCCGACATTTCTTCGGACATCTTGGCGAAAGTTCGCCGTGATTTGCCCGAAGATGATTCGCGCGTGCCGAACGTAATTGCCGATTTCATCGGCGACAACGTTAACGACATCGCCGGTAACTGTTCGGACCTGCTGGAAAGCTTCGTCGCGTCTATGATTTCCGCAATGATGATTGCTATTATCGTCTGGCGCGCTAATCCTGGCGTTTCCGAAGACTTGCTCACTTCGACCATTCTTGCTCCGATTTTGATTGCGGGCGGCGGTCTGCTCTCTTGTCTTTTGGGCATCGTTTATGTCTCTATGCACAAGATGAGCGAAAACCCGAGCAAAGAACTCAATCACGCAACTTATTTCTCCGCTGGCGGCACTACTCTGCTGGCGGCAATAATTTGCTTGGTTTTGTTCACCGGTAAGGAAGATCTCTACCCTGAGTTTGTGTTGAACTGGGCTTCGCCGCTGATTTCTACCATCTTAGGTATTGCCTGTGGCGTGGGCATCGGCGCGGTGACGGAGTATTATACTTCGACCGACTACCGTCCCACGCGTGAGCTGGCAGAGATTGCTCCCGAGGGCACCGCTTTTGTCATCACTAAAGGTGACGCTATCGGTTCCCGTTCGGTGCTGTTGCCGGTTATGATGATTGGTGTTTCCATTTTCGTTGCCGGTAAAATCTCTGGTATGTATGGCGTCGCAATGGTTTGTCGGCACTACGGTTTCCATCGACGCGTTCGGGCCGATTGCCGACAACGCTGGCGGAATTGCCGAGTCCTGCCATCTCCCGCACGATGTACGGAAAATTACCGACAAGCTTGATGCCGTCGGCAATACGACCGCTGCGATTGGTAAAGGTTTCGCGATTGGCTCTGCCGCTCTTGCGACGATGTCTCTGATTATCGCCTACGTCGGCAACTATACTGCCGTCGGTAGCGAGCCGGTTCTAAACATCGCTAGCTTTACCGTTGTGGCCGGCGCCGTCATCGGCGGTGCGCTCATCGAGTACTTCTCGGCTATGCTGACCGACAATACGATTGAGTCGGCGAAGAAGATGGCGGATGATGGTGACAAGATGATGACGCCAGAAGTGATTGATGGCAAAGAAACGCCAGATTATAACCATATGATTCGCCTCGCCGCGGAAAAGGCACTTGGCAAGATGTTGATGCCGTCGCTACTCGCGATGTTTGTGCCAGTTATCGGTGGTTTCCTGTTCGGCGTCAATTTCGTGGGCGGCATCTTGATTGGCGCGACTATCGTTGCCATTACTCGTGCGATTTTTATGGGCAATTCTGGTGGCGCTTTCGACAACGCCAAGAAATACCTTGAACAAGGTTTGCTCGAGGGCTATACCGACGAGAAGTCCGCGGCTTACAAAGCCGTGCATAAAACCGTCGTCAACGGCGATACCGTGGGCGATACGCGCAAAGATGTCGTCGGCGTGGCGCTTGATATTTTTATCAAGATGATGTCAACTGTGGCGAACACCTTGGCACCACTGTTCAGCAATTTTACTATTTTCCGATAATCCCAACCCTCTCACCTTTCCCCCGCCTAGGCGGGGGATTTTTATTGCTTTTGAGATTAAAAATAGAAGTGACTAGAGCGCGGACAGATGCTATACTTATTTGTATATGGATAGTTTAGAAGAAAAACCAATAGGTGTCAATCCAGAAGTCACTACTGCCTCTGCTATAGACCAAGAATCTGAGAAACGTTTTGAGGAGTGGATTCAGCTCAAAGAGAAACTACATTTTAACGGAAAAGTTCCGAGAATCCGCCAGGGAGAAGTATGGTGGTGTAGCTTTGGAGAGAATATCGGCGTAGAGATAAATGGTAAAAATACTCGCTTTACTCGTCCGGTCTTAATTATGAAAAAACTCAGCCATCTTGGTTTTATGGGTATTCCACTTACATCGCAACCAAAGACGGGGTCGTGGTATGCATCTTTCGATTTCCTCGACAAAACGGAGTACGCTGCGTTATGTCAGGCTAGAGTAATGAGCGTCTCTAGGCTCCATTCGAAGATGGGCGAGCTGCCGATGTCTGACCTAGCAATCGTCAAGGAAGCGTTTCACAAATTGTATAAATAAAATGTGCCCTCTTCTTTCGAAGAGGGGATGGCGGGTATTCCCGAATATACTTACATTATATCGTATTTTTGCTTATTTTGCAAGGTTTTTCTAGTATTCTGTTCTATTTAACTTAAAACTATAAAACAATAAAAATCCCCCGTCTATTGGGGGATTTTTATTGTTTGCGTATTTTATTCTTTTTTCTTCTTTCCGCTCAAGATTTTGAATACAATCAAGAAGATGGCGAGGATAATGATGAAGAGGAGCCAGAGCGGACAAATGATGACGTATTTATCGACGGTGGAGTGAGCGCCCTCAAAGTCGGCATTGAAAATAACGTGGAAGATGCCGACATTAGGAGTTTCTTCCCAGGTAACAACCGAAGTGCGGGTGGCTTCAGGGATAATTGTACGCGTCAGAGGTGACTCTTCGTTAGTGTAGATTTCTTCCTTGGAGAAAAGCGGGAAGACTTGAAGCGTATAGGTTCCGTCAGAGTGGACATTGCCGGTGTTTTTGGTGATAGCAGACCCAGAAATGTTGCCGGAGAAAAGGAAGCTCGGGACTTTAGTGTCAAGGATTTCCCCGCCACGCTCGGTTTCGCCAGCGACTTCGGCGTAAAGAATATGTGCGATAGTCATAATGTTTTGAATATTGAGGCTGTTTTCATTTTCTTTCGCCATCATATCATAATCACTAGCGACACGAATAACGGCATATTGACCGCCAGCTGGAGCTGTCGCGGGAGTGTGAACCGTAAAATTGATATGAACGGTTTCGTTTGGTTCGATAGAGCCAGTCTCGCTCTCAAGTTCTATCCAATTCACGATTTGATTATAGTCGCCGTTGTTTTCGTAAACTGGTTCATATTTTTCATTGACAGAGAATGGCTCAACACTAAGTTTGTAATAAAATGTGCTTGGGCTATATGATGGGTTTACGACTTCGAAAGTGCCAGAGTAGTCTTCGCCTGGCGTCAAAATTCCCGTTATTTGAATTTTCAATCCATCAAACGGATCTATCTTTGTCTTTGCAGGTTCAGAAGAGCTATATTCTTCGTCAGGTTCTGCTGAAAAACTGAAAATTGCGACGAATGCAGCGAAGACAGTGAGTAAAGATTTTTTAATAAGTTTCATAAATGCTCCTTTTTACATTAAGTTATTCTGAAGTTTCACAAGTGAAGCCTTGTGCTTCATAGTTTTGTTTAAGCTCGGTGACGTGAGTTGGAAAGGCGCCCTCAGTTTCAATGAGAAAATAGCGCTTTGCAGTTTCGTCCAGTTTTTTCTCGGTCGCGTAGAGGTTCATACGGAATTGGTCGGAAAGAATTGTATATTTAGCGTTATAGCTATCGGGTTTTAGACCGACCTTACCAAAGCTAATGTTCATAGCTCCGTGGTTATGTGCTGCACTTCCAGTAGCCGCCTCAATTGAATCGTAGAAAAGCGTATATTCCAGCGAGATAGATTTTAGCTTATCTTCCGTAGAGATGATTTTGATGTTTAGATTGCGAACCTTTGCTTCGTCATAGGTGAAGATGGGATAAACAAAAGAATTCGAAGAACAGATGAGCGAGGAGCTTTTGACGTTTGGGATTTTTTCGCTAGTTGTGGTAGTTTTGCCACGGAGAAGCCAGATAATGACGGCAACGATAACGGTGAGGACTAGCAAAACGATAACGAGTTTGAAAGCTTTGCGATTTTTCTTGGTTTTTGGCTCGCTTTTTTGTTCAGATTGTTCCTTTTTCTTGCCCTTGCCGTAATTTGCGGGTTTGAAATATAATTTTTCTTCCAAAAATACCTCCTGTCTTTTTCTCCACCCTAATTGTTGTTTGATAAATCTCTACTTAGGGTTCTTTAGATCAAGAACGCTAAGGAGAAACTTATGGAGTTTCCTCCCGCTTTGAGAGCGGGAGGAAACGGTGCGATTTAGTTATTAACTAAATTAGGGAGCAACTGGGTCAAGGGCGGTAAGAGTATAAATTACAGAGCCCTCATAAGTACCAGCTTCCTGGAAGTCGTCAATACCAGCATTATAGGTAACGGTGACAGATTGGCCGTCGTTAGTGTTGCCATTGGCGCCAGTAGCGATTACTGTATCACCAACTGGGATGACATGGTCGGCGTCGAAACCGCTGGCAATAGCCAAACCGGTGCTTGCAGAGCCGAGCTCGAAGTTCCAGTAGGAGTTACCGTTAGTAGTCAATGATGAACTCTTTCCAGTTTGAGACAAGATTGTATAGGAACCATTTACGAGGGTTGCCTTTGCATTTTGTTCTTCGCCGTCGTTAGTGGCAGAGCGTGCCGAGAGCGTATAACCGTCGGCATCGTTACAGCGAATCGTGAAGGTGGTTGTAGCCATACCTTCATAGGCTTGTCCGTTATAGACGTTCTTAGAGAAAGTGTCGGTCTTTCCAGTGGTTCCGCTAGCAGCGGTGGTAGTTGCCCAAGTAGAGCCAGTGTGCGTGGTAGCATCGGTACCTGCGTCCGGCTCGCCAGCCGTCACGGTTCCGAGAGTACAAACTTGCGGAATCGTGAGTGAGAAACTATCGGTGTGGGAGCTGACTTGAGTGGTTGTATCAGCGAAAGTTGCGAGCGGAGCGAGAGCAACGGCTAAAGAAGCTACAACGCCGGCGCCGGCAATAATTTTTTTAGACATATTATTTAGTGTCCTTTTTATTTATTAATTGTTGACCTTTGTATTTTTTATTATACGCTTAAGGTTTCTGTTGTCAATACTAATTATGCTAAACTCTTTATTTTACAGAGGTGATAATGTATAAAAAAGTTTTTAGACAGCTGATTTTTTGTGCTATAATAGATTCAGAAGATTTAGTGTCAACTGATGATACCTTTTGTTATGGTTTAATTGACCAATAAAAAACTTATGACATAGTCCAATCATCGGGAGACAAGAAAACTTCTAAACATCGGTTATTTTCCAAAATACCGCCGATGAGAAGCTCTGGGCGCCCAGAGCTTCTTTTATAACAAAAAACTAACCCCTTTGGGGTTATTTTCTTATCAAATGGTGGCTCCGGTCGGACTTGAACCAACGACACAAGGCTCTTCAGGCCTCTGCTCTACCAACTGAGCTACAGAGCCACACTAGGCTACATTATAACATAGATTATGATATAATGTAAGTATGAAAAAATTGAATACTTCCCCAATTTCTGGGATGCAGGAATTGCTACCCCAAGAACAAGCTATTTTTAATAACTATAAAGAGACAATTCGGGAAGTCTATCGAAAGCACGGATTCTTAGAGATTGAGACGCCGATGATTGACCGCGCGGAGATTTTGTTTGCGAAGGCGGGTGGCGAGACCGAGAAGCAGATCTATAAGGTGGTTAAGACCGACGAGACGGCGGAGGATGCTGATCAGGCGCTGCGATTTGACCATACCGTGCCGCTGGCGCGCTATGTGGCGGAGCACGAGAGCAATTTGAATTTTCCGTTTAAGGTGACGCAGATTGGGCGGAATTTCCGCGGTGAGCGCGCGCAGAAAGGGCGTTTCCGCGAGTTTTATCAGTGTGATATTGATGTCCTCGGTCGCAACGAACTAGCAATCGAATATGATGCCGAAGTGATTTTAACGTTAATCGACACGCTATCGGCGCTGAAATTGCCGAAGATGTTGGTGCGGATTTCTAACCGGAAAATCCTGGCGGGGTTTTTGGAAGAATTAAATCTGCAAGAAGTTGCAAAAGAGATTTCTGGGATTATCGACCACGCCGAAAAAGTAGCGCCAGAGAAAGTGAAAGAGTGGCTCAGCGAGTTGCAGATTGGCGACGAACGAGTGGCGGAAGTTTTGCAGTTTATTGGACTTGCTGGCACGCGCGAAGAAGTGGTAGCGAAGTTGCGCGAGTTTGGTTTTGAGAACGAGAAGTTTAACGAGGGCGCGGCGGAACTAGAAAAAGTCTTGAAGATTTTGGAGGGACAAGGTTTGAGCGATGCGGTGGTGGCGGATATGAAGATTGTGCGCGGGCTGGATTATTATACCGGTACAGTATTCGAGACGATTTTGCCGGATTATAAAGAGATTGGCTCGATTTGTTCTGGTGGGCGTTACGAAAACCTTGCCGAGCTTTATACTGACCAAAAGTTCCCTGGCGTGGGCGGTTCAATCGGCTTGACGCGGTTGTTCTATGTTTTAAACGAATATAATCTTGTCCAAGCGGAAGAGAGCGACCGAAAGCGCTACGCTATCGTGCCGTTTTCTAATAGCGAAGCAGAAGTGGCTTTTGCGTATAAGGTTGCGGCGAAGTTCCGTGGGCGTGGTAAAGATGCTGACGTGATTTTCTTGGAGAAAAAGTTAGGCGACAAGATTGGCTTCGCTGCCAAGACGGCGGATTATCTTGTCGTGGTGGGCGAGAACGAAGTGAAGACGGGCGCGTTTAAGGTGAAAAATCTGGCAACCGGCGAGACGGCAGATTCAGAAGTTTAGAGCTTTCTCTATGCGTAATCATTTATTGTCACAACATTTCTTGAGGTCGCCGAGGCTTGCCTTGATGTTGATTGGGCATAGCAATATCAAAAAGCGTGACACGGTGCTGGAAATTGGCGCGGGGAGTGGCGTGATTACGTCGGCACTAGCAAAACGTTGTACGAAAGTAGTGGCGATTGAGCCGGATACAAAGACGGCGGCACTGCTCCGGAAAAATTTGGCAAGACAGAACATTGAAAATGTCGAAGTGGTCGAGGAGGATTTTTTGGAATTTGATTTGAACAAGTTGCCGGCGGGATATAAAGTGTTTTCTAATCCGCCGTTCCATTTAAGCTCGAAAATTGTCCATAAATTGATTGAAAGCGAAAATCCGCCGGCGAGCTTTTATTTGATTTTGCAAAAACAGTTTGCGCTGAAGTTGATTGCGACGGAGCGGCATTATACGTCTCAGCTTGGCTATAAGTTGTTAGAAAAATATGCGACAAAAATTCGTTATCCTTTGAAGCCAACGGATTTTACACCGCCGCCAGCGGTGCCGACGGTGTTATTTGAAGCGAAATTACTTCAAGCCTTGGTTTAGCATAGACTTGACTTCTGCCCACTCCCAGCTGGGGTCAAAGCCACCGGTGGTAAATTTGCCAAAGACGAAGTAAGGGAGACCGGCAGCGGTAGCGCTTGCTTTTAACGTGTTTTCTTGGACTTCGGCGACGGCGAGATTGTCGGAGAAGCATTGCTTGAAAGTGTCGCCGAGACCGATTTCTTCGCCGATTTTATACCAATAGTCGCGCGTCATATCGGAGATGGCGGGTGCGGTTTTGGAATAACCGATGCCTTTTTTGTAATAATCGTCGAAGATGTGGTCGAGGGCGGCGTGGTAATAATCCCAGAAGCGATTTTCCCTTGCGGCGCAGTAAGCACCCTCGGCGGACGGGCGCGACATTTTGACGCCGGAGCTTTCGTAGAGCATATCAGTAACGCGGATTTCGTAAGCGATTTTGTTTTCTTCGAGGTATTTTTGGAATTCTTCGTCGTTGTCCCAGATGACTTTGCCGTAATAATTACAATACGGGCACATTAAGTCGGAGTACACAACGTAGTGGCGAACAGCGGTGGCGGGGTCGCCAAGGGTCATAGTCGTATTCCAAACTTCGGCGGCAACATCGGTGGTCTTGACGTTACTACTGACAATGGCGACGAAAATGAGGGCAAAAACACCGACAAGGGCGACGATTCTAACTATTTTTTTCATTATGTTTCTCCTTAAACTCTTCACTCTTGATTATAGCATAGGTTTCTAACCCTAGCTTACGGAAAACTAAAATTGCGAGTAAAATCGCGACGATGTTGAAGACGAGGCTGAGCGTGCCAGCGATTTTGACGGCGCCGGTGGTGCCGGAGAGAACGGCGCCAAGTATGGGCGCGAGGAGCGTGGTACCGCAGGTGGGACAGCCAGAGCCGAGCACGGCGAGACCGGCGACGATAGCAGAAGACTCAAGTGCGCCAGAGTCGGCGGATTTGATTTGATTTTCCGACTTGGCGGCTGCGGCTTTTTTGGCGCGTCTGACCTTTTTGTTGTGTTTAAAGACGAAGACGACGAGGGCGATGAGAATGGATTGAAAAAGAGTTAAAACAAAGTTGAGAGCGAAGTCGGGAAACTCGCGACCGACGCCGAAGATGGCGAGGAAAGCGCCACCGATGATGCGGAAAGCGCCGCCAAAGTCGCCGCTCGATAGGCAAGCGCCGATGAGTTGGAAAGAGGTGAAACCGGAGGAGAGGAGGTTGATGAGTGTGCCGAAAACGACGAAAGTGATAGCAAAGGCGAGCCAAAAGCTTTTTTTACGGGTGGCAAGGAGGAGTCCGCGACTGGCAAGCGCAAATTCATCGAAAAATTTGGCGGGATTTAACTTTTTCATAATAACTCCATTTTACATAAACATTATAACAGTTTTGCGATATAATAGGAATATGATTTTGAGAGAGCCGATTTTTTGTAGAAAGCCAGTTTATGAAGTCGAAGCGGGATTAAAGACGCCCGTGAAAGTTGCGCTGACGGGAGATTGGCACATTAGTCGAATCGTCACCGAGCGGCAACGCGAGCTTTTGCGACAGAAGCTAAGGAAGATAAAGCCTGACGTAATTATTCTACAAGGAGATTTGTTCGACACGGCGAAGTCGTTTTTGGATTCGGAATTGATTGCCGAGCTGAAAAAGACGATGCGGCTTTGCGTAAAGTTTGCGCCGACAGTGATGGTAATTGGTAATCACGATCAGATGCTAACTGGGCGCGGCAGACCGCGATCGCAAGCGGAGTTTATATCGCTGGTCTTCCCTGATGTGGTGGGTGAATGGCGAAAAGTTTGTCGCGAGACGGGAGTGAAGTTGCTAGTTGATAGCTGGTTCGAGGTGAAAGGGCTGAGGATTTTTGGGTTTTAACAAGAGCCGATGATGTATTATGCCGAGCCGCACGAGAAAGGCGAAAACATTGCCGAGATGAAACGGAAAATTAAGCAACTTGACCGCGAGGGAGTGCTGAAGTTTAGGGAGGGCAAGGCGCATTGGTTTGCCGCGCACGCGCCGATAAATGAGTTGTATCGAATGAAAGAGCTAAAACAGTTTGGTGTTTTTAGTTTTGGACATACGCACGGTGGTTGCGTGCCGATTGGTGCGGATTTGGTGGTGGATGCCTGTGGTGGACACGGCGGAATCGTGGCGCCGATGAAAAAGATTTTGCCGACGAGGTTTATGCGTGGGCGCGAGATCGTGAAAGGTGGAGCAAGTTATATTGTGAACGCGGGGATGGTGGCGCTGCAAGAGAGTGCGCCGAGACCATTGCGCTATCTTAACTGGCTGAAAGCGGCGGAAGTAACAGAAGTGATTTTGAAATAAAAAATTCCCCTTTGGGGTATTTTAAATGGCTTCCTGGTGGAGCC
>CALEGA010000076.1 GCA_937876715.1 uncultured Candidatus Saccharibacteria bacterium
GCCAGTGGAGATGGTACCGGTCGGGACGACGGCATCTTTCTTGACGCTTGCCTCGACAACCTCGGATTCGATGCCGGCGCCGGAGACCGCCTTAAATTCAAAGGTCTCTAGGTCAACGTCAGAGGCGACGAGAAGCGAGCTGGTGTAGGGGAGCCAGTTTTCCGTATCTTTCTCGCGGTAATAGAGGGCGACAGGGCTGATATTGGCGGCGGTGTTATGAGCGCTGAGCGTGACGGGTTGGTTAGTCCAAGTGCTGAGTTGATAACCGTGGGAGTTGACTTCGACGGCGGGTTTAACGGGGTCGATGTTATGATAGACGACGGTTTGTTCTTTAGTGTTGCCAAATTCGTTAGTGGTGCGGAAGATGTAGGCGCCGTTTTGCTCGACATTGTAAGTGCCGGACTCAAGGTTGGTGATTAAAGTCCAGTTTTCGCCACCGTCGCGAGAAACTTCGATTTTGGCGACACCATATTCATCGGAGGCGGAGACGCCGGCGACATCCATCGTGAGCCATTTCGAGGTTTCGCTAGTGACAGTCAAAGTCGGGAAAGTAGTGCGGACAATTTCGTCCCAAATCTGTTCTTCGATGTCGTCGAGAGCGTGGATGATTTGGTCGAGTTTTTCTTCGAGCGCTTCCCTTTCTTCGTTGGTGTAGTTGTTGCTGTAATTTTCGAGCGCGTGCTCGATGTCTTCTTTTGCTTCCTCAAGATCAGTTTTGTCGTCGATGGTGTAGCCGGTCGGAATAATGTTGTCAACATCGTGGATGTCGTCGGTGTTTTCCGCGGTGACGGCGGCAGCGATTTGGTCGAGGAGTTCGTTAATTTGAGTGAGCTCCGCTTCGACTTGTTCGCGTTCCGCTTCGGTGAGGTTGGTGCCACCGAGGAGCGATTCGGCTTCTTGTTTCAAGTCTTCGAGTTCGTCTTTGTCGCTGGTTTTGATGATGTCGGTATTGGTTTGATTGACGATGGCGAGGTTTTCGAGTTCTTCGCTCACTTCGTCGAGACGGCGGAGTTTGTCTTCAAGCTCACGCTTTTCGATAAGGAGGTCGTTGAGCTCTTCAACCGTCAGGTGAGTGCTGTCTTCCTCGAGCGTGGCGTTGATGTCGGCGAGGATTTGCTCGATGTTTTCGCGGTCGTCGCTCGTGATATGGTCGATGTCGGGAACGGCGGCACCACGGTCGGCTTCGTCCTTAATTTCTGCTTCCAAATCTGCGATTTGTTGGAGGAGGTTGTCGTAGTTCGCGATGAGGTCGTCAATAATGGCGAGTTCTGCTTCGGAAGCGTGGTCAGATTCTGCCGCCTTGATTTCTTCAAGTTTTTCTTTGGCGGTTTCGAGGCGCGAGTCGTCGCTGGTTTTGAAATTGTCATTGTTAAGGTCGAGCGTGTAGTCGCTAAGCGAGCCGGTGTGAATGGTCAGGTTAGTGACGTTGCCAGCTTTGTCTTTTGCTTCGATGACATAGGTTTGGTTGGCAGCGAGAGAGATGATGTTGTTGCTGACGTTGATGGAGTTGCCATTGACGGTAATGGTGTCGAGAGCGCGGTTGTCGGTGACGATGAGTTTGCTGGCGAGGTAGTAGGTTTTGCCGTCTTCGAGTGGATAGGTGTGGTCGGCGTCAACATAGCCCTCAATGAGCGCTTCGGTAGTGTCGAGAACAATGCCGTCGGTGTTAACGACGCTGACGTTGCCGGCGTTGTCGGTGAGCTTGAAGTAGAGGACGTAGTCGCCCTCGGGGTTGATGGCAACGGCGGAGTTATAAGTTTGCCAGCCGTTAGCGGCGAGCGCAGCTTCCTTAGATTCGAAGGCGGTGTTCGAGATGAGATATTCGACGCTAGCGACGCCAGAGAGGTCGTCGGTGGCGGCGATTTCGAAATTCTTGGTTTGGTTAAAGAAGAGACCAAAGGTGATAGTATTCAAGAATTGGTTCCAGCCGTTGTCGGAGCTGGAGATTTCGCCGGTCGGAGCGGTGATGTCGCGGAGGACGGTCGCTTCGACGACGTCGGATTCGACGCCGGCTTGGCTCACTGCCTTAAAGTAATAAGTTTTGCCATCTAGCGGAGTTTCTTCGGCAACCACGACGCCACCGTTGTACGGAAGCCAGTTGGTGCCGTCTTCGGAGTAGAAGTAGCTAGTAGTGCCGACGTTGATGGTGAGGCTTTCGACAGTAAGGGTAACAGGGTCGTTCGTCCAGGTGCCTTCGGCGTAGCCGTTGGTGTTGACGCGAATGACAGGCTTAGCGGTGTCGAGATTAGAGTAAGTGATGCAGGTTTTTTCGCTGGCGTTGTCGAAATTATCGATGGCGCGGTAGCAGTAGGTGCCGTTTTCGGTGATTTCGCGTTCGGCGCGGTCGCCGTCGATGAGCTTAATCCAGGTTTCGCCACCGTCGAGGCTTTCGTCGATTTCCTTTACGCCGGAGGCGTCAACGCCAATGATGACGGCGTCGTCCTTGATTTGGATTAGCCCTGGGTTAGCGATGACGGAGATGGTAGGTGGGATAGTTTCTGGGTCTGTTGTAAAGCTTACAACATTCGAGCTAATACTTTGACCCTCGGAGTTCTCGGCGCGGACACGAGTATAATAGGTGGTGCCGCCGGAGAGACCGGTAGCGGTGAGGGAGGTGTCGTTAACGGTGAGGTTGTTATAGTTTGGCAAGATGTTTTTGAAGTCTGGGTCGAGCGCGATGTCGAGACGATAGCTGGTGGCGCGAGGAACGGATTCCCAGTGAATGTCAGCGGTAGTTTCGGAGACGGCGTCAACGTAGATGACTTCGACGGGATTTGGTGCGGAGACGTTGACCATACCGGTAACGGCGTAGATACCGCAGTAGATGCCCTCGGTCGAGGATTTGCCGTTGAGACCGGTCAAGACGAGGTCAACGGAAGAGACAAGCTTTTTGGGGTTGACGTTAATGGTGGCAGATTGGAGGTAGGGTGCACCGGAAGTGGAGCCTTCGTAGTTATAGGTCGTGGTGGTCTTTTTGTTGGAGCCGTAACCAGTAGTTGTGGTAGTGCCGTGGATGACGCGGCGAGCGAGGTTGCTCCATTTATAGACGCCAGAGACGGCGGTGGAGTCGTACCAATCGTAGAGGCGATAGTTGGTTTCGTCGGAAGTGCCGTCAGTATAGTGAACGCGGACGGCGAAGTTAGCGTAGTTCCCCTCCCCTGGACCGCCGGCGGTGCCGAGGACGTAGAGTTTTTCGTAGGCGCCGATGGTATCGAGAGTGATGGTAGCGGATTCGTGACCTTGATAGAGGCGGATGGTGTCGTTGCCGGTGTAGTCGGAGGCGCCGGTCCAGCCGAGCTGGTAAGGCACGCCGTTAATGGAGAGAGAGCCAGAGGGGTCGAGACCGCCGGAAGACTTATTGGTGGAGGAGTAAAATGCTGCCCATTCGTCGAGACCGCCCGCAGAGACGATAGTCTCGAAAGTTTCGCCGCCACCCCAAATGGAGTTGCCGTTCAGAGAACTGCCGGCGATTTTAAGGGATTCGTAATAACTGTACGAAGCGACCGAGGGCGACTTTTTGAAAACAAAAAGCGAGCCAACAACCAGCCCTAAACAAAGAATTGATAAAAGAAAAGTTTTTAGTTTTGGTTTTAGGACACGACGTGTCCTGAGTGTGTCTTCCATTATTCCTCCAAAATAACCTAAAGCTCTACAAAATATATTGTACTAGAGCTTAAAACCGTCGTCAAGGACTATTTGTGGATTTTGAGAGGGTTGTCGGTTAGGAGAACGTCGAGTTTTGCTTTGCCGTAGATTTTTTCAAGTTTGGCGAGCGCGAGGTCGATTTCCGCAAAATCGCGCATATGGTGCGTGTCGGTGCCAAAGCAGAAAATTAAGTCCTGCTTGGTCATTTTTTTGACGGTTTTTTGGGCGTGGCGACCATATTGCCCGATGATGCTGCCGAGGTTGGCTTGGAAAAGGACGCCGAGACCTTTTAGGCGCTCGAGGATTTTGAAGTCTTTTTGGACGGAGAGATAGCGTTCGGGGTGGGCGAGAATAATTTGGTAGCCCTCGGCGACGAGGTCGCGAAAGATGTCCTCGTAGCCGTCAAAAACGCCCGACATCGGTAGCTCGACGAGGAGATATTTGCTGTCGCTTAACGGCGAGAGAGTTTTTTCTTTGAGCAGTTGGGAGATTTCTGGCGCGATGTAGATTTCGTTGCCGAGATGGAGCTTAAGATCGAGGTCGGTTTCTTCTTTGACCGCCTTTTCGAGTTCGCCGAACAGTTTGAGGTTGTCGGCGCGAGGCGAGTTGTAGATAGTTTCAGGAATGTAATGAGGGGTGAGGAAAAGTTCCGTGATGCCGTGAGCGGCGAGCTCTTGCAAAATCTCCACGCTTTCTTCAAAGGTGTCAACACCGTCGTCGATGGCGGGAAGAAGATGAGAGTGGAGATCAATCATTTTTTTGGCGTTATTTTTTGTCGCCGTAGTAATCACCGTAATAGTAGTGACCAATTTTGCGGTCGATGTCGTTCAAGACGATGCCGGCGATTTTAGCATCGGTTTTAGCGAGCGTGTCTTTGGTGACGGCGAGAGCGGTGCGCGGAGTTTTACCGTCGCGGGCGACGATAATAGTTTCGTCAGTGAGGTTAGACATAATCACAGGGTCAGCGACAGCGCCAACAGGAGCGGAGTCGAAGATGACAAGGTCGAAGTCTTTTTTAAGCTTCCGGATGAGATCCTTGTTCTTTTCCGAGGCGAGAACTTCAGATGGGTTTGGAATCGAAGAGCCGCGAGTGAGGAGGGAGAGGTTTTCGATGTCGGTGTCTTGGATGTAATCGTCGCGCTTGGAGACGTAGTCAGCGAGGAGGTTGGTGAGACCGATGGAGTTAGATTTTTTGAAGATGATGTGTTGGCGTCCCTTGCGGAGGTCGCAATCAACGAGGAGGACTTTTTGACCAGCTTGCGCGAAAGCGGTGGCAAGGTTGGCGGCGACGAAGCTTTTACCTTCGCCGGCGACGGAGCTGGTGATGTGGATGGTTTGAATCTTTTTGTCGAGAGAAGTGAACTGGAGGTTAGTGCGGAGAGAGCGGATGGACTCGGAGACGACGGACTTAGGATATTTTTTAATCAAGATTTCCGATTCGCCATCTTTGAGCTTGATGTCGCTCTTGATGATTTTACCGACGATAGGGAGACCGACGTTTTCTTCGAGGTTTTCGGAGTATTTAATAGTGTCGTCGAAGTAGTAGATGATAAAAGCGACGCCGGTGACGAGGAAGAGGGAGGCGAGAATGGCGATGGCGACGTCGCGGAGAGTGGTGTTGTTCGCCACGTTGGACGGGGTTTCGGCAGTTTCAAGGACGACGACGTTGTCGAGAGTTTTGATTAAGTCAGTTTTGTTGGTGAAGACGTTAGCGACAGAGTTAGCAATAGCCGCGGATTCTTCAGGGTTTTTGGAAGTGGCGGTGATTTTAAGAATCGTGGTGTCGGTGATGGTCGAGACCTTGATGTCTTTAGCGAGGACGTCAGGCGTGACGCTGAGACCGAGGTCGCTGATTACCTGTTCTAAGACAACCTTGCTCTTAGCAATGACGGAGTAAGTGCTGGTGAGCTTTTGGTTGGCGTTGATTTCGTTTAAGGTGGCGGCAGCAGAAGTGGAGTCGGATTGAATTAAAGCGACTTGTGCTGACGAATTGTAAAGTGGGATTTTGATGCTGGTGTCGTAATAGAGGATGCCAAGGGCGGCAACGATTGGCAAGGCAATCAAGACCCAAAGGTATTTTTTAAGATAGGACAAGAAGTCCTTTAAATCTAACTCTTCCATAATTACCTTAATTCTATCATAGATTGGCTAATCTGTCAATTCAGTGTTATTATTTTCAGCTTCTTGGGCTTGGCGAGCTTTTTCTTCCTCTTCCTTGCGGAGGCGCTCCTCTTCTTCCGCCTTGAGTTGGTCGGCAGTTTTGAGGTGGTGAGTGATTTTTGCTTTAGCGGAGGCGACGGAGGCTTCGTTCGGAATCATTACATAGAGGTTTTGACCTGGCATAGAGTAGGTCTGTTGCATTGAACCGGTGCCGTCGAGAGAGACGGATTCGGTTTGCCAGTTTGGACCGGAGAGGAGTTGGAATTTGAGCATATCGAGGATTTCTGAGTAGGTGAACGAGGTTTCGAAAAGACCGTCGGCAGCGCGGAGGATTTCGGGGAATTTGAGGAGGTAGGCAGGGCTGGTGACTTTTTCGACAATCTTTGAGATAACTTGTTGTTGGTTTTCGCCGCGGTGGCGGTCGCCAGTGGCGTAAGCGTAGCGTTCGCGAGAGAAAGCGAGAGCGCAGGTGCCGTTGACGTGTTGAGTGCCGAGAGTGATGTGGCAAGCTTTGTTGGTGTGGGGGGTGAGGTCTTGATCGGAAGTGATGTCGATGCCGCCAATAGCGTCAACGATGGTTTTAAGAGCGTCGAAGCCGACTTTGACAGTGTAGTCAGTTTTGACGTCGAGGAGGTCTTCGATAGTTTGACGGCTCATATCGATACCGTAGATACCAGCGTGAGTGAGCTTATCGCGAAGACCGACAGTGCCGTGGAGTTGGACATAATAATCACGCGGGATGGAGACGAGGAGGATTTTGCCAGTGGTCGGATTGACGATGGCAAGGATATTGACGTCGGAGCGGGCGCTGGTGTCGTGGACGGATGTGCGCGAGTCAGAGCCGGAGATAAGCACGGTGATTGGCTTGGTGCCGAAGTTAGGTTTTTCTTCTTTTGGTTCGTCGGGGTTGGTTTGGGAAGTTTCTTCGCCTTTGTCTTTCGAGATGCTCTTTAAGAAATCAAAAGTAGAGCCGAGGTAGTAGTTGCCGAGGAGGACGAGGAAAGTAGTGACGGCGGCAGAGATAAAAAGGGAGATGACAATCGGATGGCGAGTACGGCGGTGTTCTTTCGGTTCTTTTTTGGGTTTACTATTTTTAGCTTTTGCCTTAGCTTTAGCGCGCGCTTTGGCGGCTTCTTGACTAGCAACAGAACGCGACAAAGATTTTTCGATCTTGTCGATTTGGTCAATGTTGGATTTTGCTAACTTTTTTCCCATACGTCAAATATGGTAGCATATTCGGACGTTTTAGTCAATTTTATTGGCTTGGTCGTGTCTGTTGGAAGTGTCGTCGTGGAACGAGAACATAATAGGTGTACCGAGGAAAGGATAGGCTTCGCGGAGCTTGTTCTCCAAAAAGCGTTTCCACGACCAATGGAGCGTCGAGAGACCGTGACCGTGAACGACGAACCAAGGCGGGCAAGTGTCGGTCTGGACGATGTATTTGGGCTTTGGACGGGTGTTTTTAAGACCGGCGGGAGCGTGTTCAAGAATAGCTTGGTTCAAAACCTTGTTGAGGTCAGAAGTTTTAAGCTCGGTGTGGCGCGCTTCGTCGATTTCGAGAGCGAGGTCGAAGAGTTTAGTGACGTTGGCGCCGGTTTCGCTGCTGGTCAGGACGACGGGCGCGAAAGGCAAGAAGTTGAAGTCATATTCAAGGTCGTCGAGGATTTTATCGGTGTTTTTGACGAGATCGGTTTTAGTGACGACGACGATAATTCCCTTGCCCGCCTCGACGATTTGTCCGGCGAGGGATTGGTCGAGCTTTGAGTGCGATTCGGTGCCGTCGATGAGGAGGGCACAGATGTCAGATTCTTCGATTGCGGCGAGAGTGCGAATGGCCGAGAACTTTTCGATGCCAACTTCACGCTTTCCTGGTTTGCGCAAGCCTGCAGTGTCGAGGATTTCTAGGTTTCTACCTTTAAATTTTAACTCGACGCGGTTGATGTCGCGGGTGGTGCCTTGGCGAGAGCTGACGATAGCTTGTTGTTTTTTGGCGAGGCTGTTGAATAAGCTTGATTTGCCGACATTTGGGCGACCGATGAGAGAGATTTTTAGCGAGTCTTCTTTTTCTGATTTTATGTTAGGGATTATTTTGTAGATGTTGTTTTTTAGTTCGTTGATGCCGTAGCCGGTGGTGGCGCTGACTTTGAAAGTTTCGGTCGGCTTGATGCCGAGGCTGCGAAATTCGTAAATGTCCAAAGATTGCCCGAGGTCGGATTTGTTAAGGACGAGGAAGACGGGTTTTTGAGACTTAAGCGCCATTTTGGCGATGCGTTTGTCTTTTTCGCTTGGATAGAGTGAGGAGTCTAAAGTTAGGAGAATGAGGTCGGCGGAGTCGATTGCTTCCAAAATTTGGTCTTGGATGCTTGCCTCGAATTCGTCAGCGGCGTCTTTTAAGCCGGCGGTATCAATCATCAAAAAGCGGTCGTCGATGCGGGCGGAGACGGAGTCACGCGTGGTGCCCTCTTCGCGGGCGACGATGGCGATGTTTTTACGAGCGAAGCGATTGAGCAGGCTCGATTTGCCGGCGTTGGTTTGTCCAACGAGGGCGACGATTGGCATTTTATTCATATATATTATTATATCATAAAATCAGGGAAAAGAAAACGCTTAAAACCTTAAAATTCCAAGGACTTTTTAAGATTTATCGGGTATAATAGGAGTATGAACATAAACGGTTTTTATGACGACAAGACGATTCGACGGGTGGAGGAGAAGTATTTGATTACGAAAGAGCAGAAGACGGCGTTCCTCAAGAAAATTACGAAGAATTTGAAGCGGGACGAGTTTTATAAGGAAGAAGTGCTGAGCATTTATTTTGATACGGCGGGAAATGACCTTGCGATCAAGTCGATTGACCGGCCGGAGTTCCGCGAGAAGTTTCGGGCGAGGATGTATAAGATGACGCGGGGGAAGTCGTCGGTGTTTCTTGAAGTGAAGTCGAAGATGGCAGCGAAAAAAGTGAAGATTGGGAATAAGCGCCGGTTGGTTTTGTCCGAACGAGAGTTTGAGAAGTTTATGAAAGGTGCGAAATTGGAAGAATTAGCGAAAGAGGGCGATTTTCGACAGAAGCAGATTGCGCGGGAGCTGGCGTATTTGATGGATTATTATAAGTTGGAACCGAAAATAATGGTGATGTCGGACAGAATTGCGTTTAAAGGAAAGGCGGAAGCGGAGTTTCGGCTGACGTTTGATGAGAATTTGCGGTTTCGGGAAGATAATTTAAGTTTCCGCAAGGGGAGCAAGGGCGAAAAGTATTTTCCAACTACCAATGAACCGAAAAAATGTATTATAATGGAAGTGAAAACTATGAGCGCGATGCCGCCGTGGTTCGTGAACGAGCTGAGTAAGCTCAAGATTTATCCGTCGAGATTTTCTAAATATGGAAAAATATATCAATTAATAAACGAAAGGACTAAAAAATAATGTTTAACAGTGTGTTTGATACAGCGAGTGCGGGGTTGAACATTACGACGATACTTTCGTGTTCGGGCGTGGCGCTGGCGCTCGGGCTGGTGATTGCGTTTGTGCATATGAAGACTTCAAAAACGAGTCGAAACTTCCTGATTACGTTGACGATTTTGCCGCTTCTCGTCGAGGTTGTGATGTTGATGGTGAACGGGTCGCTCGGGACGTCGATTGCGATCCTCGGTGCGTTTTCGCTCATTCGGTTCCGTTCGATTGCAGGAAATTCGAAAGAGATTTCGAGCGTGTTCTTCGCGATGGCGGTCGGCTTGGCGCTGGGAATGGGTCATATTCTGTTCGCGGCGGTAATTACGGCGATTACGGTGGTGGTGATTTTGGTCTTGTCGAAGACGAATATCTTTAATCTTTCCGCGCAACCGCAGACGCTCGAGATTACAATTCCCGAAGACCTCGATTATACGCACGTGTTTGATGCGGAGTTTAAGAAATATACCTCGCATCACGAGCTGGTGCGGAGCAAAACGACCAATATGGGAAGTTTATATCAATTAACTTATGACGTGAGTTTGAAGAAAAGTGCGAACGAGAAAGAGTTTCTCGATGCGATTCGAGTGAAAAATTCCAACCTTAAAGTGCTGCTTTCCCACGTCTCCAAGGAGCAGCTGATTTAATGGAAGAAAAACGGAAGCGAAATTTATTTCCAACAATTTTAATAATTACAATTCCTTTAATGATTATTATTTTAGTAATTATATTTTTTGGAATAAAAAATAATAATTTACATTTAGCAAACAACATCAACGATACGGGTGTGAACTGGGACAAGTATGAAGGACAGGAGATTGTGCTGTCGGGGAGTGGCAAGAAAGTGATTAGCGCCGCGGGGGTTTATACCTTGTCGGGCGAGCTGTCCGATGGCTATGTGGAAGTGAACACGACGGGAGCGGTAAAATTGATTTTGAACGGCGTTTCGATTACGAATAATTCCGGTCCGGCGATTTATGTGGCGGAGGCAAAGTTAGTGACGGTGGAAACGGCGGCGGGGTCGGAGAATGTTTTGATGGACGGAGCGATTTATTCGGGTTGGGACGAAGACGTTTGCGCGACGCTGTTTTCTCACGATGATATGGTCTTGCAAGGGTCTGGGACCTTGACCGTGAACGGGAACTTTGAGGACGGGATTGT
>CALEGA010000077.1 GCA_937876715.1 uncultured Candidatus Saccharibacteria bacterium
CGGAGCACGAAGATATCGACTTTATTCTGCAACAGTCAGACTGGGAAAATGTTACTTGGGAAAACAACCAAGGAAAAGTTTCAAAGGCTCGCCGTAATTCTAGAAAAGCAAACTGGAAAATTACTGCACCTTCTTTAGTTGAGTGTCCTCATTGTCATGAATTAAAAGCTCCTCACGTAGTATGTAAGAAATGTGGAAGTATTGATTATGAAGTAATAAAAAATAATGTAAAATGGTTATGTGGTAGTAGTGACCCGACTAGTTTATTATATATAGTTACTACTAATTTAGATATGGCAGTAGTAGATTATTTACCGGTTAGCGCAAGTAAAGACGGGGTTATAACGGTACCGGCAAAACTATTGGCGGAATTCGTAGCAAATTTGCCAAAAGGTGAAAAAGTAAAAATGTCGGTGGAGGGGACGAGAGTGACGACGAAAGCGGGAAAATATATCTCAACGTTAAACGGTGCGGTGGCGGACGACTTCCCGGAATTGCCGGAAATTGACGAAGTGAAAATGGTCTGCTTTAAGATGGGAGTGGATGAGTTCAAAGCAGGAGCAACACAAGTGATAGTGGCGGCATCGAACGATATGACGCGGCCAGCGTTGACGGGTGTATATTTTAATACAGATAACGAATCGCTGTATATTGCGGCGACGGACGGATATAGGTTGGCGGAGCGGAAGTTTATCGAAAAAGTGGAAAGTGAAGTGAGAGTGATTGTGCCGGTGAGTTCTTTGTCGGAAGTGATGCGGTCGCTGAATGACGAGGTGGAAGAAATTGAGATTTTGTTTGACGAAACACAAGTGAGATTTAGGTTTGGTGAAATTGAAATTACGTCGAAATTAATTGACGGAAGTTTTCCGGATTATCGACAGTTGATTCCGAAAGATTGTGAAGCGGAAATGACGATGGATAAGGCGGAATTGTTGAGGGTAACGAAGTTGGCGGCGTTGTTTGCACGAGAAGTGGGTGGCTCAATTGTATTAGAAGCGAAAACGGCGACAGGAACGTTTGCGGTGGCATCGGTGGCAAATGAATTTGGTGAGAATACGTCGGAAATTGAAACAGAAGTGACAAAGGATGAAAGAGTGACGTTGAACTCGAGATTCTTAATTGATGCACTGAACGCGACGGAAGAAGAGAGGGTGACGCTTGGATTTTCTGGAAAATTAAACCCGATTATTGTGAAAAATGAGAAGAGTGGGAAATATACGCATATTATTATGCCGCTAAAGTCGTAATGATTATTAAGAATTGTAAGATAACGAATTTTAGAAGTCACGAGTTTTTTGAACTGAAGTGCTGGAAAGAGACGACGATGATTTCTGGGGAGAATGGAAGTGGGAAGACGTCGATTCTGGAGGCGATTTATGAAGCGATGCGGGGAAAAAGTTTTCGGGCGGTGGATCGAGAGATTTTGAGGAGGGGAGCGGATTTTTATCGCGTGGAGCTGACCTATGTGGATGGTGAAAAGGTGGTGGCGGTGTATGAAAAAGATGGGAGGAAGAGTTTTTTGGCGGGAGATAAGAAGACGGCAAGGTTGCCGAAGAAATATCGCTATCCAGTAGTGTTGTTTGAGCCGGATGACTTAAACTTGGTGTCTAGTTCCCCGTCGCACAAACGGGAGTATTTTGACCGTAGTTTTGGGCAGTTGGATGATACTTATAGCGGATTGGTGTCGAAGTATAATAAGGCACTGAGACAAAGAAATGAGCTATTAAAAAGCGAGTTGGTGTCGAGCGAAGCGGTGTTTTCTTGGAACGTGATGTTGGCGAGGCTAGGGTCGCAGATTTGGCAGAAGCGAGAAGAGATGGTTGAGGGCGTAAATAAACGGTTAACGGAAGTTTATCGGTCGATTGCGGAGAACGAGGATGAAGTGTATTTAAGTTTAGTGAGAGATGTAGAGGTGGTGGATGAGAGCGGGTATTTGAAAGAGTTGGAGAGGAATCTTGAGAAAGATAAGATTTTGGGCTATACGAGTTTTGGAGCACACCGAGATAATTATGAGTTCACGTTCAACGGGTCGCCGGCGGATGGGTCGGCAAGTCGAGGAGAGGTGAGGTCGATTGTGGTGGCGTTGAAGTTTATTGAAGCGGATTTGATTTTAGCGATGATAGGAAAAGCGCCGGTGGTGTTGCTCGATGATGTGTTTTCTGAGTTGGATGAGACGAGGCAAAAAGCGTTGGTTTATAATTTTAAGCGGAATCAAGTGATTATTACGAGTGTAAATGCAGTGGAAGATATTGAGACGAGTTAGTCGTCGAGTTTGGTGTAGATGATGTTGTATTGGGCGGGGTTGTATTGGGAGAATTCGGAGGAGGTGAGACGAGATTTGGCGGAAGAAAGCCCGTCAGAAGCGCGATAGAAGATTTCGATTTTAAAAGGAGCGTCCGACTCGTTGAGGCGGTATGTAATGTAATAATACGGATTTTCGTTTTCAGCTGGGAGTAGGTTAGAAATTGGATAGTTAGAGAGAATGGCGTAGGTTGCGTCGAGCTCTTTGTCGAATTCGGAAGAATCGGTATCGTTCGTTTCTGGAGAAGACGTAGTGTTGCGATTGACGATGATAACTATATATATAATTATGCCAACGACGAGCAAACCGGCGATGACGAGAAGGAGTTTTTTGTTGTTGAGAATTTTTTCTTGCATAGTTAATCTCCGGTGAAACGATAGACGGAATAAGGAATACCTTTGCCTTGGTCGGAGGACATATAATTCATTTTATTGAGTTGTGGTGTCCAGTGGTTGAGTGAGGCGGAAGCGATGTTGACGGAAAATTTTTGACCAGTGGAGGATGTGGCGGTTTTTGAGCCAATATAAATCATAATGTGACCACCGGACGCTCCGGCGGCTTTGCCTTTGGTGTAAGCCAAAATATCTCCTGGTTGAAGGTTGGTGATTTTATATTCGACTCCGTCGGTTGAGACTTTGGTCCATTTTTGAGAGCTTTCCATATGATTCATTTGTGATATAACTCCGCCGGTTGGAAAACTTGAGTCGATTCCGGCGTAGCGAATAACTGAGCCAACGAATTTACCGCAATCACGAAGAGTATTGACGCCAGAGTTGCTTTGAATGAGAGCAGCATAATCGTTGGTGGTGGATGAGCAGGCTTGGTCCTTTCTTGGACCTGACCAGTTGATGTAGTTGCCGGAGGTGTCTTTGCATTGACCGTTGACGGGCCAGGATGCTTTTACGGAGACTTCGACAATTTTGCCGGCGGAAGTGGAGGCTTGGATGGTTGGGTCAACTGGGTTTTCTGGAGTGGTAGGGGTAGTGGGGTCGGTTGGGTCGGAGGGGTCGGTGTTTTGAGCGCAATCGGCTTCGGAGTCGCAAGGAACGGTGAAAATGATGTTGTTTTGAGCGTAGAATTTGCGCTCTTCTTTAGTGAGTTGGCGAGCGGAGGAGTTTAGAGGTTTAGTGAGATTGACGATGATAGCGAAAAGAGGGAGAAAGACGAGAGCGAAGATGAGCGAAATTTTAGCTTTATTCATTAAGCTAATTTTATCATAAACACGATAACTATTCTAGGTTGTTGAGGGATTTGACGGTGGAGTGGTCGAGGAAAGGTAGCTCGGCGTAGGTGTAGAAGAGTTGAGGGAGGGTTTTTGGTTCCCCGTTTTCCAAAACGTAGCGATAAGTGTTGATTGAGCCATCATAGAGCGTATGGATGAGAGTTTGGACGGCGAGGTTGGAATCGCCAAAAGAGTAGAGATTGTTTTTGGCGAAGCCTTGGGGGAGGTTACCGGATTTGAGGTCGCCTAAAGTGAAGCTGGAAAAAGGACTGTAGTAGTTTTCTAGGATGATTTCGTAATCGAGAGGGTCGTATTTGCCGAAGTTTTCCGTCAAAAGGCGTTTAACCATAGCGTCGCGAGCGGAGGCGGAGAAAGCGTTAAGAGTGAGCTTGAAGCTGTAATTTCCTGCATCGTCCTTGTCGAGTTTGTAGGAGATGGTGTAGGTGGGGTCGGCGGATTTGATGGGGAGGTATTCAGAGATTTTAAAAGCGTCGGTTTCCGCGAGTGCTTTTTGGTCTTCCCTGATGGAGGTTTCGGCGGCGCGGGAATCGGTACCCTTGACGCCGTCATTGTCGTTGTTCATAATGACTATAGCAAGGATAAGACCGAGAATGATAAGAAAACCGACGAGGATAGCGACAGCGAGAGCGGTGTGGTCTTTGACGAAAGTTTTGAGGGAGAATTTTGGTTGGTTCATTAGAGCTCGCTTTCGGGGATGGTTTGGTCAGCGGCAGTGTTGGTGTCTGGGTTAGCGGCGAGGCGATAGACGGAGAGAGGATAGGAAGAGCCGGAGTGGGAAGCGGACATACGGGTCATTAGGTTAAGTGAGGGAGTCCATTGTTGGTAGGAAGCGGAGGCGATGTTGACTTTGCAAGTGCCGTTAGGACACGCTTGGCCAGAGACGGTTTGTTCGCCAATCCAGATTTGGATGTGACCGGCGGTAGCGTCGCCGGCGCCGGCAGAGTAGGCGAGGACGTCACCTGGCTGGAGGGAGGACATAGGAAATTCTTGTCCATCGGTGGAAATTTTAGTCCATTTGTTACTGCTGTTCATATATGCCATTTGGGAGCGGACACCAACTTTGGGGAAATTGGTGTCGATTTGTCCGTAGTTCATAACGGCGCCGACGAACTTGCCGCAATCTCTGAGGGAGAGACCGCCAACGGCTTGTTGGGCGAGCTTGCCAACGGCGGTGAGGGTGGCGGAGCAGGCGCTGACGCCGCCAGAGGCGCGAGTTTTCCAAGCGACTAAACCGAAGCCGGAGTCGCAAGTGCCGTTGCTGTCGGGCCAAGACATTTGTTTGGCGATTTCGACGATTTTGTTGGCGGCGGCGGAGCCGGCGGTGATGCCGGTGCAGGAGAGAGCAGAAGTAGATGAAGTGCCGCCGTCGGTGGTTTGGTCGGTGGCGAGGTCGCCCACTTCGGCGAGAGCGGATTTAGCATATTTGAGACGATTCATAAAAGCGTCGTAAGCGGATTTGGTTTCGGTCGGAGAGAGGTCGGCGTAAGATTTAGGAGCGTAGTTATTATAACAGCCGGCTTTGTCGTTGGTGGTACAGAAAGAAGAACGAGGGGTTTCGAAACGACGATACATAAAGAAAGTGGCGTCTTCGAGCGACATAGCGTTCATATTGGCAACGGAGGAGCCGGTACCGCGGACTTCGCGCTGGAGTTCGTCGAAGAGGTAGCCAAGCTGTGCTTCCATAGAGATAACGGGGAGCCCGTTGTTGTCGGCGAAGTTTTGGAGGGCGGTTTGGCGACCGCCAGAAGTCCATTGAGCGATGCCGAAGCCGCGTTTGTTGAATTTTTCCCAGCTGGTGAGACGCCAAGAGGTGTCGTTGATTAAGGTGCCGCCCTCGATTTTGTTGGGGACGACGGAGGATTCAGCGATAAGGTTGCCGACGATGGCGGCGGCGGAAGTTTTAGAGTAGCCTTTTTGAATAAGGTAGTTTAGTGCGGTTTTGGAGTTGTCGCCAAGGTCAACAAGGGTACCGTTAAGACAATCAGCGAGCGCGGAGTCTTCGTCGTCGATGAACATAATGTTGTTTTGGGCGTAGAATTTAAGGTCGGCTTTGGAGAGTGCCTGAGCGCCAGTAGTGAGAGCGAGAGGAGCGACAAAAACAAGGGTGAGGGCGAGAAGCAGATAGAGGTAGCGTTTGACCATATATTATATATATTATATCACGAAATTGGGGTGAGGACTAGCGCTGAGCTGGCTGGGCGGAGGCGGCGGGATTGGTAGTGATGAGAGACTCTTCAGTTTCCGAGGCGATGATTTGGATGTGGACGTGGTTACTACCAGCGAAGAAGAGACCTTGACCAACTGGGAAGTTGGCGAGGCGTTTCTTTTCTTCGTCCGTAAGTTTGAAGACGTCGGAGAGGACGTCAACGGCGGAGGCGGATTGTTTCAAAAGGAGTTGCATAGAAGAGTTGGCGACGATGGCGCGACCCATTTTGGTACTCATAAAGTCTTCGACGTCTTGAGTGATGGTAGTGAGACCAAGATAGTATTTACGGGCGCGCTTGGCGAGGGAGAAGAGGAAGTTGGCGGAGTCTTCGAATTGCATAAGTTGCCACGCCTCATCGACGATGAGGAGGCGACGTTTTTGTTCGGCGCGGACGACGTTCCAAATGTGGGAGAGGACGATGTACATTGCGACAGGACGAAGTTCGTCTTCGAGATCACGAATGTTAAAGACGACCATTTGGTTGTTGATGTCAACGTTGGATTGTTGAGAGAAGATGCCAGCGAAGGTGCCGGTGGTGTATTTTCTTAGACGTTGAGCGAGTTGGGGACCGGTGCCTTCCATATGGAGGAGAGTGTCGTAGAGATTGATGATGGTCGGTGGGGTGGATTGATGGGTGAGAGGGTCGGAAGTGATGCCAGCGCGAGCATAAGTGTCGATTAAAGCTTGGTCGAGGTCGGCTTCTTCGTTCGGAGTGAGGGGAGCGGCGGGGTGACCGTTAGTGGCGGCACCGCCGAGCATAAGGCGGAAGAGACCGTGTAAAGTGACGAGATTGGCGCGAAGAGCGTCATTGGCGTCTTCGGAGTCAACGACTTTCGGGAGATCAAAGGGGTTGACGCGGACGTCGGAGTTGAGACTTAAGCGAATGTAAGAGCCACCGACGGCGTCGCAGAGTTTTTGATATTCGTTTTCTGGGTCAATAATGATGATTTCTGACCCGATCATCATAGAGCGGAGAGCCTCAAGCTTAACAGTGAAAGATTTACCAGCACCAGATTTAGCAAAGACGACCATATTGGCGTTTTCTAGTGAGAAGCGGTCGAAAATGACGAGACCGTTGTTGTGCATATTGATACCGTAAAGGATGCCTTTTTCTTGCGTTAAGTCGGCAGACGTGAATGGGAAGCTGGTCGAAATGGCGCCGGTATTCATATTGCGGCGGATTTGAAGTTGGTCAGTGCATTGTGGCATAGTAGATTGCATACCTTGTTCTTGCTGGGAGCTGGCGACTTTGGAGAAGACCATTTGTTGACCGAAGAGGGTTTCGATTTTTTGTTGGACGAATTTGAGTTCGTCGAGCGAGTCTGCCCAGAGAGTGACGTAGAGACCGAAGCGGAAGAAACGTTCGGCGCCAACTTGGAGTTGGTCGCGGAGCTCCTCAGCATCGTTGATAGCTGCTTCGAGTTCAGGGTCGCGGACACGTCCTTTTTCCGCGTTGACGTTCATTGAAGCTTCAAGCTGAGTAACTTTTTTGCGGAGGTTTTTCATAACGACGCCAGTGTCAACAGGGTAAATGTACATACTGATATCGAGGACTTCGTCGATGTTGATTAAGGGAGAGAGCCAGCCGGTATAAAGAGAGCGAGGATAACCGTATATATATAGTGTGCGTCCGTATTTGGTGCCGAGACGGAAGTAATCGCCGTTGATTTCGATGCTGGATGGAGAGATGAGGTCGCGGAGAGTGGTAATTCCCTGCTCAAAAGCCTGCTGGATTTGTTGGTCTTCCGAGATTTGGCTTTGCGCCGCGATTTGTGCCGCGGACTTTTTGTTTTTTCTAGGCATTTGGTTCTCCTTTTTTGACGTAAGTCGTGGCTAATTTAGTGAAATCGACAAGCGGTTCGCGGACCGCAGTGTCGGGGTTGTTGAAGTCATAGAAAAGTTCGGCGAGTTGTTTGGTGTTGAGGCGGACAGCGCGAATGCCGATTTGAAAGAGACCGCTCGTTACGGTGTCAACGCGGTTGTTGATTTCGGTTGCTGCTTTGTCATAAGTGGTGCGGTCGATGCGGGTGACTGGTTGGACTTTGTTCTTTTGGAGAACACTGAGAAGGTTTTTGGTTTCGTAAAGCTGTTTTTCGTATTCGGCGGAGGGATAATAAGGAATGATGATGAAGAAAGATTTATCCATAATGTTAGCTTCTTGGGAGAGGACGTCGATGAAGTTGATGTAGTCGTCCATTAAGATTCCGAGGAGCATATTGTCATTGTTGCGGCGGATGTCCATAAGGCGAGTGAGGTAAGGCCCGATGTCAACACGTTGAGAGCGGATGAGGATTTGTGTAGTGAAAGTGAGAGAGTTGAGGAAGTTTTGATAAGAGTATTCGACGCCTTCGCGTTCGGTTTCCGACATAAGGTCGAAGTTGATGGATTGGCAGGCGACGACGGCACGGAAAGAACCGTCTTTCATAATGACCATACCGTCACGAAGTTCGGAGACGAGGAGAGTGGTTTGAGTGGATTGAGGATGGTCGGGAGTAGCTTGCGCGGTTGTTTGACGCGCTTGGTTAGAGATGACTTGGTTGTTGACGATTGGTGCGCCAACGATGGGAGCGGAGTTAGGCAGGGGCTGTCCCGGATAGACGCCGGAGACGGCGGACGCGGTTTTCTGTTGTGGGTTCATATGTTTTATCTCTCCTCTTTAATGTAAACTAATATAAACTTCATCTTTATCAGCTTTTTTATGCTTTTTAGGCTTGTGATGGGCGACTTTGGCGATGGAGGCGACGGTGAGGTCGTCGCTTTGAGACAATTCGACGAGGCGGTCACGAGGCGGTTCGAATTGAGTTTTGGCGGGATTGTCCGGAAGCTGGTCGGCGGGGATTTGAGCGGCGTCGGTTGCCTTGGAGTCGGAGATGGCGGGGGTTTGAGTGAGGTTGGCGGCGTTGAATTGAGGACCGGCTGGTTCAGGAGTGGGTTCTGGTTCGGGCTTGACGGGGTTGTTGGCAGCGATGGCGGCGCGCATTTGTTGAATAACTTCGGCGCGGTGACGGTCGGCTTCAGAAGACAAGTCAGTGGCGACTTGGGTGGATTGGTAGTTTTCGAAAATGTCAGGAGCGGCTTCTGCCTCGGCGATAAATTCGTCGCGGACGGGCGAGCTGCTAGGAGCGGTGAAGCCTTCCTTGATGGAGTAGCCCTCGGAATCAACGACGTTAGCGAGGAAAGAGAGACGGCGACCGGCTTCTTCTTCGGAGATGTCTTTAGTGAGGACTTTTTCGATGGTTTTGGGAGCGGTGATGGTGATGGTCGATTCACGCTGTCCTGGGAACCAGAAGCGTTTGTTGGGCTTAGTGTAGAAGCTGATTAAAGCGGCGATGTAAGTTTCCATTGGCTGATCTTTACGGAGAGGGAGGGCGAGGAGGAGGAGAAAGAGGGCGAACGGGATGGGGATGATGGCGAGGAGCGGGAAGATTTGGAACAGTGCCCAAGCGAGGGCAATGAGGGCGGCGACGATCAGGAGGTAAATGAACTGACGAAAATTAAACGGACCGAGAAGCTTATCGTCCGCTTCGACATCCTGAGGGACCTTATATTGCGCCATAGTATAATTTTACCACAAACGTCATTTTTAAGGAAGCTCGCTTGCGGTCGATAGCTCGCTAGAAATTAGAATCGTCGTCGAGGCAGCGGTTGACGAAGTCAAGGAGCGCCTCGTTGGACTCGTAAGAGTTGCGTTCGTGGTGGTCGCGGACTTGGTCAACGATCTCGTAGAGACCATAGCGGCTGAGCTCGCTGATACAATCTTCGTAGAACGCTTCGCCGTCGGGGTTGGCGTAGTAAGCTTGGTTGAGAGCTTCTTTGAGTTGAGCGCGTTCTTCGGCGTCTAAGATAGGAGCGCGGCTGGAGTCGCCACCAGTTTCGGAAGCGGGTTCGGGCGCTTCTTGCTCTTCTTCCTCTTCTTCGAGAGGACGGTTGCGACGCTCTTCCTCTTCTTTTTGGCGCTTGCGCTCTTCGCGGTGCTGGCGGCGATGTTCGTTAACGTCGTCACGGTAATCGTCAACGAAGTCTTCGTTGTCGAGACCGAGGAAGTCACGGACGGAAGCCTTGGTGCCGGCAGTGACGCCAGAGCGGCGAGAAGTCATAACTTGGTCAAGAGTCTTGTTCTTGAAGAGGATGTCCATAAATGCTGCTTTAGCAAGTTTGTCGCGGAATTTCTTGCGCTTGCTGTTGCGTTTCTTCTTTTCCTCTTTTTCGGCGTCAGAGTCGGTGTCGTTGATTTTTTCATCACCAGTGCCATACCAATCGGGGATTTCTGAGACTGGGCGGTCTTTAGGATCCATACGCTCAAGGAGTTCCGGAGAGATTTCGGCGATTGGGTCAGGATTGTTTTCGGGGTCGGCGAGGTGAGCTTTAAGGCGGTCGATATAATCGTTACCGAGAGTGGCGACGATAGGATAGAAGACGTCGGTGCGGAGGGCGAGGATTTGGGACGGAGTTTGCCACTTGAGGTAGTTTTTAACACGTTCGGTGAAGAAGTCTTGACCGACGCCATAGAATTGGTCGCCAGCCTTTTCCCAACGCTTTTCCCAACCGCCGTCTTTCCCTTTTTTGAGACCGGTGAGGTCAGCGGCGGCGTTGACGATTTGTTCAGAGCCGGAGGCGTATTTGAGCATAGCGGAAATAAAAGCAGGAGCGACAGCGGTTTCGATTTGTCCCATCTTTGCTTTGAAAGCTTCGATGGCGGCGGGGTCGGGTTCGCCTTCGGCGTTTTTGTCGATGTAAGCGTTGCGGACGCGGGTGGCAAGGTTGTCGTAGTAAGTGCGTTCGATTTTGTCGAGCGGAGTACCCTCGAAGAGCTGAGAGAGGGAGAGCTTAGACTTGCCGGAGTTCGGGACGAGGTTGCCGTTTTCGTCGTATTCGTCGTAAACGCCAGTGATGTATTCGTTGAGAGTTAAGATGTCGTTCTTGCGTTTGCCGCGAGATTGGCCCTCGTTATACACGCGTGCTGTTTCGAGGTTAATGTATTTACCAAAGCGGCGGAGGAAGACGTCAGAGTCCTTAGCGGTGAACATACAGAAGTTAGCGAGAGATTGAGAAGCGTGAGTGCCAAGGCGAATTTGTTTAGTAGCGAGCATACGTTCAACAACGTCAGTGACGAGGTCAGTATCGCCACGCATATTGAGAGCAGCCATACCAGCGAGAATGGGGTCGATGTCTTTCGTGATGTGGTTAGTGCCAGTGAGTTGGAAGAGACGATCGTAAAGTTCCTGAGTCGGCGGGAGGTAGCTGAAATAAGAGCTGAACTTTTTGCCGAGGACTTTGGTTTGGCTGTCGAAGTCGGCAGCGGCGTTGGCGCCGACGAGGTGAGTGCCCATAAGGTCGCCCTCGAGAGTGGAGCTGATTTGCTTGTAGCGGGCGAGATCTTGGTAATTAACGGAGCGAGCGAGTTCTTCGGCACGCTTAGTGGCGTTAAACTGAGCGTTGCTGTTGGCATTGAAGGCGGCGTTGATGCGGTCTTGACGGGATTGGGTGTTGTCGAAGCGGATTTTTTCCGTACGAGCTTGTTCGTAGTAGAGAGAGTCGGCGGCGAGCATATTTGCCGTGTCGATAGCTTCGAGCTGCTTTTTATCCTTTTTGTCCTTAGCGTAGTTGCCGAGACCTTTTTCGACATCGTTAGAGTTTTTGAGGATGCGTTCGTTGTAATTAGCCTTGCTAGCTTCAAGGGCGGCGAGTCGGCGACCGCGCTTAGTGATTTTACCGGTGAGAGGGTCACGAAGTTCAGAGGCGTAGGCGGCGCCGCGGAGTTTAGCCATATCGAGGTATTTTTGGGTATCGGTGGCGGTGCGGATGTGGCGGTCTTGGAGTTGTTGACCGAATTTACGACCGTATTGCCAGTTGCGCGGTTTGGCACCGAGGTATTGAGCGCGACGGAGAGCGGCGCTTTCGGCAGCGAGGGAGCGAGCAGCGCCGACGGGTTTTTGAGCGAATTTGTTGACGGCGGAGCTGATTTGTCCCGGGAGAGTGCCAGACATTTTGAGGAGAGACCACGCGGCGAAGAGAGGGATGACTTTGACGGCGATACCGAGGACGAGGGCGAAGCCGTCTTCGGCAGCGGCGATGATAGTCCAGCCGACGAGGGAGCTGGCGCCGAAGAGGACGGCGAAGCTCGGGTAGAAAATCAACATTTGAGTAAGGGATTTTTTCCATTTGTTGAACCAACTTTCGGTGTTAGGTAGGAGCATACAGACGAAAGCGAGAGGGCTAATCATAATCAAGATATAGACGAGGGCTTGGCGGAGGGCGACGGTGAGGTAGGCGATGCCGACGGCAACGACGGCACCGAGGAGGACGGGAATGAGGGAGACGAAGAGAGCGCCGAGACCGCCAGTGGCGCCGACGGCGAGACCGGCAAGGAGAGTGCCGCCAGTGAGACCGGCGAGAATGTTGCCGAAGTCAACGGTGGTGCCTTCGCCTGCGCCGGCAATGATGCCGGTGGGGGTGATGTTTTGTTCGACGTTAGTGAAGATTTCTTTGAGGCTGGCGCCAGCTATGTTGCTGACGTCAACTAATGCCGCGCAGATGATGTAGCTGAGGTTGATTAAGATTGCCGAGACGATGATTTTAGGGAGGAGTTTTTTGATGCCGTAGTTGCTGATGCCGACGCCGGTGACTTGGGAGTAGATGATGATGAGGAAGAAGATGACGAAGACGACGTTGGTGAAGTCGCGGAAGATAGACCAGATTTGGTGGTAGGGCGAGTCGGAGTCGGAGGTGAGAGGTTTGATGACGAGGTATTGCTGGATGATGTCGTAGAGTCCGTCGGTGATGCGGGCGAGGAAGCCGGTGGTTGGGCAGACGAGCCAGCCGAGAGAGCCGGATTCGTCGTAACAAGTGTTGGCGGATTCTTCCTCTTTTTTCTCATCTTTGTTTTCTTCAGTTTGCGTTTGTTCTTGAGATGTGGTTTGATTTTGATTTGTTTCTGGCTCCGCGAAAACAGGGGTAGAAAGGATGTTTAAACTGAAGAAGAACGCGAAAAAGATTGCGCCCAAGGAGAAGATTATGCTTTTTATTTTATTTAACACACTCATAGAGGTATTTATCTGTAAAATTATAGCACTGTTAGGCGTTTTTGTCAATCTGTTTTATAGTGTGATATAATGAGGCTATGAGAAAGAAAATTTTTGCTTTTATTGCGGGGATATTGATGATGACAGCGGCGGCAGCGCCGGTGGCGGCGTTTGCGGACAGCTGCGGGAGTATGAAGTTTTTTGGGCTTGACCCGTGGTATTCGGCGTTGACCTGTACGAATGGCGAGATTGACCAGAGCAACTTTGAGTCGGATAATATGGCGACGACGGGGATGAGGATTATTGGGGTGGTGGTGAAAGATCTGTTGTTCTTTGCGGGGATTGGTGCGGTGGTGCTGGTGATTTATGGTGGGTTTTTGTTTATAACGAGTCAGGGGAATCCTGGTGCGGTGGAGAAAGCGAAGAAGACGATTACGAACGCGCTGATTGGGCTGGGGATTGCCATTCTTGCCTATGCGATTGCGACGTTCGTGCTGAGGTTGACAGGAGCTTGGAGCTAAGATGAAGTGGCTGACGATTTTGGCGGAAATTCCGGACGATATTAAAAATAAAATTCATCAGTTACCTGACCCTGGGAATACGGATGCGGCGCAAGAGAACATCATCAATTATCTTTTGTATGGTGTGGGGTTAGTGGCGGTGGTGATGATAATTGTGGCGGGGATTCAGATGACGACAAGTGCGGGGGACGCAGGAGCGGTGGCGAAAGCGAAGAAAACGCTGACGTTCGCGATTATCGGTCTTGTTGTGGCGTTACTAGCCTATGCGATCGTCAACTTTGTGATTGGGAAAGTTGCTTAAAATTTCTTTACATTGCGCTTAAAGTTTGATATTATAAGCTTAAGTTAAAAGAAAGGAATTAAATGAGCTTATCAAGTAAAGTTAAAACTGCGGTGATGGCTGGAGTCTTGGCGATTGCTGGTGTCGGTGGTGCGATACTTTCTACTGAGGCGCCTGCGTATGCTGCTAACAACCCGGCTGTTAATGAGATTGAGAATGGGATTAATTCGACAAATTTGAACGGTGGGAATAATCTTGAAGATACTATAACTACCGTGATTAATGTGATTCTTTATGTCGTTGGC